>PHCH01000061.1 GCA_002840785.1 Betaproteobacteria bacterium HGW-Betaproteobacteria-4 | reverse complement strand
GCGTTGTTTGATCCTGCCATCGCTGGAGACAGCCGATAGTACGCCGCGCCCGCCAATTTCAGTGGCGATCAGGATCATGCGGCTGTTGGGGGCGAAACTCGGGGATTCGTCCTTGTTCGAGTCGCTCACGACCTGGACCTGGCGACTGGCCAGATCCATGACGGCGAGCTGGAAGCGACCTTCGCGGCGGCTGATGAAGGCGAGGCTCTTGCCATCCGGCGACGGGCGTGGCGAGACGTTGTAGCTGCCTTCGAAGGTGACGCGCCTGACTTCGCCGCCGTTGGCGTCGGTCTGGTAGATCTGCGGGCTGCCGCCGCGATCGGAGGTGAAGTAGATCGTGCCGCCATCGGGCGAGTAGCGCGGCTCGGTGTCGATGCCGGACGACTGGGTCAGGCGCTGCAGGCCGCTGCCGTCGGCATTGACCTTGTAGATCTGCGAGAAGCCGTCCTTGGAGAGGACGACGGCCAGCTTGCGACCGTCCGGCGACCAGGCCGGCGCCGAGTTGGAGCCCTTGAAATTGGCGACGATGTGGCGCTGGCCTGAGGCCAGCGAATGGACGTAGATGACCGGCTTTTTCTTCTCGAAGGAAACGTAGGCGAGGCGGCCGCCATCAGGCGACCAGACCGGGGAAATGATCGGCTCGATGGAGGTCAGCGCGGTGGCCGCATTCTGGCCGTCGGAATCGGCAATCTGCAGCAGGAAACGACCACGGGCCTTGACGACATAGGCGATGCGCGTCGAGAAGACGCCCTTTTCGCCGGTCAGCTTTTCGTAGATGTAGTCGGCGATGCGGTGGCCGGCGGCGCGCAGTTGGACGTTGCTGGTGACGTAGGCGGCACCGCCGAGGGCGACGCCTTTTTGCGTGTCGTACAGGCGGAAACGGGCTTCCAGTCGGCCGTCGGCGCTGCGCGCAATGCTCCCGGCAGCCAGCGCGTCGGCGCCGCGGCCCTTCCAGTCGGCGTGGTTGATCGGTGCGTTTTCGTCAAGGGCGAGGTTGCCGTGATCGACCAGCTTGAACAGGCCGCTGCGCTCGAGATCAGCGCGCACCGTCGAGGTGATGATGCGGGACGCGGTTGGATCGCCGGGAAAATCAACGATGGTCACCGGAATCCGGTTGGCACCGGCGCCGGTGATCTCGATCGACAGCTGCGGAAAATTCGGGACATTGCATTCATTTTCGTAAAAGTTCGCGCGATTCTACTCTTCAAACGGCTTGTGTTTAATTTCCAGCGTGCGCTGGAAAAGCGAGGGATCATCCGGCTTCGGCAAGGGCGATGAGCGGCGGATGGCGCGCTCAATGGCGCTATCCAGCGCCGGATTGCCGCTCGATCGTTTCAGCTTGACCGAAAGCACTTCCGCGGTCGGCAACTGGGTGACCTCGAAAATGGCCTCCGGATTGCCCTGGATGCCCGGCGGCAGCGCCAGGTTGCTCTTGATACGCAAACGTATCTTGTTCGTATAGTCGGCCAGGCCGCGCCGGCTGGCCGATGCACGCTGTTCCGTCTCGGCCTGCGCGGCCAGCTTGTTCTGCAGGTCGCGGGCCTGGCGTTGCTTGTCCTCGCGCTCGAGCATTTCCTTGAACGGATCCTTGGGCGGAACGGGCTTCGGTTCAGGCTTTTTCAACTCGGGCTTGGGCGGTTCCGGTTTCTTCGGTTCCGGCTTCTTCTTTTCGACCTTGACCACGATCTCCGGCTTTTTCTCCACCGGGGCCGGCTTCGGTTCGACCTTGGGTAGCGGCTTCGGCTCCGGCTTCACTTCAGGCGGCGGCGGAGGGGGCGGCACGACCTGGGCGGGCATCGGTCGCGACGACCACAACTCGACCTCCATGATCTCCGGCTGGCTGCGTTTCCACTGCACTCCGAAGAACAGAAAGGCGACCAGGGCGACGTGCACCAGAACGGTGAACGACAGCGCGTACTTCTTGCCGGGTTCTTCGGGTTTGTTGAAGATCATGTCCACTTATTTGCTGGCGGTTTCCAGGCCAACCTTATCGAATCCGGCGCGCTTGGCTTCGTCGAGCACTTCGATGACGTTCTTGTACTGGGTTTCCTTGGCGCCGGCGATGAGGATAGGCGTGTTCCGGTCAGCGGCGTTCAGAACCGCCAGTTCGGCCTTGAGCTCCTTGATGCCCCTGAGCTTCTTCTCGTCCCCCGTGATGCTGAACAGCGACAGGCTGCCGTCGTCCTTGATCTGCACCTTGACGTACTTGTCTGGCTTCTGCGGCGCTGTTCCCGAGGCCGGCAGATCGACCGAGCCGGTCGTCATCATCGGCGTCGCCACCATGAAGATGACGAGCAGCACGAGCATGACGTCGATGTAGGGAACGACGTTGATTTCGCTTTTCAGACGACGCTGGCGCATGGCTTAACGCATCTGCCTTTGCAGGATGTTCGAGAACTCTTCCATGAACGACTCGTAACGGGTGGCCAGACGGTCGATGTCATGCGAGAAACGGTTGTAGGCAAGCACCGCCGGAATCGCCGCGAACAAGCCGATAGCCGTGGCAACCAGCGCTTCGGCAATGCCCGGGGCAACCGAGGCGAGGGTTGCCTGACCGACGTTGGACAGACCGCGGAAGGCATGCATGATGCCCCAGACGGTGCCGAACAGGCCGATGTAGGGGCTGACCGAGCCGACCGAGGCGAGGAAGGCAAGATGCGATTCCAGCGAATCCATCTCGCGCTGATAGGTGGCGCGCATGGCGCGGCGGGAGCCGTCGACGAAGTCCTTGGACTCCAGGTTCTTCTGGCCGCGCAGCTTGGTGAATTCACGGAAACCCGCCTCGAAGATGCGTTCCATGGAACCGGCGTGGTGGCGGTCACTGACCGCGCTGTTGAACAGGTTGTTGAGGTCGCCGCCCGACCAGAAGTCGCGCTCGAAGGTTTCGGTCTTGGCCCGCGCCTGCTTGACGGCAAACCACTTCATGAAAATGTAGTACCAGGACATGAACGAAACGCCGGCCAGCAAGGCCATGACAGCCTGGACAACCGCACTGGCCTGAAGAATGAGGTGAAGGATGGAAAGATCCTGGGTGACGTTCATTTAAGCGCTTCCAGTTTGCTGTGCAGGAATTCGGGGATGGCGGAGGGCGTCATGGTGGCCATGTTGACGCAGGCGATTTCGACGGTGCCGGTGACCAGTTCGACGTCACCGCGGCGGACGTGCTGACGGAAGACAACGCGGACGCGGGTGAGTTTTTCGACTTCGAGGCCGACGATCAATTCGTCGTCGAGACGCGCCGGCTTGAGGTATTCGCAGCTCGCCTTGCGCGCCACGAAACCGATGCCGGCTTCGGCGGCCAGGGCCGACTGGTCATGGCCGGCAAAACGCATCCACTCGGTGCGGCAGCGTTCGAAGAATTTGAGGTAATTGGCGTAGTAAACGACCCCGCCGGCATCCGTATCCTCGTAGTAAACGCGGACAGGAATGGTGAAGGCGTTCGGCTTCGGCTCGTATTTCATCCCGGAATTTTACATTGCGCCGCAGCATTGTTTTGTAACGATCTGTTTCCAGAGCAATACTTTTTCCCCGCCAACAAAACAACGTGAATTCATGGCATTCCCGGCCGCCGTCCCACATAATCGATGCCATGCCCCGTCATTTGAAAATCGGTGATCGACGCAGCCTGATCCTGCTCTTGAGCCTGCTCCTCAGCGCCGGCTTTTTCGCCACGACGCTGTTCGGCTATTTCGTTTCCAAGGAGGCCATCCGCAGCGCCATCATCGGCCAGGATCTGCCGCTGACTTCCAGCAACATCTATTCGGAAATCCAGAAGGATCTGGTCCGGCCCGTTCTCATTTCGTCCACCATGGCGCACGACACTTTCCTGCGCGACTGGGTGCTCCGGGGCGAAAAGGATGACCGCGAACTGGCCCGTTACCTGGCCGAGGTCAAACTGCGCAACAACGCCTTCAGCAGCTTCTTCGTCTCCGACAAGACCCGCAATTACTACACCAGCGAAGGCGCTTTCAAACAGGTTTCCGAAAGCGAGCCGCGCGATGCCTGGTACTACCGGGTCCGAAATATGCGGGACGACTACGAAATCAATGTCGATCCCGATCTCGCCAACAACGACAAGCTGACTATTTTCATCAATTACCGCGTTGCCGATTTTGCCGGGCAATATATCGGCGCCACCGGAATCGGCCTGACTGTCGATTCGGTTCACCATCTGATTCAGGAATATCAGGCCCGCTTCCAGCGCACCATCTACTTTGCCGACGCCACCGGTCGTGTTGTCCTCCACGGTGGCCAGAAAGGCCAGGCGCCGGATCTGCGCAGCCGACAGGGGATGGCCGCGCTCCTCGACCGCATCCTGGCCGAACGCAGCGGCTCCTATCAGTTCCTCGATGGCGGCGACAACCACATCCTCAACGTCAATTACGTTTCCGAACTCAAGTGGTACCTGTTCGTCGAGCAAAACGAAGAAATCTCGCTGGCCGGCATTCGCCAGACGCTGTACGTCAATCTGGCGATCAGCCTGGCCGTCACGCTGGTGGTCATTTTCCTGACCTACCTTGCCCTCGGCCGCTACCAGTCGAAAATCGAGGAAATGGCGTCGACCGACAAGCTGACCGGCCTGCTCAATCGCCACGCCTTCAGCATCCTGATCGACAAATTGATGGCCAATTATCGGCGCAACCCGCAAGCCATCACCGTCCTGCTCGCCGACGTCGACCACTTCAAGAGCATCAACGACCGCTATGGCCACCGGGTTGGCGACGAGGTTCTGATCAGCGTCGCGCACCTGCTACGGTCGACGCTGCGGGCAGCCGATTTTGCCGTGCGCTGGGGTGGCGAGGAATTTCTCATGGTGCTGCCCGGCTGCGGCGCCGAAGAGGGTCGGCAGATCGCCGAGAAGCTCCGGCAGGCGGTGGCGGAGAGCATTCCCTGCCCGAACACGCTGGCGATTCAGGTGTCGATCTGCGTTGGCGTGGCCCAGTTCGACGGCACCGAGTCGACTGACCACACGGTCAGTCGGGCCGATGCGGCGCTCTATGCCGCCAAGGCCGCCGGCCGCAACCGCGTCTGCCTGGCCGGGGCGGAGACTGCCCCGAGCGCCGACGCGACCTGATCAGCTATCGGCCAGCAGGTCGCGAACCACCGCGCTGGCCGGTTCAGGCAGGCCGAGATGGCGGTAGACGGCGGGCGTCGCGATGCGGCCGCGCAGGGTACGTTGCAGGTAACCCTGCTGGATCAGATAGGGTTCGAGCACGTCCTCGATGGTGTCGCGCGCTTCGCCGATGGCGGCGGCCAGATTGTCGACACCGACCGGGCCGCCACCGAACTTGTCGATGACGGCGGACAGCAGTTTGCGGTCCATGATGTCTAGCCCGGCCGAATCGACGTCGAGCATGACTAGCGCGGCATCGGCCACCTGGCGTGTGATGTTGCCGTCGGCCTTGACCTCGGCGTAGTCGCGGACGCGGCGGAGCAGGCGGTTGGCGATACGCGGCGTGCCGCGCGAACGCTTGGCGATTTCAAAGGCGCCTTCCGGGTCGATCGGCGCGTTGAGCAGCGCGGCCGAGCGGCTGACGATGCTCTGCAGTTCTTCCGCCGTGTAGAACTCGAGGCGGGCAACGATGCCGAAGCGGTCGCGTAGCGGGTTGGTCAGCATGCCGGCGCGGGTTGTCGCACCGACCAGCGTGAACGGCGGCAGGTCGAGCTTGACCGAACGGGCGGCCGGACCTTCGCCGATCATGATGTCGATCTGGAAATCTTCGAGCGCCGGGTAGAGGATTTCCTCGACCACCGGGGAAAGCCGGTGGATTTCGTCGATGAACAGCACGTCGTGCGGTTCGAGATTGGTCAGGATGGCGGCGAGGTCGCCGGCCCGCTCAAGGACCGGGCCGGAAGTCTGGCGCAGGTTGACGCCCATTTCGGCGGCGACGATGTGAGCCAGCGTTGTCTTGCCCAGCCCCGGCGGGCCGAAGAGCAGCACGTGGTCGAGCGATTCGCTGCGGTTACGCGCCGCCTGGATGAAGATTTCGAGCTGTTCGCGGATCTTGACCTGACCGGTGTAATCGGCCAGCCGCTTGGGGCGCAGGGCGCGTTCGAGCGCTTCCTCCTGGGCCGATTTCGAATTTGGGGCAATTATCCGGTCGACCGTAGGAATCGCCGTTGGCGTCAGTTTGTCGGTTTCGATCATGCGTGGGGTTCCTCACGAAGCCAGCGTTGCAGCAGCATGTCGCCCAGGGCCAGCAAGACCGGGCCGAGAAAGATGCCGATAAAGCCGAAAACCAGTACGCCGCCGAGCACACCGAGGGCGATGAGCAGAATCGACAGCCCGGCGCCGCGGGCGATCAGGATCGGCTTGACGAAATTATCAATACTGCTGACGACAAACAGGCCATAGAGGACCAGGAAGATGGCCCAACCGGTCTGCCCTTCGCTGTATAGCCAGGCCGCCGCACCGCCCCAGATGAGCGGCGGGCCGACCGGAATCATCGACAGGAAGAAAGTGGCGAAGCCGAGCAGCATGGCCTCCGGCACGCCGGCGATGAGGAAGCCGATCATCGCCACCGTGCCCTGCGCCGCCGCCGTGCCGACGATGCCGAGCATGACGCCGACGACCGTCCCGCGCGCCTTTTCCAGCATGTTCTCGCCGAGTTCGCCGCCCAGCTTGCGGGCGCCGACATAGAGCGCCTTGCTGATCGCCACGCCGTCGCGATACAAAAAGAATGTCACGAAGAGAACCAGGGCCAGTTGCAGCAGACCGTTGGCGGCAATCCCGCCGAGCGCCAGCGCGAACTGGCGGGCCGGCGCGATCAACTGCTTGACCAGCCCGTTGAGTTCCTCGCGGTTGCCGGCCAGGCGATGCCAGGTCGCCTCGATTTCGCTGCCGACGAAGGGCAGCCCGCTCAGCCAGCCCGGCGGTTCGGCCGGCAGGCCCCGTCATCAGCGAGGCGCCCAGCGTATCGCGCCCACCCAGCCGCGGCCGCAGTTTCTCGGCGTAGAACGACCAGGTGCACATCCACACCACGAAGCTGAACAAAATGGCGCCGATGAAGGGCAACAGCAGGGCAACACAGCCGATGATGAGGAGCACCACCAGCGCAATTTGCGCCAGCCGTTTGTGGTCGTTATCTTCGATCATCAGACCTTGGACAGCAGTTTGAGGGCCGCCCGGATGCCGTCCGAGGTGCCGATGTCGGCTGGCAATTGCTTCATCGCCGCGGCCGCTTCCTTCTCGTTGTAGCCGAGGGCGAGCAGGGCGTTGGAAATATCCTGTTTGGCGTCGTCGACCGCAGCATGCAGGGAAACGCCGCCGATGCTGTCGGCCAGCTTGCCCTTGAGTTCGAGGAGCAGGCGCTCGGCCGTCTTCTTGCCGATGCCGGGCACCTTGATCAGCCGACCGAGTTCCTGCTGCGCGACGGCGGCGGCCAGATCGTTGACCGACAGGCCGGAGAGCACCGACAGCGCGGTACGGGCACCGATGCCGGAAACCTTGAGCAACTGGCGGAAGGCAAAGCGTTCGGCCTCGGTCAGAAAGCCATAAAGGAAATGACCGTCCTCGCGCACCGCGAAGTGGGTGAGCAGCGTGACCTTCTCGCCGCTCGCCGGCAGGTTGTAGAAGGTGCTCATCGGCACATCGAGGCGGGTTCTTTTCGGCGATCAGGCCGGTCAGTCTTCCAATCATGGGCGGTCCCGATACTGTATGTTCAAACAGGTTGTCATCCTACCAGCCGTCCGCCACGAACGCGATAGCCGGCCGTCGCCAGCGCTCCCAGACCCTGCCCGCCATGGGCGTGGCAGATGGCGCAGGCCAGCGCATCGGCAGCGTCGGCGGTCGGTGCGCCGGGCAGGTTGAGCAGCCGGACAACCATGTCCTGGACCTGTTCCTTGGCCGCCTTGCCGTGGCCGACGACGGCCTGCTTGGTCTGCAGCGCGGTGTATTCGGCCACTGGCAAACCGGCATGGACCAGCGCACTGAGCGCCGCGCCACGGGCCTGACCGAGCAGCAGGGTCGATTGCGGATTGACGTTGACGAATACTTTCTCGACCGCCGCCTGATTCGGCGCGTAGGTGGCGATGACCTCGCTGATGCCGGCGAACAGCGTCTTGATGCGGTCGGGCAGCGAGGCCTTGTCGTTCGACTTGATGCAGCCGCTGGCGACATAAACGAGCTTGTTGCCGTGCATTTCGATGACGCCAAAGCCGGTGATCCGCAGACCGGGGTCGATGCCGAGAATACGCGGTGCTGTGATGCTCATTTCGTCCTCGCCACCAGATAAACGCCGCTCACGGCGACGACCATGCCGAATGCTGCGGTCAACGTCAAATTTTCGCCAAAAATGAAATAGGCGATGAGCGCCGTCGTCGGTGGCGTCAGGTAGAACAGGGTAGCGACATTGACCGCGCTGCCGCTGCGGATGAGCAGGTTGAGCAGGCTGATGGCGCCAAGCGAAAGAACGAGCACGAGCCAGCCGAGGGCGAAGATGAACTGGCCGTTCCAGTCGATCCGGTAATCCTCGAAGACGGCGACGGCAATCGCCGTGACGATGGCCGTCGGCACGAACTGGATGACCGAACCGGTGCGCAGATCGAATTTCGGGCAGAAACGTTTCTGGTAGAGCGTGCCGAGCGTGATGCCGAGCAGCGCGACGACGGCGGGAATCAGCATCGGCCCCAGCGCACCCTCGCCAAGCTTGCCGGAAACGACCAGCCCGACGCCGACAAAACCGAGCCCCAGCCCGGCCCATTGGCGAGTGCTCACTTTCTCGCCAAGCAGCCAGCCGGCGCCAAATGCTGTCAGCAGCGGCTGCATGCCGACGACCAGCGCCGTGACCCCGGCCGGCAGGCCATGCTTGATGGCGACGAAGACGCCGCCGAGATAAACGGCATGGACGAGCACGCCGGATACGCCGATGTGCAACCAGTCGCGCCGCTTCTCCGGCCACGGCGCCTTGGTCGCCAGGGCGATGATCAGCATGAGCGCGATGACCAGCCCGTAGCGGCTGAGCAGGAAGGACAGCGGCTCGGCATGGGGCAGGCCGAGCTTGGCGCCGATGAAACCGGTGCTCCACAGAAAGACGAAAAGCAGGGGGTAAAAGCGTTGCACGACGGGTCAGAGGAGTTGATCGCCGGTGCATTGCCGGCGCACTTCGAGCAGCGTTTCAAACAGCGTTCGGGCGTCGCCGCTGGCCCGGTGGCGGCTCAGCGCCAGGCGCACCTCGACCATTGCCCGGGTCGCGTGCCACAGGGTCTTCTCGCATTCGCCGAGCAGTTCGCGCAAGTCGCGCAACTCGAACGACGGCACCAGATCGGCCGCGTCGTACATGACGCTGAGCCAGACATAATCGTAGGACCAGGCGTCGCAATAGACGCGCTGGCGACGCAGGCTGCGGTTGAGCGCCAGGCAGACATCGACGGCGGATTTGCCGTGGCTGGCCAGTTGTTGGCGGGCGATGCCATGCACCGCCTCGGCCGAACTGTCCCAATGCGACCACCCCGGTTCCGGACGGATCAGCGTGCAGTACGAGCTGCCGTCCGGCATGAAATAACCGATCTCGATCGGATAGCTGCCCTTGCCGAAGCCCGAGGCTTCGATGTCGATGATGACGGGCAGCGTCATCCGCAGCGATCAGTCTTCGATGACCGCGGTGGTGTAGATTTCCTGCACGTCGTCGAGGTTTTCCAGCGCGTCGAGCAGCTTCTGCATCTTCACGCCTTCCTCGCCGGCGAAGACGTTTTCGCCTTCCGGCTTCATCGTCACTTCGCCGAATTCCGACTTGAAGCCGGCCGCTTCGAGCGCATCCTTGACGGCCATGTAGTCATTCGGCGGGGTGATCACTTCGATCGAGCCGTCATCATTGGTCGTCACGTCGTCGGCGCCGGCCTCGATGGCGGCATCCATGAGCGCGCCTTCGTCAGTGCCCGGGGCAAAAATCAGCTGGCCGACATGCTTGAACTGGAATGCCACGCAACCGTCCGAACCCATGTTGCCGCCGAACTTGGAAAAGGCGTGGCGAACTTCGGCCACCGTGCGCACCTTGTTGTCCGTCAGGCAATCGACCATGATCGCCGCGCCACCGATGCCGTAGCCTTCGTAGCGGATGACGCCCTTGGCCTTGTCGACCGCGACGCGCAGGCGCGGGTTGAAGTTGACGTCGCCGCCGCCCATCTTGGACGCGACGGTAATTTCCTTGGCAATCTTCGAGAAGGCGGCACCGCGCTTCTCGTCCTGGCGACCTTTACGGTGCTGGATATTGGCCCACTTGGAATGACCAGCCATGCTGTTTTCCCTGAATGCAAATAACGAAGAAGGCGTGATTTTACTCGCCCGGCGGCTTCTCGTCAGGCCGGCGTGAGGCGCCGACTTACGCTATTTAACAAAGCGCAACCGTCGCGTTGCTAGAATGCCGGGATACCTTTTCCGCTGGAGCCCGCCGCCATGTCCGAACCCATGTATCTCGCCAAATCCGAAGACGGTTACCCGGCCCTGCTGCCGCAGATGGCCAACCGTCACGGGTTGATCACCGGCGCCACCGGCACCGGCAAGACGGTGACCCTGCAAACGATGGCTGAACGGCTGTCCTTTGCCGGCGTGCCGGTCTTCATGGCGGACGTGAAGGGCGACCTCTCGGGCATGGGCACCGCCGGCAATCCCTCGGAAAAACTGCTCAAGCGCATTGCCGATCTTGGCCTTGAAGGCTTCACCCCCTACGCCAACCCGGTCGCCTTCTGGGATGTCTTCGGCCAGGGCGGCGTGCCGATCCGCGCCACCGTTTCCGACATGGGCCCACTGCTTCTCGCCCGCCTGCTCAACCTCAACGACACGCAAGGCGGCGTCCTGCAGCTGGTCTTCAAGATCGCCGACGACCAGGGCCTGCTCCTGCTCGACCTCAAGGACCTGCGCGCCATGGTCCAGCACGTCGGCGACAACGCCAAGACGTTCACCACCGAATACGGCAACGTCGCCTCGGCCTCCATCGGCGCCATCCAGCGCGGCCTGCTGACGCTCGAACAACAAGGCGGCGACCAGTTCTTCGGCGAACCGATGCTCGACATCAACGACCTCATGAAAGTCGACGAAAACGGCCGTGGCGTCATCAACGTGCTGTCGGCCGAAAAACTCATCCACGCTCCGGCCCTCTATTCCACCTTCCTGCTCTGGCTGCTCTCCGAACTCTTCGAACAACTACCCGAAGCCGGCGACCTCGACAAGCCCAAGCTCGCCTTCTTCTTCGACGAAGCCCACCTGCTGTTCAGCGACGCCCCCCAGGCGCTCACCGACAAGGTCGAGCAGGTCGTCCGCCTGATCCGCTCGAAGGGCGTCGGCGTCTATTTCGTCACCCAGAACCCGCTCGACGTCCCGGAAAAAATCCTCGGCCAGCTCGGCAACCGCGTCCAACACGCCCTGCGCGCCTTCACCCCACGCGACCAGAAAGCCGTCCAGGCAGCCGCCGAAACCATGCGCGCCAACCCCAAATTCGACGCCGCCACGGTCATCACCGAACCTCGGCCCGCTGACCGCCGAAGAACGCCAGGCCATCATCAACGCCTCGCCCATGCTCGCCACCTACGGCACCACGGTCGACCGCGAATCCGCCTACGAACTCCTGCGCGGCAAACCCGCCGCCAGCCAGCCCGCCCCCGGCGCCATCCCCGCCCCGCCCGCCGGCAACGGCAATCTCAACGACAGTGACTGGGGCAACAGCGCCAACCAGGAACCGGTGCGCCGCCAACCCGCCCCGCAACCCCGCCAGCCCGAACCGACGCCGCAAGAATCCGGCGGCATCTTCGGCAGCCTCGGCGAAATCCTGACGGGAAGCACCGGCCCGCGCGGCGGGCGTCGTGAAGGCGTGCTCGAAAGTGCCGCGAAAAGCGCAGCACGCGGCGTGGCAGGGACGGTTGGTCGCGAACTCGGGAAACAGATTCTGCGGGGGGTGTTGGGGTCTATCCTCGGCGGACGGCGCTGAGCTCCCATGAAAATGAGCAATCGGGCGGGGTAGATGTGAGAACCTGATCAGCTCAAGACAAAACAATGGCGCAGAACCTTCTGCGCCATTTTCATTTTTGGGCCTTTTTCCCGGTTGACCGTAGCAACACAGCTGGATCGGTCATTCATTTGGAATAAATAATGGCCGCCACACATCGCTTGCCGATAAAATCGCGGACTTCCACATGGCATATCCGGAACGGGTTACATGCAGCGCCAGTGGATAGGCGTGGTCGGGGCGCTTGCCCGGGCTACCGTTCAATTCATTCAAGAAAGCGACCTCAAAGTCATGCGAATTATTCGACAAATGGTGCACGGCCTGAGCATTCTGGCCATTGCGGTGTCCGCTCAGTCGGCTGTGGCGGCCAACGATTGGCAGATCAATTCGGCCGGCAGCGGCGTCAGCGGGGCGACAGCCATCTCGACACTCAAGGTTCACGGCGTCGGCTTCGTGCAATCGCTGCCCGATGACAGCACGCCCGGCCTGTACAGCTTCATGGAACATGGTGCCTATCGCGCTCTAAACACTGACGGCACCGCGCTATTCGGCAGCCATGAGATCACCGTTACCTATTCGGTTTTCGGGGTCCCGAACCCACTGCGAATGTCGGGCGGGCGGATCGACCTTTTCTCCGATCCGCATCCCGATTTCGGCACCGGCCCGACCAATTATGGTGCCGATAATGGCACCCGTTTCGCCAGCTTCGAGATTTTCGAGGGTTATCCGGCCAACGATAAGGGGCTGATTGTGGTGAACGCGCGGGGCGTCGCCGGCAGCTTTGTCGAGGGTTATCTGTTCAATGCCGCCGGCACCGACATGGCGACGCTGACCAACGTCCAGCTCCAGCTGGAACTGTCCAATCAGCCGGGCAGTTGGGATGCGCCGATTGTCGCCGGGGTGGTCTGCGGCATCGCCCAGGCCTGTCCCAACGGCCCCATTTCCCCGTCACCGCTGGCCTTCACCGTCGAGGACAGGGGTTCGGTCAGCATTTCGGCAGTGCCCGAGCCGGCATCATCGGCGATGCTCTTGGCCGGACTCGGCCTGATCGTCGCGGTTGCCCGTCACCGCGGTCAGTCGACGCGGTTCGGGCGCATTTGATCGACCGATCTGCCCGATGAAAATGGCGCGGCTTCGTTCGCGCCATTTTCATTTGTGAGCCGCTTTTTCGTTTTACGGCGAAATTCCGGTTGACCGTGGGAATGGCCAGTTCCCCCGAGAAAAACCTGTCGCTCCCAGCCGACACTGCCACGCCGAAAATGGCGATAACCCATTGATAACGCGCGTCAATTATCGGCTGACACGCCTATCGATATATGACATTCGCGTTATTGTGCATACCCTCGGAAGTCATTAGTCTTCATTCCAGCCCAAGCGCCCTAACCATGTCTTTGATCAAATGGACCCCTGAGGAATTCGGCACCGGCATCGAGCAGCACGACGAAGAGCACAAGCATCTGTTCGGTCTGCTCAACGGCTTGCACGCCTCGGTGGGCACCGGCGAACGCGCATCCATCGCCCGTTCGCTGGATGGCTTGATTGCCTTCGTCGCCCAGCATTTCGCGGCCGAGGAGGAAAACATGCGCAAAGTCGGCTACGCGGCGCTCGACCAGCACCTCGTCGAGCACAACAAGCTGGTCAAGACCTGCATCAACCTGCAACAGCAGTTCCATGCCGGGCAGGCTGTCATCACCGAGGAAACCACCGCCTTCCTGCGCGACTGGCTCAAGCAGCACATTCCGCATATCGATCGACAATACGGCCCGGCCCTGTCGGCCATCCAACCCTGAGGAGCAGGGAGACTTGTTCTCCCTCTCCCTTTTTGCCGGACGGCGCTGCCGCCCGGTTTTTTTTGGCCATTTTTTAGCACGGGCCATTTCAATTTTGGGCTTTTTCCCCGGTTGACCGCAGGATTCGCCGCGCTGGCTATCCGGCAATCTCCGGCTTGCCTGGCACGGCTCGCCCGGGGCGCAACAGGCCGGCCAGCATGCCCCATTCGTGCACGCCCAGGCCAAGCAGGATCAACCCTGTGCCCAGCCACAGGCGCAGGCCGATGCTCTCCCCGTTGAGCCAGTGACCGAGGAGCAGCGCGATGACCGGGGTGATCAGCGTAATGAGCGCCACCTTCGAGGTTTCGAGATGCTTGATCACGTAGTAATAGAGCGCGAAGCCGACCACCGAGCCGAAGACGCCAAGGTAGGCGATGGCCGCCCCGGCCCGCGGCGGGACCATCTCGGGCAGTCGGCCATCCGTGAGCAGCCAGACCAGCCCGAAGCAGGGCAGCGAAACGGCCAGCGTGCCGACCGTGGTGGCCAGCGGCGGGCTGTCATCACCGATGCGCTTGAGCCAGACGAGGCAGCCGGAATAGATGAAGACGGCGACGAGCAGCGCAAGCAGACCAAGCAGCGCATTTTCGTGGCCCAGACTGTCGCCATGGATGAAGATCGTCGCCAGGCCGGCAGCGCCAAGCGCCATACCCAACAGCTTCAGACGCGTCAGTGAGCGCTCCCCCAGGAACATGGCGGCAAGGCTGCCGGCGGCCAGCGGCGAGAGGCCGAAGAGGACAGAAATCAGCCCGGAATGCACATAGCGCGCCGCCCAGTAGGTGAGCGCCATGGCGAAGAACAGGCCGAGGCCACCGACCACATAGGCGCGACGCGCCCGGTCGTGCAGCGGAAAACGGATGCGCCAGACGATGATGACCGCGGCAGCGACAAGGACGCCGATCAGCATGCGGGCGAAGACGGCGAGGGCAAAACCGGTGCCCTCGGTGCTCCACTGGATGGCCAGTGGCGTGGTGGACCAGATCAGGATGATGCCGAGATAGGCGAAGGGTATGGACACGACTTTCTCCGGTTCAGTACGGTTGGGGCGAGGGCGGATGCATGCTGCGATCAGCGTTGTGGCGTACTTTGGCGAGCAGGGTCCAGTTGGCAATAAGGGTCATGGCACTTCCTTTCATGGAGGGGAAAACAGAGAGAAAACAAAAAGGCCGCGGGTTTCAAATCCGCGGCCTGTGCTGAAATCGGGTCAGAAAACGTCGATTAGCTCACCCCGGGCCCCGGACAAACGGCAACGCGCCACGCACGCAGAACGCGGCGGCACGGGGCTTTCAGGGCAAACAGGGAAATCGAAGAAGTCATGAATTCATTGTGCCGGCATATTGTGCAGTGCGTCAAGCACCGGTTTGATCTGCGCGGTAATCGGCGTCGTCGGGCGTCCGATCAGCTGGCTCAGCGCGTGACTGTCGTCGAACAGCGCACCCTGAGCGGCGCCCGCATCGGAGTCGGCGAGCAAGCCGGCAAAGCCATCGGGCAAGCCGGCGCCGACCAGCGCCGCCTTGAATTCCGCCTCGGGCAGGTTCTGGTAGACGACGGGCTGGCCGGATTGACGCGCCACCTCGGCGGCCAGCTCGGCCAGCGAATAACTTGCGTCGCCGGCCAGTTCGTACACGCGCCCGGCCTGGTTGTCGGCGGTCAGCACCGCGGCCGCGGCGGAGGCATAGTCGGCCCGGGCGGCCGAGGCGATCCGGCCATCACCGGCGCTGCCGATCAGCGCCCCGAACTGCAAGGCCGTCGGCACGCTGGCCAGATAATTTTCCGAATACCAGCCATTGCGCAGCAACACGAACGGCACCCCGGAATCCTTGAGCAGCGCCTCGGTCGCCTTGTGTTCGGCGGCCAGCCCGAGCGGCGAGGTATCGGCATGGAGCAGGCTGGTGTAAGCGATCAGCTTGACCCCGGCGCGGCCGGCCGCTTCGATGACGGCGCGGTGCTGCGGGAGGCGGCTGCCGACTTCGCTTGAAGAAATGAGCAACAGCTTGTCCACCCCGCGGAAGGCAGATTCCAGTGTGGCCGGCTGGTTGTAGTCGGCTTGCCGGACGTGAACGCCGGCCGCGGCCAGGTCGGCGACCCGATCCGGATTGCGCACGGCGGCGACAATTTCGGTGGCCGGCAATTTGTTCAATAACGCTTCGATGACTAGACGGCCGAGTTGGCCGGAGGCTCCGGTAATGGCGATCATGGTTGAAATTCCTTGGGTTGGTTGAGGAGAAATGGCAGAATACCAACCGTACTAATTTTTAGTAAGTACGCACATAAAGGTAAGTACCCATGCACAACGACAGCCCGCAAATCACCGAGGCGTCTTCCACACTGTCGGCGCGGATGCGCCGGGGTGACCTGTTCGCCGAGAAATGCCCGTCGCGCGACGTCCTCAAACACGTCACCAGCCGCTGGGGCGTGCTCGTCCTCGTCGCCTTGCTCGGCGGCACCCACCGCTTCAGCGACCTGCGCCGCAAGACGGCTGGCGTCAGCGAACGCATGCTCGCGCAAACCCTGAAATGGCTGGAAGGCGACGGCTTCGTCGCCCGCAAGGCCTACCCGGTCGTCCCACCCCACGTCGAATACAGCCTGACCCCGCTTGGCCACGAAGTCGCCCTCAAGGTCGAAGCTCTGGCCGACTGGATCGAAGGAAATCTGCCGCAAATCATGGCTGCTCAGCCCGCACCCGAGGACTGAGCGGCGCCGGGCGGCTGGCCAACCGGGAAATCGCCGGACTGTCATCAAGCCGGCATAAAATAAGCGTTTTCTAATTCGCATTGGAGTCCGCCATGAAAGCTTTTCTTCCCGCCGCCCTGCTCTTTGCCGCCCTGCCTGCCCTGGCCCAGAACATCGGCGCGCTGACCGCAGAAACCAAGAAAGCCGTGCTGCCGGTCGTCCCCAAGGTAGTCAATGCCATGCAGGAAGCCGTCGCCGAAAAGGGTGTGGCCGGGGCGATTCCGGTGTGCAAGGAACAGGCGCCGGAGCTGATCAAGGCCAAGCGCCAGGAAACCGGTTGGGACATTCGTCGCGTCAGCCTCAAGACGCGCAACGCCGAGCGCGGCACGCCGGATCTGTGGGAAGTTCGCCAGCTGGCCGACTTCAACATTCGCGCTGCCAATGGCGAGAAGATCGACACGATGGAAAAGAGCGAGATCGTCAGCATCGACGGCAAACAGGTCTTCCGCTACATGAAGGCGCTGCCGGTCGGCGACGTTTGCCTCAAGTGCCACGGCGCGGTCGATGGCATGGAGGTCGGCCTCAAGGCCAAGCTGGCCGAGAGCTACCCGCATGATCAGGCAACCGGCTACAGCAAGGGCCAAATTCGTGGTGCGCTGACCGTCAAGCGCCCGCTGTAATTTCAGCGCCGCCCTTGCCGGCCAGATGGTCGAAAAGGGCGGCCGCCGCCGGGCTCAGGGCGGCCCGCGAACGAACGCACAGCTGCAGATCGCGCGGCGCCCAGGGGTCGGTGATTTCTATCGTTTTTATGCCGTCGACCGTAGCCGAGCGCGGCACCATGCCGATGCCGACGCCGGCCGCCACCATGCGGCAGACGGCGCTGAAACTGCGCACCTGAATGCGCACGTCGAGCCGGCTGCCGAGGCGGGCGGCATGGTTCATCATGAAGGTGTGAATGGCGCTGCCGGCGTGCAGGCAGACGAAGGGTTCGCCGAGCACGTCGGCAAAGGCCAGTTGGCTTTTGTCGGCCAGTGGGTGGCCGGGGGCGACGATGAGGACCAACCGGTCCTGCCGATAGGGTCGGGTTTCGACGCCGGTCAGCCCGACTTCCGAGGCCACCACACCGATATCGACCTGCCCGGCCACCACGGCCTGAATGATCGCCGGGCTCGGCTGCTCTTCAAGGCTGACCCGGACGCGCGGATGTTCGCGCAGGAAATCGCCGAGGTCTTCGGGCAGGAAACAGTTGATGGCGTTGGTGTTGGCAAAGACCGTGACCTGGCTGTTCAGGCCGCTGGCGTAGGGCGCCAGATCGGCGTGCATCTGTTCGAGCTGGGCGAAGACTTGCCGGGCGTGGCGGAGCAGCGATTCGCCGGCCGCCGTCGGCGTCAGGCCGCGGGCATGGCGGGCGAAGAGCGGCACGCCGAGGGCGGCTTCGAGCTGCGTCAACCGGTGGCTGGCCGACGACGGCGCCAGATGGACCTGTTCGGCAGCGCGGGTCAGGCTGCCTGAATCGGCGATGGCGGCAACGAGCCGGAGGTCGGGGAGATCGTAGCGCATGGTTTCGTCCATAACGAATGCTCGGTTTGGATAATACCAATTGCCCGCCACACCAATGGGGCTTTTAATCGCATCTGGCTCACATCAACCCGGGAATGGCTTTGGAAAAATCGAATGCTTATGGTGCAGGTCTGGCGCTCATCGCCGCGCTCGGCTTTTCGCTCAAGGCAATCTTCGTCAAGCTGGCCTATCCCTATGGCGTCGATGCCATCACCTTGCTCGCCCTGCGCATGGGTTTCGCGCTACCGGTTTTTCTGTGGGTCGGGCTGGCCGGGCAGAGGGCCGGCGCCAGCCTGACGCGCGATGACTGGCTCAAGCTGTTCGCTCTCGGCTGCCTCGGCTATTACGGGGCGAGCATTCTCGACTTCTGGGGCCTCGAGTACATTTCGGCCGGCCTCGAACGGCTGATTCTTTTTACCTACCCGACGCTGACCATCCTGATCGGCGTGCTCTTTCAGGGCAAGCCCTTCACCCGGCGCGAAGTGATCGCCGTTGCCCTGTGCTACCTCGGCATCGGCTTCGCCTTCGTGCATGACCTCGGCCTCGGCGAGGCGCGCAGCGTGTGGATCGGCGGCGCCCTGGTCTTCGGCTCCAGCGTGTCGTATGCGCTCTATCTGGCAGGCAGCGGGCCGATGATCGCCCGCCTTGGCGCCATGCGCTTTTCGGCCCTGGCCATGCTCGTTTCGTCGGCCGTGACGCTGGCCCATTTTTCCGCCTCGCACCCGCTCACCGCCTTCATCCAGCCATTGCCGGTCTATGGCTGGGGGCTGGCCATGGCGGTGTTCGCCACCATCGTCCCGGTCTTCGCGCAATCGGCAGCGATCCGCCGGATCGGCGCCGGCCAGGCTTCGCTGTTCGGCATGGTCGGGCCGATGCTGACCATAGGCTTCGGCTGGTGGCTGCTCGGCGAATCGATTTCGCTGGCGCAGATGGCCGGCGCCGCACTGGTCGTCATCGGCATTCTGGTCGTCAGCCGACGCTGAGAGGCTGGGTTAGAATCGGATGCATGATCGGCATCCTTCTCATCACCCACGGCAGCTATGGCGAGGCGCTCCTCCAGAACGTCAGCCATGTGCTCAACAAGCGTCCGCCGCAAGTGATGCAGCTCGGCCTGACCGCCCAGGATGACCCGCTCGACATGCTGCCGACGGCGCGCGACATGCTCTCTCTGGTCGACACGGGCGACGGCGTGCTGATCCTGAGCGATATTTTTGGCGCCTCTCCGTCCAACCTTGCGCTAAAGTTGCTTGAACGGGGCCGGGTCGAAGGTCTGACCGGCGTCAATATGCCCATGCTGTTGCGCGCCCTGACTTACCGCGACAAAGGCATGGAAACCCTGCTCGTCCGTGCCCGCGATGGCGGCCGCGACGGCATCATCAACATGCTGGACCACTGAAAAATATGCTGACTACCGAAACCGAAATCATCAACAAGCTCGGCCTGCACGCCCGCGCCTCCGCCAAGCTGACCCAGTTGGCCGGCAAATTCAAGTGCGAGGTGGCGATGAGCAAGGGTACGCGGCGCATCAATGCCAAGAGCATCATGGGCGTCATGATGCTTGCCGCCGGCAAGGGTTCCAAGGTGACCATCGAAACCGACGGGGCCGACGAAGCCGAGGCCATGGCGGCCCTGCTCGCCTTGATCGCCGACTATTTCGGCGAGGGGGAATAAATGTTTAGACCCCCACGCTCGCCCGGCTCGCTGCCCCCCGAGGGGGCGTCGACCTTGCTTGGGGCGGCCCGGCGAAAGGTCGCACGATGAGCTTCATCCTGCACGGCCTGGGCGTTTCCGGCGGCATCGCCATCGGGCGGGCCATGCTCATGTCGCATGCGACGCTCGAGGTGGCTCACCTGACCCTGGCGCCGCGCATGGTGGACAAGGAACTCGAGCGCTTCGACGACGCCATCAAGGCG
Organism: Betaproteobacteria bacterium HGW-Betaproteobacteria-4; assembly: GCA_002840785.1. Classification (GTDB taxonomy): domain Bacteria; phylum Pseudomonadota; class Gammaproteobacteria; order Burkholderiales; family Rhodocyclaceae; genus Azonexus. Next base: position 23,053 of record PHCH01000061.1, on the reverse strand, counting down.
GTCAAGGAAGAGTTGATCCAGATGAAGGAGAGCACCGAACACGCGCCGGCCGAGCTCAATGCCTTCATCGACATTCACACGATGTTCCTCGAAGACCCGGAGCTGGCCGAAAAGCCGCGCGACATCATCCGTGAGCGCCGGTGCAATGCCGAATGGGCGCTCGTCCAGCAGATGGAACACCTGGTCGATCAGTTCGAGCAGTTCGACGATCTTTACCTGCGCGAGCGCAAGTTCGACGTCGTCCAGGTCGTCGAGCGCGTCGTCAAGGAACTGCTCGGCCACCCCCGCCGCGCCGCCCTGAAGGCGGCCAAGAGTTCGAAGGAAGAGGCGCTGATCATCGTCGCCCACGACCTTTCGCCAGCCGACACCATCGCTTTCAAGGACCACCGTTTCGCCGCCTTCATCACCGATGTCGGCGGCGCCACCTCGCATACTTCCATCCTCGCCCGCAGCATGGCGATCCCGGCCGTGCTCGGCCTGGAAAACGCCCGCGGCCTGATCCGCGATGGCGAGCAACTGATCGTCGACGGCCTGCGCGGCGTCGTCATCGTCAATCCCGATCAGCGCGTGCTGGACGAATACCAGCTGCGCAAGGAACAGATCGAGCTGGAAAAATCCAAGCTCAAGCGCCTCAAGACGGCCAAGTCGGAAACCATCGACGGCGTGCCGGTGGCGCTCTACGCCAACATCGAACTGCCCAACGACGTGCCCGTCGCCCTCGATGCCGGCGCCGAGGGGATCGGCCTGTTCCGCACCGAATTTCTCTTTCTCGACCGCGGCGACATGCCCGACGAGCGCGAGCAGTACGAGGCCTACAAGAAAGTGGTCAAGGGCATGGCCGGCCGGCCGGTCACCATCCGCACCTTCGACCTCGGCAACGACAAGGATCTGCGCCCGGAAACGACGGCCGGCGACCGCGTCAAGACCAACCCGGCCCTCGGCCGCCGGGCCATCCGCCTGTCGCTGGCCGAGCCGCGCATGTTCCAGACGCAGCTGCGGGCCATCCTGCGTGCCTCGAAATACGGCCCGATCAAGCTGCTCATCCCGATGCTTGCCCACGCCCACGAAATCGACCAGACGCTGGCCGCCCTCGAGCAGGCCAAATCGAGCCTGCGCGGCGAGAAGGTGACTTTCGACGAAAACATCGAAGTCGGCGGCATGATCGAGATTCCCGCCGCCGCGCTGGCCGTCGGCCTCTTCCTGCGCCGCCTCGATTTCCTGTCGATCGGCACCAACGACCTGATCCAATACACCCTGGCCATCGACCGCTCCGACGAGCAGGTCGCCGCCCTCTACGACCCGCTGCACCCGGCCGTACTGATGTTGCTCGCCCACACCCTGTCGATGGCGGAAAAAGCCGAAATCCCCGTCTCGGTTTGCGGCGAAATGGCCGGCGACCCGAGTCTGACCCGCCTGCTGCTCGGCATGGGCCTGCGCATTTTTTCGATGCACCCGTCGCAGATCCTCAAGGTCAAAAACCGCGTGCTCAAGGCTGAGGTCAACGACATCGCCCCCAACGTCCGCAAGATGCTGCGCCTCGACGAACCCGGCAAATTGCGCGAAGCGCTCGACAAGCTGAACGGCGTTAGCGCCAGCTGAGGCGGCTGGCCGCCGGGGAATCGACCACCCGCCCGGCGCAGCCGGATGCTACGGTCAACCGGAAAAAATGGCCAAAATCGAAATGCCGGCGGCGCTCAGCGAATCGTCGTCGTAGTTTCCAGCGCCGCCGTTTCGGTCGGACGCCCGGCATCAAGCCCGGCCCGGCGCCGGAGATCGGCGACAACCAGGGCTGAGCCGGCCCGCGATGCCGCTACCTGTTCACGGCGGTCGCGCTCCTCGATCAAGGCCAGCGCCTGCTCTCGCCAGGCGACCATTTGCGGCTCATGGGCGTGGTGCAGATGGTGTTTGCGATGCATCGTGAACCAGCGGTGTGCCTCGGCTTCATCAGCCGCCACGCCCTGACCGTTCTGGTACATCAAGCCGATCTGAAACTGCGCCACCTTGTCGCCCTGGTCGGCCGCCTGCCGGTACCAGCGCAGCGCCGCCGCATAGTCGAGCGGCACACCGTCGGCGTGCTGGTGAATCACCGCCAGGTTGTAGGCTGCATCGACATTTCCCTTGGCCGCCCAGTCTTTCCAGATCGCCACCGCCGGCCCGGTGTCGCCAGCCCGGTGCAGCTTGGCGGCCGTTCGCAAGTCGTCGTCGGCCGTACCGGCCATGGCGGACAGGCTGGTCAGCGAGACCCAAAGAGCAAGCAGAAAGCGGATCGGCATTCCTGACATGGACTGACTCCGGCGCGGGAAAGGAAGGGCTGAATCCTACGGCGCCACCACCCCCTTTGGAATTAGACAAATTGCCGCGCGGCAATTTGTCGCATTCCCCGGCAGAACCAACTCGCAGAAAATTAGCGCGCGTTAATAAACCAATAAATCAGGGAGAGTTTCATGGGGTACCGCATTCGTCCGCTGACTGCCGCGCTGGCCGTCGTCTTTTCATCGCCCGTTGCTTTCGCGCAGAGCACGCTGAACGAAGTTGTCGTCAACGCCAGCCGGATTCCGGAAGCGAGTACCCCGCGCCAGGTCGGGCAAGCCGAAATCGCCGCCAAGCATGCCGTCACCCGTGATACCGCCGCCCTCCTGCAGGATGTCCCCGGCGTCAGCCTCTACGGCGCCGGTGGCGTCTCCAGCCTGCCCGCCATTCACGGCCTGGCCGACGACCGCCTGCGCATCAGCGTCGACGGCATGGATTTCATCGCCACCTGCCCGAACCACATGAACCCGCCGCTCGCCTACCTCGACCCGAATGCCGTCAGCCAGATCAAGGTTTACGCCGGCATCGCCCCAGTCAGCGTCGGCGGTGACAGCATCGGCGGCAGCATCGTTGCCGAAACAGCCGCCCCCCAATTCGCCGCGCCCGGCCAGGGCCTGCTCACCAAGGGCGAGGTCGGCGCCTTCTTCCGCAGCAACAACAACGCGCTGGGCGGCAATGTCGGCGCCACGGCAGCCACCGAAAACTTCAGCGTCAGCTACACCGGCGCCTATACCAAGGCCGACAACTACACGGCTGGCGGCAATTTCAAGACCACCACCGCGACCGGCCGCCTCGGCCACACACTGCCGCTCGACGAAGTCGGCTCGACCGCCTACGAATCGCAAACACACACGCTCGGCTTCGCCCTGCGCGGCGGCAACCACCTCGTCGAAGCCAAGTTCGGCTACCAGGACGTCCCCGAGCAGCTCTACCCCAACCAGCGGATGGACATGCTGGGCAACGAGCAGAAACGCGTCAACCTGCGCTACCTCGGCCAGTTCGACTGGGGCATGCTGGAAGCCCGTGCCTATTACGAAGACGTCGACCATTTCATGGACTTCGGCGCCGACAAGAAGTACTGGTACTTCTCGGGTAACCCGTCGTACAACGGCGCACCCTGTACACCGGCTCCGGGGGGATGCGCCTCCGGCATGCCCATGTACTCAGCCAGCACAACGACCGGCGTCAATCTGAAGGCCGACATCGACCTCAGCGCCAACACCCTGCTGCGTGTCGGCGCGCTCTACCAGCACTACACGCTGGACGACTGGTGGACACCATCAGGCGGCGGTATGTCGCCCGGCACGTTCTGGAACATCAACGATGGCCAGCGCGGTCGCCTCGGCATGTTCGCCGAATGGGAAGGCCGTTTCGGCAAACAATGGACGACCCAGCTCGGCGCACGCTACGAGCGCGTTTCCAGCGATGCCGGCGATGTTCGTGGCTACAACACAGCACTGGCCGCGACGGGCTTCCAGTATCGCGATGCCACCGCCTTCAACGCCCTCGACCGCCAACGCGACGATGACAACGTCGACCTGACCGCCCTCGCCCGCTACACGCCCAGCACGACCACCGATATCGAGTTCGGCGTCGCGCGCAAGGTCCGCTCACCCAATCTTTACGAACGCTACACCTGGTCCACCTGGACGATGGCTGCGGTGATGAACAATTTCGTCGGCGACGGCAACGGCTACATTGGCAATCCCGACCTGAAGCCGGAAAAAGCCTACACCGCCTCGGCCACCTTTGACTTCCACGCCCCGGACCGCCGCTGGGAAGTGAAGGCCACGCCGTTCTACACCCACGTCGACGATTACATCGACGCCATTCAGTGGACAGCCACCTCCAATACCGCCACTGCCACCCCGGTGAGCAACCAGTTCGTGGTCCTCAAATACATGAACCAGTCCGCCCGCCTCTACGGTCTCGACCTCTCCGGTCGCATGCCGCTGGCCAGCACGGGATTCGGCGAATTCGGCCTGAAGGGTTTGCTCAACTACACACGCGGCGAAAACCGCGACACCGGCGGCAATCTCTACAACATCATGCCGCTCAATCTCAAGCTGTCGCTGACCCAGCAAATGGGTGGCTGGAACAACGCCATCGAATTCGTCTCGGTTCAAGGCAAAAATGACGTGTCGAGCGTTCGCAATGAAATCAGCACCCCCGGCTACAGCCTGACCCACCTGCGCGCCAGCTACACCTGGAAAAGCGTCCGCGTCGACTTTGGCGTCGAAAACCTGTTCGACAAGTTCTACTACCTGCCGCTCGGTGGTGCCTATGTCGGCCAGGGCACGACCATGAGCGCGACGGCAACGCCCTACGGTATCGCCGTTCCCGGCATGGGCCGCTCGTTCTATGCCGGCCTCAACGTCAAGTTCTGATCGACCCATCCACGGCATTCGCCGCCCCGGCATGCATCGGGGCAGCGAATGGCCCGGTAAGGAGATTTCAAATTAGCCTGTTTTTTCCGGTTGACCGTAGCACTCCCCCCGGCGCCCAGCGCGCCGGACGCCAACTGGCGGCCGGCGAAGGCATCTACCACGCCGGCGCCGATGGCCTCGCCTGGCGACTCAACAGCGGCGTCGTCCGCCTCGACAACGTCAGCTCGGCCAGCGACGCCTCGTTTGCCAGCCTCGCCGTCCCCGGCGACATCCTCGGCTGCGAAACGCTGCTCTTCGGCTGCTACACCTTCTCGGCCACGGCACTCACCCAGTGCCAGCTTTCACCATGGCCGGAAGGCGCCGGCGCACTGGCCGGCGAATCGCTCCTTGCCTCGCTCGCCCAGGCCCAGCAACGGGCCGCCGAAGTCGTCGCCCTGCGCGGCGGCCAGGCGGCCGATCGGGTGCTTGGCCTGATCCGCCTATTCACCGACAGCGCCGGCCAGGTCGTTCTGCCCACCCGGCAGGATATTGCCGACATCACCGACCTGCGCTTCGAAACCATCTCGCGCATCATCAAGACGCTGGAACGGACCAAGGTCCTGCTGCCGATCAAGGTCGAAGGCGTACACGCCACGCGCAGTTTCCGCGTCGATCTCCGACTTGCCGCCTAAGGCAGTACCGGCGGATGCGCCGGATATAATGAAAAGATGACCGACAGCCCTCGCCATCTCCCGCCTGAACGTCCCGAGTGGCGGCACAGCGGTCGCTACCTCCTGCTCGCCGCCGCGCTGCACGCCGCCATCTTGTTCTATCCGCCAAGTGTGGCCATCGACCCGCTCGAAGCGCCGCCCCCAGGCCCGATCACCGTCAGCTTGCAGGAAAGCGTCGTGGCGCCGCCGACAATACCGCCAGCCGCGCCCGAAAAACCGCCGGCACCCAAGCCGCCCCGACATATAAAGCCGGCCCCGCCCGCGCCCCCCATCCTCGCCATGGCCGCGGAACAGGTCGCCGCACCCGGCGCCATCACCGTACCAGCCCCCGTTACCCCACCCGGGCCGCCCGCCCCGGAGGCCGCGCCTGCCCCCACCCGCAGCGTAGCGCCGGCGACAGTCAGCGCCCCGCTGTTCAACGCCGCCTACCTGAACAATCCGGAACCGAAATACCCTGCGCTATCGCGGCGGCTAGGCGAGGAGGGTAAGGTGCTGCTCAGGGTTCGGGTCAGGGCGAATGGCCTTGCTGCTACGGTCGACATCGAAAAATCGAGCAATTTCGAGCGGCTCGACGAGGCGGCGCGACGGAGCGTGGCCCATTGGCGCTTCGTGCCGGCCAAGCGGGGTGATGAAGCCATCGAGGCGACGGTCATCGTGCCCGTCGTCTTCCACCTCGACAACTGAGAAGACCAAAACCCGGACGTGACGACGGGGACCGAAGTCCCCGCCGGCTATCTTTGGTAACATCATCATTGGCAATTATGGATTTGCTTCATTAACGTCGATCGCCTGACGAGTTGCCTGCGCACCTTTGCCCGCCCTGTCGAAGCCAGTACACCCCCAACTAAACACACCACAATGCGCTTAGGTGGAGGTGAGGGGAATCGAACCCCTGTCCAGAACGCCTCCAGATTGCCGGAATTACAACCATGCTTGGAATTATGGGGGCGGGGTGGGGGTTTTTCAAGCGAGGATTCGCCACGGCGGGCAAATTCAGTGGCTGCACCAGCTCCGGTGGTCATCATCGCCGAAACTACCGCGCAAGCTTTCAGGCGAAGCCAGGGTTGAGCGCACCCGCAACGAGGTTCCGTCGAACAACACGTCGAAACGGGCCGGTTCGTTCCAGTCGTCGCAATAGCGCCACTCCCAGACCAGTTCGTCGCGCGCCTTGTAATAAACGGTCCACGCGGCCACGGACGGCCCCAGGATGCGGACCACCTCGTCGGTCGTCATGCCCGCCTGAATGCGGGCGAAGTGCCGGGTGTCGAGCACGTTTTCCCGACTCAGCACGGTGCCCCGGGCATCGATACGGACAAAAAAGGTGTGATAACCCATCGGGCCACGCGGATAGACCAGCGTCTCGCCGCCATCGGTTTCGCGCCAGCGCATGGCCGGCAGCCCCATGACGCGTTCCATGTCCTCGACCCGCGCAGCGCCGGCTGGCAACCCGAAGCCGTCATAGGCGGCGCAAGCGCCAAGCAGAGCGGCAAGCAGCGCAACGACCGCCAACCGGTAGGGCATCATGGCGCCTACTCGCGCTCGGCAGCCAGCAAACGCTCGCAGTAGCGGGCGATCAGGTCCACTTCCAGATTGACCTTGCTGGTCGTCAGGCTGGTGCCGTCGACGACGATCGATCCCTTGCGCGCGATGAACTTGGCGATTTCCTTCGGGGCGCGGATTTCGAGCAGACGGTTGTCGCCGACCGGGTCGAAACGCAGCACTTCACCCACCCCGTCAACGTGACCGGAGACCAGATGGCCGCCGATCACGTCGTTGAGGCGCAGCGCCTTTTCCAGATTGACCGGGCCGGGCGCATCGAGGCCGACGGTGCACGACAGGGTTTCCGGCGAAACATCGACGGCAAAGGTATTGCCCTCGCGGGCCACCACGGTCAGGCAAACGCCGTTGTGGGCAATCGAATCGCCGAGCGAAACATCGTCGAGCTTGAGGCCGCCGCCATCGACATGCAGACGGTAGCCGACCTCGCGCGGGGTGAGGTGAGTGATGCGGCCAACCGCCGCGATGATTCCAGAGAACATGGCTGATCCTGCTGTGCGCAAAAAACGGACTTTATCACGCCCTGTTGACCAGTCGGCTTGCGTGAAAGCCCTTTTGGCAATAGGTTTTTACCTTTGCAAAACGGATTCACGTTAGGGAGACAAAAAATGAAGAAAACACTGATCGCCACACTGCTTTCTACGCTGGCCGCGACGGCGCTGGCCGACATCAATATCGGCGTGACGCTGTCAGCCACCGGCCCGGCCGCCTCCCTCGGCATTCCCGAAAAGAACACCATCGACCTGCTGCCGAAGACCATCGCCGGCCAGAAGGTCAATTACCTCGTCCTCGACGATGCTTCCGACACGACGACAGCGGTCAAGAACGCCAGGAAGCTGATCAGCGAAAGCAAGGTCGACCTCATCATCGGCTCGACGACGACACCGAATTCGCTGGCCATGATTGACGTCGCCGCCGAGGCGGAAACCCCGATGATCGCCATGGCCGCCTCGGCGCGCATCGTCGAGCCGATGGACGCCAAGCGCAAATGGGTATTCAAGACGCCGCAGAACGATACCCAGATGACGACCGCCATCATTGAGCACATGACCAACAACAACGTGAAGACCGTTGCCTACATCGGCTTTTCCGATGCCTACGGCGAAGGCTGGTGGAATGAGTTTTCGAAACTGGCCGAGGTGCGCAAGATCAAGGTCGTCGCCAACGAGCGCTTCAATCGCACCGACACCTCGGTCACCGGACAGGTTCTCAAGGCCATGTCGGCCAGGCCCGACGCCATCCTGATCGGGGCTGCCGGCACCCCGGCTGCGCTGCCGCAGAAGTCGCTCAAGGAAAAAGGCTACAAGGGCACCATTTACCAGACGCACGGCGTTGCCAACAACGACTTTCTGCGTGTTTGCGGCAAGGATTGCGAAGGTACCGTGCTGCCCACCGGCCCGGTACTCGTTGCCGACCAGTTGCCGGCCGACAATCCGGTCAAGAAATCGGCCACCGACTACGTTGGCAAATACGAAGCGGTGCATGGCAAGGGCAGCATCAACGCTTTCGGTGGCTATGCTTGGGATGCCGGCATCCTGCTCGCCAATGCCGCTCCCGTCGCACTGAAGAAAGCCAAGCCGGGGACCGCGGAGTTCCGCGCCGCCCTGCGCGATGCGCTGGAAGCCACTAAAAACCTTCCCGGCGCCCACGGGGTCTTCAACATGAGTAGCAGCGACCACCTTGGTTTCGACCAGCGCGCCCGTGTCATGGTGCGCATCGAAAAAAATGCCTGGAAGCTGATCAAGTAATTTGCCGCGCCCGTCTCGGCGGGCGCCGTCTTGTACTCCCGCTGGCCCGGGAGTGACTTTTAAATCCCTCCCGCAGCCAAGGTCGCATGGACCTCCAGATTCTTCTTTTTCTCGGCCAGGACGGCATCACCAACGGTGCCATCTATGCCCTCCTCGCCCTCGCACTGGTGCTCGTCTTTGCCGTCACCCGCGTCATTTTCATCCCGCAGGGCGAATTCGTCGCTTTCGGCGCGCTGACCCTCGCCTCGCTGCAGGCCGGGCAGATTCCCGGCACGGTCTGGCTACTGCTCGGACTTGGCGTCTCGGTGGCCATCCTGGACAGCGTCCACCTGATCCGCGAAAAGCGCTACGCCCGATTGCCGCCGATACTCATCCTCAACGTGGGCATGCCGCTGCTGTTTGCCGGCGCGCTATTCGCCATGCCGCCGACCCAATTGCCGCTGTGGGCGCAGGTCGTCGTTTCGATGATGCTCGTCGTCCCGCTCGGGCCGATGATCTACCGCGTTGCGTTCCAGCCGCTGGCCAGTGCGCCGGTGCTCGTCCTGCTCATCGTTGCGGTCGCCGTGCACCTGGCGCTGATCGGCCTTGGCCTGCTCTTCTTTGGCGCCGAGGGCTGGCGCACGCCGGCCTTTACCGATCTCAGTTTCGAACTGGCCGGCGCCCCGCTGCAGGGCCAGACCATCCTTGTCGTCGTCGCCTCGGCGCTGCTCATCATTGGCCTCTATTTCTTCTTTGAGCGAACCATCTATGGCAAGGCCCTGCGCGCCACCGCCATGAACCGGACAGGAGCACGCCTCATGGGCATTCCGCCCGTGCTCGCCGGCAAGCTGTGTTTTACGCTGGCCGCCGCCATCGGCGCCTTCTCGGGCATCCTGATCGCGCCGATCACCACCATTTATTACGACTCCGGCTTCCTGATCGGCCTCAAGGGTTTCGTCGGCGCCATTATCGGCGGCCTGGTTTCCTATCCGCTCGCCGCGCTCGGCGCCATCCTGGTCGGCCTGCTCGAATCGTATTCGTCCTTCTACGCCAGCGCCTTCAAGGAAGTCATCGTGTTCACGCTGATCATCCCGGTGCTGCTCTGGCGTTCGCTGACGGCGCGCCATGTCGAGGATGACGACGAGCATACTGACGAGGTCAACGCCGAACCGCATGACGCCCAGCCGAGAAAGCGCTGGCTGCGCCACCTGCCATTCGCCGCCTTGATCGGCCTGCTGCTCGTTGCGCCAGGCCTCCTGCCCGAGTTTTCAATCACCCTGCTCAACTACATCGGACTCTACGCCATCGTTGCCATCGGCCTCGTCCTGCTCACCGGCGTCGGCGGCCTGACCTCGTTCGGGCAGGCCGCTTTCGTTGGTCTCGGTGCCTATACGACCGCCGTCCTGACCACGACCTACGGGTTGTCGCCCTGGCTGACACTGTTGATCGGTCTGGCCATCACCGCTGCCGTCGCGCTCTTCCTCGGCTTCATAACCCTGCGCATGGGCGGCCACTACCTGCCGCTGGGCACCATCGCCTGGGGCATCAGCCTCTATTTCCTGTTCGGCAACGTCGAGTTTCTTGGCGGCCACACCGGCATCACGAGCATTCCGGCGATTTCTCTGGTCGGCTGGGAGCTGAAGGCCGGCAACCAGTTTTACTACCTGATCTGGCTCGTCGTCCTGCTCGCCATCGTCGCCATCCGCAACCTGCTCGACTCGCGCGAGGGCCGGGCGATTCGCGCCCTGCGCGGCGGTGTCGTGATGGCCGAGGCGATGGGCGTCAATACCCAGCGCACGAAGATCGTCATCTTCCTCATCGCCGCTCTGTTGGCCAGCACCTCGGGCTGGCTCTACGCCCACCTGCAGCGCTTCGTCAATCCGACACCGTTTGCCCTGACCCAGGGCATCGAATATCTGTTCATGATTGTCGTCGGCGGCATGGGCCACGTATGGGGCGCCGTGCTCGGCGCCGGGCTGATCACCATCCTCAAGCATTGGCTGCAGGACTGGTTGCCACAGATCCTCGGCCAGAGCGGTAATTTCGAGACCGTCGTGTTTGGCATCGCCATGGTCATCGTGCTGCAGAAAGCCCGCCTCGGCTTGTGGCCGGTCATTGTCAAACTGCTGCCAATCAGCCCGCAGCAACGCCTCGTTCCGGCTGCAGAAATGCTGCCAAAACGCCCGTCGACCGTAGCAGGCAGCCTGTTGCTCGAGGCCAGCGAGGTGACCAAGCGTTTCGGCGGCCTGGTCGCCAACAACAACATGGAGCTGACCGTGAAGGCCGGCGAAGTGATGGCGCTGATCGGCCCCAACGGCGCCGGCAAGAGCACGATGTTCAACTGCATTTCCGCAGTCGACCCGGCCAGCGCCGGAAAAATCGCCTTCCTCGGCGAATCGACCGGCGAACTGGTCGCCCGCGAAATTGCCCGGCGCGGCATGAGCCGGACCTTTCAGCATGTCCGCCTGCTCGGCCAGATGTCGGTCATCGAGAACGTCGCCATCGGCGCCCACTTGCGCGGCAGCAAGGGCGTCATCGCCGCCGCGCTGCGCCTCGACCGAGCCGAGGAAAGCCGCCTGCTGGCCGAAGCGGCCCGCCAGATCGAACGCGTCGGCCTGGCCGAACAGATGTTCGCCCCGGCCGGCAGCCTGGCGCTCGGCCAGCAGCGCATCGTCGAAATTGCCCGCGCCCTGGCCTCCGACCCTTGCCTGCTGCTCCTCGACGAGCCCGCGGCCGGGCTGCGCTACTCGGAAAAACTGGCATTGGCCGAACTGCTCCGCAAGCTGCGGGCCGAAGGCATGGGCATCCTGCTTGTCGAGCACGACATGGATTTCGTCATGGGTCTGGCCGACCGCGTGGTGGTCATGGAGTTCGGCGAAAAAATCGCCGAAGGGCTGCCCGAGGAGATCCAGCAGAATCCCAAGGTGCTCGAAGCCTATCTGGGTGGAGTCGAATGATGAGTCTGCACGCACATCTGCACGACCACGAGGTCATTCTCGACGTCAAGAACCTGCGCGTCGCCTACGGCAAGGTCGAAGCGCTGCACGAGGTCAGCCTGACCATCCGGCGCGGCGAGATCGTCACCGTCATCGGCCCCAACGGCGCCGGCAAGACGACGCTGCTGTCGGCTTTGATGGGCCTGCTACCGTCGCGCGGCGACATCATTTACATGGGCCAGGCCCAATGGCCCGAACGCTCGGTCGAGCATCTCGTGCGCCACGGCATGACGCTGGTCCCGGAAAAGCGTGAGTTGTTTGCCGAAATGAGCGTCAGGGACAACCTGCTGCTCGGCGCCTTTGATCGCTACCGGACCGGCCACCGCGACCAGATGGAGACGATGGACGAGGTTTTCGAGCTCTTCCCGCGCCTTGAAGAACGCCATGCCCAGCTGGCCGGCACGCTGTCCGGCGGCGAACGCCAGATGCTGGCCATGGGCCGCGCCCTGATGGCTCGCCCCAAACTGCTCATGCTCGACGAACCCAGCCTTGGCTTGGCGCCGCTCATCATCAAGGAAATTTTCCGCATCATTGCCGCCTTGAAGGAGACCGGCGTCGCCGTCCTGCTCGTCGAGCAGAATGCCCGCGCCGCGCTGCAGATCGCCGATTACGGCTACGTGCTGGAAACCGGCGAGGTGTCGCTGGCCGGGCCGAGCGCCGAACTGGCCGCCGACCCGCGCGTGATCGAGGCCTATCTCGGCCTCGGTCACAAAATTTAGCGCTTAACGCCCGCGACGGTCGTCGTCATCGCCGCGACGGCGGCGCTGTTCCGGCTGGCTGCCTTGCGGCGCCGGCTGATGCGGCGGCTCGGCTTGCCGTTCGGGCCGGGGTGCCGGGGCATGGAACTCCGGCGCCTGGCGCGCCGGATTGACGCGCGGCGGCGGCATTTCACGTTGCGCGGGCGAGGCGGGCATTCTGACTTCCGGCGCCGGCCGAGGTGTGAATGGGCGTTCCCGGGGCGGCGGGGCCGGGCGCTCGACGCGCTCGGCACGCTCAAGCGCCCGCATTTCACGACGCCGCTCGCCTTCCTGCTGCTGCATTCTCGGCCGCGGCTGAGCTTCCTCGGTTCGCCTTTCAGGCGGCGACATGTCGCGCACCTTGGGCGGCAAGACATCGGCCGGCGGCGCTATTTCACGACGAACCGGTTGCGACGCAGCCTCGCGACGGGCAGGCACGGGGGCGGGTTGAAGCCCGGGCCGACTGCCCGGTTGTTCGATTTGTCGCCGGAGGTCAGGCGAACCACGGTGCTCGTCGCGCCTATTTTCCGGCTCGGCCGAGGGCTGGCGGAAGGCCGGGCGACCCGGCTGGCGTGGCATTGGTTCGGAACGCGGGGTGCCACGCTCCGGGGCATTCAGCCGTGGGGCGTCGAAATCGCGGCGCGGCCGGTTGATCGGTTCGCGCTTTTCGTCGTTGCGCGGGCGACGGGCACCCTGCTCGGGGGCCAACCAGTCGGCATTGGGCGCTTGACGGGCGAGCGGGGCACGGCCAAGCGCCGGGCGCTCCTGACGCTGAATTTCTCGTCCCGTGATGGCGTGGCCTTCGCGCAGCAGCTTGGCCGGCACGACAGTGACCGCGCGCGGCACAGCGCGATTGGCGAAGGGGGCTTGTCGGCCATCGCGCGCTACCCGATCGATGACCTTGACGTCACGGACGTAAGCGACGTTGATCTGGCGTACATAGTTGGCGCTGTGCCGATGCCCCGGCACGTAGACCTCGCGCGGGGCGAGCGGGAACCAGCCGACCGCCGGCGCCGCACCGAAGCTGAAGCTGATGCTCCAGCCCGGGTTGCCGATCCAGGCGACGAGGGCCGGCGCATAGACCGGGCGGGCGACGAGGCGGCCGGGAATCCAGCCCCAGCGACCATGGATGATCGCCCAGCGGCCGTAGTGGAAGGGGGCGAAGCCCCACGGCGCCTGGTCGATCCACGTCCAGCCCCAGGGCGCGATCCAGGCCCAGCGGCCGTAGCGGTAGGGCGCCCAGTCGTCGGCCACGGCGCGCGGATACCAGACCGAACCGTAGCCGGGCGCCGATTGCCAGTCACCGTAGGCGTCGAGATCCTGATAGCCGGTCATGTGCGGCGACACGTGGCGGCGCGCCTGGCTGGCCAGCGTCACGTTCTCGCGACTGGCCACCCAGCGGTCGAAGGCGTCGTTGCCACGGTCGGCATCGAACTGTTCGTTGCCGTCGCTCCAATGGCTGACTTTCTGGCCGGCGGCAACCGGTGTCGCCCGCTGGCCGTCGTCGAAAACGGCACGGCCGGCCTGCACGCTCAGTTCGCTGCGATCAGCGAAGACATCGATGCGATAGCGCCCCGGCGTCAGGAAACGGACGTCGCCATCGGGCGTGGCGATCACCACGTCATCGACCTGATCGCGGTCGAGGATGCTGACCGCCAGACTGCCGCCAGCGACGCGGACTTCGACCCGCTTATCGTCGACGACGGGAAACTCGACCTGACTGTCGTCGGCCAGCCGGTAGGCGGTGGAACCGATCCACACCTCGGCCCGGCCGCGCGCCCCGGTTTCCAGAACGGCGCCGCTGCTGATCGGCCAGTTGAGCGTGGCCGGTCCGCCCTGTTCGCTACGGTCAACCCGAAAATCGACCTGATTTTCAAAATAGGCCAGCCGCCCGACGCGGGCCGGCGGATCGCCCTGCGCCAGGGCGGGCAGGGCAACGGCCATGGTCAGTGCGAGAAGAATTCTGTGCAGGGATTGCAGCATCGTGGACTCCCGAAGGAAAAACACCGCCCGCGCAAAACGGCGGGCCAATGTCTAATCAACGCGCCAGATCAGGAAAGGATGAGTCTGCGGAGCAACTAAATGGTTTCAAGATGTTGCCGCCCCGACAGTTCAAGTGTTTTCGGTGGCAATGCCGTATTTTTTGGCGACCGTGACATACAGCTCGCGGGCCGAGGCCACCTTGGCGCTCTTGCGGTCCTTGCGCTGGGCGCGCTGCAGGTAGTCGATGGCGCGGGCCGCCAGTTCGGCATCCCAACCCTTCTTGTCCATGAGCGCAAAAATGGCCTTGGCGGCATTGACCAGAAATTGCAGATTGGGCACCTGCTCGACGGCCTGGATGAGCAACTGGACAGCACCCTCGAGATCGCCGTTGCGCGCCGCCAGAACGCCCTTGTTGTTGAGTTCGACAATTTCCCGGCCGACCTGTTCGAGCATCGCCTTGCCGGCATCGGGCTGGCCGGTTTTTTCGAAGACGTTGGTGATGTGGTTGATGAGGTGGGCATCCTCATGGTTTTCGGCCGCCACCTGGCGCATGATCTTCGCCGCCTCGTCCTGCTTGCCGGTGGCGTAGCAGGCGTGGGCCAGATCGACGGCGAGGCGTTGCGACACATGCTTGCCTTTTTCAGCCGCCTCTTCGCTGATCATTTTCTGCAAGGCCAGCGCCTGATCGACCAGATGCTGGGCCTTGTCGGGCGAGCCTTCGCTGTTCAGGCAAAGGCTTTCGGTGACCAGCGCCGCCAGCTCGGCCTGCATGTCGCCGCGCCATTCGCGCTTCATCTCCGCGGAAATCTTGCGCGAGGCGGTCACGTTGCCCCGCTCGACCAGCACGCGCGACAGGTTGGCAAAGTCGTCCACCGTCCGCAGGCTCGATCCCTTGCTGCGCTCGATGACCTTGCCGTAAGCCTTTTCGGCCGCCAGCAAATCGTTGTTGCGGGCTGCCACATCGCCAACCAGCCGTTGCCGCACGGTATTGTGCGGCGAGGCATCGGCCGCACGCTGCAGGGTGTGCTGGGCCGCCTCGAGCTTGCCCTGGGCTTCGTGCACCGAGGCCAGAAAGTCGTAGGCCGACAGGTAGTCTGGCGCCTCCGTAACAACCTGTTCAGCCAGTTGCTCGGCCTCGTCGAGCGCCCCCCGGTCGCGCAGTGCCATCGCCAGGCCCATCTTGGCCCAGGGCACGACGCGCCCTTCGAGGACGCGCCGGAAGACCTCTTCGGCTTCACGCGTCTTGCCCAGCGTATGCAGCAGATCGCCCTTGAAACGCAAGGCGTCGTACATGTATTGCGGCTGCTGCTGGATGACACGGTCGCAGGCGATAATGGCTTCCTGCAAGGCGCCGCGCTCGATCTGCTCGTAGATGTGGCGCAGCACGTGTTTTTTGTAGATCGATTTGATCAATCGGGCCTGCAGTTGATCAGCGGTAAATGGCTTGATCAGGTAATCGTCGGGGGCCAGCTCGGCCAGCGACACGACGTTGGTGTAGCCGCGCTCGCTGGTGATGATCATGTACACCGTCGACAACGGGATGAGGTGGGCGTGGCGCAGCTCTTCGAGCAATTGCTGGCCGTCGCGACCATCGTCGAGGATGAAGTCGGAGAGCACGATATCGAAACGGTTGGCCTTGACCTGCCGGATGACCTCGGCCGAATTGCCCGCCCCGTGCACCAATGTCACGCCCAGGGCCCCAAGCATCAGGCGCAGCGAATTCGCAAACTTACTTGAGTTCGCAGGGCAGGGCAAGGAAGCGGCAAAAACCTTCGAGTTTTCAGCGCCCTGAAGTAAAATCCGCAGTCCGCTATTGCGCTGCAACAAAGCCAAACCCATGCTCTATCCCACCCGTTTCGATGTCATCGTCGTCGGCGGCGGTCACGCCGGCACCGAGGCTGCGCTCGCCGCGGCACGGGCAGGGGCGAACACGCTGCTGCTGACGCATAACCTCGATACGCTCGGGGCGATGAGTTGCAATCCGTCGATTGGCGGCATCGGCAAGGGGCATCTGGTGCGCGAAGTCGACGCGCTGGGCGGCGCCATGGCGGCGGCCACCGATGAAGCCGGCATCCAGTTCCGCATTCTGAACGCCTCGAAAGGCCCGGCCGTGCGCGCTACTCGCGCCCAGGCCGACCGCGTGCTGTACAAGCAGGCCATCCGCGGTCGACTGGAAAATCAGGCCAATTTGACCATCTTTGCCGAAGCCTGCGACGACCTGATCGTTGAAGGCGAGCGGGTCGTCGGCGCCGTCACGCAACTCGGCATCCGCTTCATGGCCGAGGCCGTCATCCTGACCGCCGGCACCTTCCTCAACGGCAAGATCCACGTCGGGCTCGAGAACTACACCGGCGGCCGCATGGGCGATCCGCCGTCGAACTCGCTGGCCGCCCGCCTTAAAGAGTTGAACCTGCCGCAAGGCCGCCTGAAGACCGGCACGCCGCCGCGTCTCGACGGCAAGACCATCGATTTCTCGGTGATGGAAGAACAGC
The DNA here is from genome assembly GCA_002840785.1 of Betaproteobacteria bacterium HGW-Betaproteobacteria-4. Classification (GTDB taxonomy): domain Bacteria; phylum Pseudomonadota; class Gammaproteobacteria; order Burkholderiales; family Rhodocyclaceae; genus Azonexus. Next base: position 6,154 of record PHCH01000061.1, on the reverse strand, counting down.
ATTCGGACGACCCGATGCCGGTTTTCTCCTTCCTCGGCAACGCCGCCCAGCATCCGCGCCAACTGCCGTGCTGGATCACTGAAACCAACGAGCGCACGCACGACATCATCCGCAGCGGGCTCGACCGTTCGCCGATGTACACCGGCGTCATCGAAGGCGTCGGGCCGCGTTACTGCCCGTCGATTGAGGACAAGATCCACCGCTTCGCCGACAAGAACCAGCACAACGTCTTCCTCGAACCGGAAGGCCTGACGACACACGAAATCTACCCGAACGGGGTGTCGACCAGCCTGCCTTTCGACATCCAGCTGGCGCTGGTCCGCTCGATCCGCGGCATGGAAAACGTGCACATCCTGCGCCCCGGCTACGCCATCGAATACGATTTCTACGACCCGCGCGGACTCAAGGACACGCTGGAATCGAAGGCCATCAACGGCCTGTTTTTCGCTGGTCAGATCAACGGTACGACCGGCTACGAAGAAGCCGCCGCCCAGGGCCTGTTGGCCGGCATCAACGCCGTGCGCTACGTCCGCGACGAAGCCGGCTGGTGCCCGAAGCGTAACGAAGCCTACCTCGGCGTACTGGTCGATGACCTGATCACCCGCGGCGTTTCCGACCCCTACCGGATGTTCACCAGCCGGGCCGAATATCGCCTGAGCCTGCGCGAAGACAACGCCGATCTGCGCCTGACCGAGCAGGGCCGCGAACTGGGCCTGGTCGACGACATCCGCTGGGCCGCCTTCAGCCGGAAGCGCGACGCCATCGCCGCCGAACAGGAACGCCTGAAGTCCACCTGGGTCAATCCCAAGCTGACGCCGGCCGAAGACTGCATTCGCGTCCTTGGCAAAGCCATCGAACACGAATACAACCTGTTCGAACTGCTGCGCCGGCCCGAAGTGAGCTATGCAGCACTGCTCACGCTGCCTTGCTACGGTCAACCGGAAAATTTGCCCAAAATCGAAATGGACCCGGCCGTTGTCGAGCAGCTCGAAATTTCCGCCAAGTACCAGGGCTACATCGACCGTCAGGCCGAGGAAGTCGCCAAGTCTTCCAGCTACGAAAACACCGCGCTGCCAGCCGATCTCGATTACGCCGCCGTCGCCGGCCTGTCCAATGAGGTCAAACAGAAGCTGGCCCTGCACAAGCCGCAAACCATCGGCCAGGCATCGCGCATCCAGGGCATCACGCCCGCCGCCGTTTCGCTGCTGCTCATCCACCTCAAGCGCCACAACCTGTCGCAAGCCGCATGAGCCAAGACGCCCTTGCCAGCGGCCTGGCCGCCCTCGACATCAGGCTGCCGGCCGAGGCGCAACAGAAGCTGCTCGCCTTCCGCGACCTGCTCCTCAAGTGGAACAAGACCTACAACCTGACCGCCCTTCGCGATCCTGCCCAGGCCATTTCGCACCATCTGCTGGATTCGCTGGCCATCCTGCCGCATGTCGGCGCCGGCAATCTGCTCGATGTCGGCAGCGGCGGCGGCCTGCCCGGCATTCCACTGGCCATCGCCAAGCCGGAACTCTCGGTCAGCATGGTCGACACCGTGCAAAAGAAAGCCACCTTCCTGCAGCAAGCAGCCATCGAACTGGCGCTCGGGAATGTTACGGTGCACCACGCCCGGGTCGAGGAAATGCACGGACAATACGCCCAGATCAGCTCGCGCGCCTTTGCCGAAATCGGCCTTTTCATCAGCCTGACCCGCCACCTGCTGGCCCCGGGCGGTCGCTGGCTGGCCATGAAAGGGGTGCGACCGGACGACGAACTCAAGGCCCTGCCGGCCGACATCACGGTTGAATCCATCATCCCGCTCAGCGTGCCGGGGCTGGATGCCGAACGACATTTGATCATTCTGAAAGCCGGGTCATGAAAGTACTCGCCATAACCAACCAGAAAGGCGGCGTCGGCAAGACGACCACCGCCGTCAATCTGGCCGCCTCGCTGGCCGCCGAGGGCAAGCGCGTCCTGCTCATCGACATGGATCCGCAAGGCAACGCGACGACCGGCTCCGGCATCCCCAAGAAAGAGACACTGCCCACCGTCTATCAACTGCTGATCGGCGCCGCCACCTTGCTCGAAGTCTGCATCGCGACTGCCTTCGACTTCGACATCCTGCCCGCCAACCGCGAACTTGCCGGCGCCGAAGTCGAAATGATCGAGCTCGACCAGCGCGAATACCGCCTGAAAAAGGCCTTGGCGCAAAACCACGCCGAATACGATTTCGTCCTGATCGACTGCCCGCCCGCCCTCAACATGCTGACCGTCAACGCCCTGGTCGCCGCCGACTCCGTGCTGATCCCGATGCAGTGCGAGTACTACGCACTGGAAGGTCTGTCCGATCTGGTCGAAACGCTGCGCAAGGTACGTCATCACCTCAACTCCCGCCTCGAAATCGAAGGCCTGCTGCGTACCATGTACAACGGCCAGAGCACGCTGACCCAACAAGTCTCCAGCGAACTCGAAAGCCACTTCGGCGACAAGGTCTACAACACCATCGTGCCGCGCAACGTCCGCCTGGCCGAAGCGCCGTCCTACGGCAAGCCGGTCATCGCCTTCGACAAAAACTCAAGGGGAGCGCAAGCCTACAGCGCACTCGCCCGGGAAATTCTTGAAAGGGTCATCCAATGATCAAGATGAAAGGACTCGGCCGCGGCCTCGACGCGCTGCTTTCCGGCAGCGACAAGCCGCAGGGCGACGAACAGCGCAACCTGCCGGTCGAACGCCTGCGCCCCGGCAAATACCAGCCGCGCACCCACATGGATCAGGACTCGCTGGCCGAACTGGCCGCCTCGATCAAGACCCAGGGCGTCATGCAACCGATTCTCGTCCGCGCCGTCGACAGCACGCCCGGCTCCGAGCGCTACGAAATCGTCGCTGGCGAACGCCGCTGGCGCGCCTCGCAACTCGCCGGGCTGAACGAAGTTCCCGTGCTGGTCCGCAGCATTCCCGACGAACAGGCGCTGGCCATGGCGCTCATCGAAAACATCCAGCGCGAGAACCTCAACCCTCTCGAAGAAGCCCAGGGCTTGCAGCGCCTCATCGACGAATTCGGCCTCACCCACCAGCAAGCCGCCGATGCGGTTGGCCGCTCACGCCCCGCCGCCTCGAATTTGCTGCGCTTGTTGCAGTTGACCGCACCGGTTCAGGAATTGCTGATGACCGGCCGAATCGACATGGGTCATGCCCGCGCCCTGCTGCCAATTTCGAGCGGCCAGCAGGTCGGCGTTGCCCAGCGTATTGTGCAGAAGGGCTTGTCGGTCCGCGAAACAGAACGGCTGGTCCAGCAACTGTTGAATCCGCCCAAGCATGCGCCCGAAAAGGCCATCGACCGCGATCTGCTGAATCTGCAGGAACGCCTGTCCGACGGCCTGGGAACCAACGTTGCCATTCGCTCGAACAAGAAGGGCGCCGGCAAGGTCACCATCGAATTCTCGAGTCTGGACCAGCTCGACGGCCTCATTTCACGACTCCATTCGTAAGCAATGTCGAAATTGACTCATCTATAAGACTCCGTTACACTCGCACGGTTATTGATCGAGGCATGTCTTGCATCCGCAGGTAAGCTGGATACTCAGTCGCCAAGCAGGGTTGGCAACCATTCTGGCCATAGCGGCCGGCCTGTTTGTCAGCGCCAATGCGGCAGTCTCGGTTCTGATCGGGGGATCAATCGGGTTCATCGCCAATCTCGGATACGTCCTGAGAGCGTTGCGAATGGGTTCGAGTACAGACCCGGTCAAGGTTTATCAGGCGCAAGCCGCAGGGGAGGGGTTCAAGTTCCTACTGACTCTCGCCGGCTTTGCGCTGGTTTTTTTGGGGTACAAGGAAGTGGCAGTTCTACCGCTCTTTCTTGGATACGCATCAACCTTTGTCATCTACTGGATGGCACTGCTGAAGAATCGCTAGGCTGACTGGAGAAAACATGAGCGCAGAAGGCGGCACCACTGGTTACATTCAACACCACCTGACCAATCTCGTTGTCTGTTCGGACAGCGCCAAGGTCGATGGAGTCTGTACCGGTTTCTGGAGTTTCCACCTCGACACCCTGCTGGTTTCCGGCGTTCTGGGCTTGGTGGTTTTCGGCCTGATGGCCATGCTGGCCAGCAAGGCCACTTCCGGAGTCCCGTCTGGTGGCCAGAATTTCGTCGAAATGGTGGTCGGCTTGGTTGATCAGCAAGTACGCGACACCTTCCATGGCAAGAGCGCTCTGGTTACACCGCTGGCCATTACCATCTTTGTCTGGGTGTTCGTCATGAACGCCATGGACTTGATCCCGGTGGACTTCCTGCCCGTCGCACTCCAGGCTGCAACAGGCAATCATGAAATGCCGTTCAAGTTTGTCCCGACCACCGATCCCAACCTGACGTTTGCCATGTCGATCACGGTGTTCGTCATCTCGATCGTCATGGGCCTCAAGGTTAAGGGTGTCGGACACTTCATGCATGAAGTCTTCGCGGTCCCGTTCGGTATCAAACTCGCTCCGATCAACCTGCTGTTCCGCATCGTGGAAGAAATCGCCCGACCGATCTCCCTCTCCCTGCGACTGTTCGGCAACATGTACGCCGGTGAAATGGTCTTCATTCTGATCGCCCTGCTTGGCATCTACCAGTTGCCACTCGCACTGCCTTGGGAACTGTTCCACATCCTGATTATTACCCTGCAAGCCTTCGTGTTCATGATGCTGACCATCGTGTACATGTCAATGGCGGCAGAGTCGCACTAAGTCGTAGTAGCAGTTTTTCAGTCGTTTTTAACCTTAACCCCGCAACAAACCTACTTTACTGAGGAGTAAACATGGAACTCGCAACCGTCCTCTCCAACACCGCTATCGCTGTAGCCATCCTGATCGGCGCAGGCGCTCTGGGTACCGCCATCGGCTTTGGTATCCTGGGTGGCCGCTTCCTGGAAGGCGCTGCTCGCCAGCCGGAAATGATCCCCACGCTGCAAGTCAAGATGTTCATCGTCGCCGGTCTGCTCGACGCTGTGACCATGATCGGTGTTGGTATCGCCCTGTTCCTGCTCTTCGCAAACCCGTTCCTGGCTCTGCTGTCGCACTAATCCGCGCCCCTGAAACCCTTATAACCAGGAGGTTAGCGTGAATATCAACGCTACACTGATTGGCCAGGCAATCTGGTTTGCTCTCTTCATCTGGATCACGATGAAGTACGTCTGGCCGCCGCTGCAAAAAGCGATGGCTGACCGTCAAGCACAGATCGCTGATGGCCTGGCTGCAGCAGAACGCGGCAAAAACGAGCAAGAGCTCGCCGCCAAGCGTTCCGCCGATGCTTTGCGTGAAGCCAAGGAAAAGTCCTCGGACCTCATCGCTCAAGCCGAAAAGCGTGCGCAACAGATCGTCGAAGAAGCCAAGGGCGTCGCCAAGGTTGAGGCCGACAAGGTTGTCGCCGGGGCCAAAGCCGAAATCGATCAGGAAGTCGAACGCGCCAAGCAAGCTTTGCGTGAGCGTGTCGCCGAACTGGCGGTTGCTGGTGCCGAGAAGATCCTGCGCAAGGAAATCAACGCGTCCGCGCATGCCGACATGCTGGTCGCCCTGAAACAGGACCTGTAAGCAATGGCTGAATCCGTCACTATCGCCCGCCCTTACGCCGAAGCCCTGTTTCGGGCGGCCAAGGAAAGCGGCAATCTGGCCAAGTGGGCCGAGCAAGTTGCAACGCTCGCCCAGGTGGCCGCCAGTCCCGAAGTCCATGCGGCTATCGGCGATCCCAATGTGGCGGCCCCGCAACTGGTCGACCTCTTCCGGTCTGCCTGCGGTACTGCGGTAGATGCGGAGCTGGCGAACTTCATCCAGCTGCTGTCCAACAACGACCGCCTGGGATTGTTGCCGGAAATCGCCGGCTTGTACGAAAGCTACAAGCGTGCGGAGGAAGGTACCAAGCAAGCCGAAATCATTTCGGCCTTCCCGATCGATGACAACCAGGTGAAAGCCTTGGTGCCCCAACTTGAGAGCGTCTTCAAGACCAAGCTCGAAACCTCGGTGTCGGTTGATCCGACCCTGATTGGTGGCATCAAGGTAATCGTTGGCGACCAGATGCTGGATGCTTCAGTCCGCGGCAAGCTCGACGCCATGGCTACGGCGCTGAACAACTAGGAGAATTTCATGCAGTTGAATCCTTCCGAAATTTCTGAACTGATCAAGAGCAAGATC
>PHCH01000060.1 GCA_002840785.1 Betaproteobacteria bacterium HGW-Betaproteobacteria-4 | reverse complement strand
CCAAAGGGATTTTTAGCCAACCGGACGCGGAAGGGGCGCCGCACCTCCGCTCAGATGCCTTGCGCCGCGCCCGCCAGGCTAAAAACCCTCTGCATTATGTGGAGCTCCACATAAGGCCGAATTGCAGCCCCTTTCCGATTCCTACGGTCAACCGGAAAAAACGCCCAAAATTGAAATGTTCCGAGGTGGCAAATGGAGCCAGCACGCGTCGTGGGTAGAGGTGTAAAAGAGCAAAGGCCGGAAATCCGGCCTTTGTTTTACGCAGCTTCCTTGTGCGTTGCTTTGTAGCGGGCGGCAATTTCCTGCTTACTCAGCCGCAGCAGTTTTATTTCGGATGGTGTCAGCATCCGGGGTGCGTTCGAGGTACCGAGCCTCTGATTGAGTAAGGCGGTCGAAGTCGTGACCGAACCGGTCGATCCACCACGCTTCAAGTTGTTCGCCATGTTTTTGCCTCAATGCAGTAAGTTGTTCATTTGATGGTTTAAGTTTGGCGGAGTAAGGCTTGCCGGTCAATACCGTCGCGCCGATGACCCGACCTCCCTTCGACTCGATGTAGCCTTTCAAGTTCGCCAATGTCCCGCCTTGGCCGATGAAATCATCTACCAAAAGGTAGTCGGCCCCATCGACGACATCGCCGTCGAACAAAGCTTGCTTGGCCAGACGGGAGAATCCATTTGCCCCGGTGTGGCCGACCACGTTGATCTGGACGATGGATCCGTCGATAGGAAATCCGGTGCGTTCAGCCAGTTCGTCAGCGAGTGCTTCGGGAATGGCGTTGACGCCGGTTTTCTCAAATGCGTGTGCCGATGCCAACAGGGGCAAACGGCCAGCTGCCAATGCGACAAGCTTTTCGACGGCTTCTGGGGAAATGGTTTCCTGCACGAGTCGGAAGGCCGCATCCGAATTCCCCGCCTTTGCGTCGGCATAGAAGGCGTGCTTTTTCACCAATAACTCAGGCGAATGAAGTATCGCGTCGGGGAAGTCGCGCCATGGTGTGCGGATTGGTTTGGGGGTAGGCATTTGGGGGATGGCGGAGGATGAACGGCTGATATTAAGCGACATCGAAACTTAATGAATCGGCTGGTTTGTATTTGCGCGGCATAAATTCGAAATTTGATTACTTCATCTGGCGAATATCAGCCAAAAACTGGCTTCTGCTAGCTTGTTACCCTAACCGCGCAATCCGTGACGCGGCCTCGTCAATGTGCCGCCGTGTCGCCGCAATGCAGGGTGCGAAGCGGTTTGAGAAGCCATCGTTTTCGCTGATTCTGGCGAAGAACTTTTCTGCCAATTCCAGCGCCGCCCGCCAGGTTGCGCCGTCGACTGAAGCTGTCAGCGATGCTGGCGGCAGGGTATTGACGATGGCGCCGCCGCTTTTGGGGGCGAAGGCCATGGGTAGGGCGTCGTAGGGCGGGGCGAGTTGGTAGGGGCGGTTGCCGATAAAGGAAAGGTTGCCGGCGTGCATGTCGGTGTTGCCGATCAGTGTGCCGAATGCCCAGAGCAGGGCGGCGCCGGCGGTGGCGTCGGGGTGGACGTGGCCGGTGGCGGCAAGGCGGCTGACCAGCGTGGGCCAGGGGGCTGCGGCGTCGCCGATGAATTCGGCATCGAGCGCGCGCAGGGAGAGGACGCCGAGGCGGCCGAGCTGGCCGACGCGGTCGAAGCGCGGCACTTCGAGGAATCGTTGGCTGCCGAAATCGAAAATCGCGGTTTCGACACCAAGCACCGACAGCGCCAGATGCTCGGCGAGCAAAAGGTCTCGCCAGCGCTCGGTGACGGGGTTGTCGTCCGGCGCCGAGAACTTCACCAGGACATGACCGCGCTCGGTATAGGCGCAGAACTTCGGTTGCTCGCCACCGGCCGAGGAGCCGGGCGCTTCGCCGGCACCGGCGGCACGGGCCAGTGCCGGGTAGTCCACGGCCCGGTCAGCCGGGAGGGGCGCTGGCGTGTCGATGAACCGGTCGCGCGCCTGGGTGCCGATCAGCAGGTTGCCGACTGCATCATGGCCGTGGGCGAGCAGCGCCTTGATGACGTCGCTGTCGCTCCAGTGTTCGGGGTTGGCCGGCAGGCCGAGGCCGGCCGCGTAGGTCGAGGCATAGGCCCGGCCGAGATAGCCCTGTGGCCGCATGTCGAAAAGCCACCACGGCAGTCCGTCGCTATGCCGCGTGACGCCGTCGGCCTGCACCATGACAAAACCGTCCGGGCGAACCGGAACGAGGGCGCCAATTTCCCGAATCAGCCCGTCTTCGCTAACCCGGAAAATCGGGGCCGAGGCGACGCCGCGCGCGGTGTCGCGCAGGGCGTAGCGAATAGCGGAAGCGGCACCAATGCGTACCACCTCGTCACCCAGCGCCGCCAGCGCGCGCGACACCGTTGGCTGGCTGATGCCCGTCTTTTCAACGAGTTGGCGAGCGGCCAGCGGCCCTTGGGCGAGCAGCAGGCGGATCGTGTCGGAATGGCGGGGCATGGCAATGAATAGATCGATGAATAGATTATTGAATATCGATTGTAGTCATCGGGTGACCTGCCGTCACGCCAATTTTTGCGGCCATCGGCCGGAATGGCGGTTCCTACGGTCAACCGGAAAAAATGGCCAAAATTGAAATTTTCCGCGGGGCTGGAGGGCGCTGAAAAGGCGGGGGCGGGTTGGCCCGTCGCCTGGGCTGTCGGGTGAAGATCGGCTCGCCGGCGGGGCTACGCCCCAACGGGCCGGCTGCTCAAGTGCTCGCCCGCAATCGCCGCGTGCGAAACGTGCCCCAGCCGCCGCTTACCGCAGCTTTCAAGAAAGCCGACAGCCCGCTTTCGTCGGGACGCGGCGATTGGCCCCGGGCAATGCGCTTGAGCTGGCGCTCGTACCACCAGACTTCCATGACCCCCATGCGATCGACCGCCTTGAGGCCAGTGATGATCGGGCGCACCTGCTGCGGGCTGTCGCGTCCTTGCAGCAAGGCGGCGGGGGCGTCGGGGTCGATTGCCAGCAGCCGGGCCAGGCCGACCACATCGAGCGCGCCGGAACGCAGGGCGGCGTTCATGCCGGCCGCGGTGCGGAAGCCGCCGGTCACTATCAGCGGCACCTGAACGGCGGCCCGCACCTGCTCGGCAAATTCGAGGAAGTAGGCTTCGCGGGCCAGGGTGGTGGCCTTCTTCGGTTCCTGCATGTTGACGCCCATGCCAGGCGCCTCATAGGTGCCGCCGGAGATCTCGATGAGGTCGATGCCGGCATCGGCCAGCGCGCGGATCGTCGCGAGCGACTCTTCTTCGGTCAAGCCGCCGCGCTGGAAGTCGGTCGAGTTGAGCTTGATCGCCACCGGGAAATCCGGCCCAACCTGGCGGCGGATTTCCGCATAGACGGCCAGCACGAAGCGCCGCCGGTTTTCGGGGCTGCCGCCCCACTCGTCGCTGCGCCGGTTGTGGTGTGCAGAAAGGAACTGGCTGACCAGATAGCCATGCGCCCCGTGGATCTGCACGCCACTGAATCCGGCCTTCTTGCAGATTGCGGCGCTGCGGCCGAAGCGCGCGATGATGTCCTGAATCTCGGCCGTGGTGGCTTCGCGCGGGGTCTCGAACAATGCCGCCATGTCCTCGCGGAAAGGCACGGCCGAGGGGGCGAGGTTGACAGCATTCAAACCCTTGGCCGATTGTTTGCCCGGATGATTGAGCTGAACCCAGATGGCCGTTCCTTGCTCAGTCGCCGTTTGCGCCCATTGCCTGAGGACGGCCAAGTCGGTCTCGTCCTCGATCACGACGTTGCCCGGCTCGCCCAGAGCGCGGCGGTCGATCATCACGTTACCGGTCAGGATCAGGCCCAGCCCCGAGGCACCCCAGCGCCGGTACAGTCGTACCAGGTCCGGGGTCGGGCGGTTGTCGTAGGTGGCCAGCGTTTCACTCATCGCCGCCTTGGCGAGCCGGTTGCGCAGCACGGTGCCGTTGCGGAGGGTCAAAGCTTGATTCAGCAGGTCTGTTGTCATGGGAGTCTCGGATTGCGGTGCGTTGATCGGGAGATAGCGATCAGGCTTATGGCTGATAGCGTTCAGCCGCATGGGCTTGGCGAATGTCCGACATCAGCCCTTGGCGCGAACCATCCAGCGCATCCCAGCGCCCGGCGACATGCAGCGGCGGGATGGTGACCAGCTCGCGACGGTCGAAGCCGAGCAGTGCTGCATCGACCAGTTCGCCGACTTCCATCACCTCGGGGAGGGTGTCGACGTCGATACCGACCCGCTGCCAAATTTCGGTGCGGGTCGATGCCGGCAGCACCGCTTGGACATAGACGCCCCTGGGTGCCAACTCGAAGTTCAGGCCCTGCGACAGAAATAGAACGAAGGCTTTGCTGGCGCCGTAGATCGACATCCCGAACTCGGGCGCGAAACCCACCACCGAGCCGATGTTGATGATCGCGCCGGTGCCGGACTGCGCGAAGCGCGGCGCGATTGCTGCAGCGAGCCGGGTCAGCGCCGTGGTGTTGAGCGCGATCAGGTGTTCGATGGCCTCGGCGCTTTGGTCCAGGAAGCCCCCGGCTTGCGCCATGCCGGCGTTGTTGATCAAGATGCCGATCCGCGCGTCGTCGCGCAACCGGCTTTCCAGCGCGGAGAGGTCGGCGGATTGGGTCAGGTCAGCCTGAATCACGTCGACGGCGACATGGCTTTCCTCGCGCAAGCGCGCAGCCAGGTTATCCAGGCGCGACTTGTCGCGCGCGACAAGGACGAGGTCGTGGCCGCGGCGGGCGAAGCGCTCGGCGTAGGTGGCGCCGATGCCGCTCGAGGCACCGGTGATGAAGACGGTCGGAAGGGTGGTCATGGATTTTTTCCTTTGCATGAGTCGTTGGGGTGGGGAGATACGGAGGCCGTCACATCTTGATGACGACTTTGCCCTTGGCATGCCCCTGGGCGAGGTAGTCCAGGGCGTCTTTGGCCTGCGCGAACGGCAGCACCTTGTCGATGACGGGCCGGATGCGCTCCGCCTCGATTAGCCGGGCGATTTCGCCAAGCTGGGCGCCATCGGGGCGGGCAAAAAGGAATGAGTAGCTGACGTCCCGCTTTTTCGCCAGGCGCATGATCTTGCGGCTCATCAAACCGAACACGAAGGTCAGGAAGAAGTTGAGCCGTCGCGCCCGAGCGAATGCGGCATCCAGCGGCCCGACCAGAGAAACGATCCTGCCCCTCGTCTTGAGGATGCCAAGGGACTTCTCGATCACGTCACCCCTGACGGTGCCGAGCACCGCGTCGTAGCCGCGCAGCACGTTCTCGAATTCCTGCCTCTTGTAGTCGACCACCTCGTCGGCACCAAGGCTGCGCACCATCTCGACATTGCCCGTACTGGTCGTCGTTCCCACCTTGGCGCCGAGATGCTTGGCCAACTGGATGGCAAACGTGCCGATGCCGCCCGAGCCGGCCGGGATGAACACCTTCTGGCCGGCCCGCAGATTCGCCCGCTCCTTCAGCGCTTGCCAGGAGGTAAGCCCGACCATCGGGATCGACGCCGCCTGCACGAAGTCCAGATTGGCCGGCTTCAGCGCGGCAAGGCGCTCCGGTACCACCGCGAATTCGGCGATGGCGCCGGTACCCCGGTCGAAGATGTTGGCGAAGATGGCATCGCCTACCTTGAAACGGGTCACACCACTGCCGACCTCGGTGACCACCCCGGCCAGATCGCTGCCCAGCGTGGCCGGAAGCTCGAAATGCAGGACCGGTTTGAAGATTCCGCTCACGATCATGTTGTCGACCGGGTTCACGCTCGCCGCGTGGACCTGGACGAGCATTTCGTCGGGTTTCAGCGTCGGGCGCGGCACGTCGGCGAAGCCGATATCGGGCGACTTGCCATAGCGTTTGAAGGTGAGTGCTTTCATGGTTTTGTTATTCATTTTTGGTCTTTCGCTTTTTGATCGGGTTAGTCGGCGAGGAAGTCGAGAACCGCCGGCACAAAGGTCCGGTGGTGCTGAAAGACGCCGCCGTGTCCGGAGTCCGGGTAAATCGTCAACGTGGCATTCGGCAGACGGCGCGCCATGTCGGCCGAAAGGCTGCTGGCCACCATGAGGTCGTGGTCGCCGTTGGCGACGAAAACGGGTTGCTTGATGAGCGACAGATCGTCGGGGGCGCTCAGCCCGGCCGTTCTGATGGCCTGCAATTGGGCCCGTCGGGCTTGCAGGGAAATGGGCTTGTCGCGGTCCGCGGTGCGTTCCTTGAGCCGGGCGAAGTAGTCTTTCGCCGCGCGCTTGCCCTCCGGGGTACGCGGGAAGAACAGGAAATTCCTCGGATCACTCCACGTCAGCGCGGCCTTGAGGTAAGCAAGGGCGGCGACTCGGTTGATCTCGTCGATCCCGCCACCGCCTTTCGGCCCCGTTCCGGCGAGGATTATCCGACGGACGAGATCGGGCGCCTGCAAAGCCACCATTTGCGCGACGCCGCCGCCCAGGGAGAAGCCGAGCAAGTCGACCTGCTTGAATCCCAAGGCGCGAATGAAGGCGATGGCATCCCGCCCCATCGCCTCGATAGTCTCCGGCACCGCTCCGCCCGAGGCGCCGACGCCGCGGTTGTCGAAGGCGATCACCCGACGCTGGGCGGCGATGCCATCGATAATCCGCGGATCCCAGTCATCGAGCACGGCCATCAGGTGGTGCAGGAAGATGACCGGCACGCCGGAGTCGGGGCCGAGTTCCCGATAGACGAAAGGCACGCCGCCGACGTCGATCCGGCGGGTCGGCACATTTTTCCACGGCACATTGCTCATTTGTCGCTCCTGAGTGTTACTATCAATTTGAAATGAACGATACTATCAATTTGAAAGTAAGTCACTATCAAAATTGTATGAACGACGAAAATAGTTGCAATAACCCCTGTCCGATCGCGCGCAGCGTGAGTTTCGCCGGTGACGCGTGGAGCCTGTTGATCCTGCGCGACGCCCATGCCGGCCTGACGCGCTTCGACCAGTTCCGGAAAAGCCTGGGCATCGCGCCGACGATGCTGACCCGTCGGCTGGCGACGCTGACCGAGGAGGGTCTGCTGGAGAAACAGCGCTACTCCGAACATCCGCCGCGCGAGGAGTATCTGTTGACCGCTGCCGGGCGCGACTTTCTGCCGGTGCTCTTCATGATCGGCGCCTGGGGGCGTCAATACCGGGGCGGTGGCGAGTTGGTGCGTTTCTTCGATGCCGAAACGGGAACGGAAATTAAAGCGGTGGCCGTGGATGAAGTGACCGGGGCGAAAATCGGAACCCGCCCCATACGCATGGTCGCGCCGGGTGAAAGCTGAGCGGTGATTTGACCGGCCGGATGGCTACCGGCCTTCCACGGTCAACCGGGAAAAATGGCCAAAATCGAAATGACCTGACGCCAAGCCCGGTGAAGGGATTTGGCCGTTCCGAAAATATTTCGCACATTGTCCGCCGGATGACATTCAGCCCCGTCGTCGACGCCTAGACTCCGTCTCACACTGAATCATTTCCCCGTTGCAAGCTTGGTGTAAGGCGACGGTAGCGACAATGGTTCAAACGAACGTCAGACCGCGAACAATGAGTCGCGGCGGAGGAGACTAAGAATGCCCACGCAGGCGAATTTCGCCGCGCTGGATGGTTTGCATACCTTCCCGCGGCTACTGTTTCATCACGCTAGCATCCGGCCGAACGCGCCGGCCATGCGCGAAAAATACCTCGGCATCTGGCAGACCTGGACCTGGTCCGACGTCGGCGAACGCGTCCGGGCGCTGGCTTGCGGTCTGGCTTCGCTCGGTTTCAAGCGCGGCGACAACCTGGCCATCATCGGCGACAACCGTCCGCATCTCTACATGATGATGGCCGCCGCCCAGTGTCTCGGCGGCGTGCCGGTGCCGCTCTATCAGGACGCCGTGGCCAACGAAATGCTCTTCGTGCTGCAGGATGCCGGCATTCGTTTCGTGGTCGTCGAGGATCAGGAACAGGTCGACAAGATGCTGGAAATCCAGGATCAGGTCGGCACGCTCGAACACATCATCTACGACGATCCGCGCGGCATGCGGCACTACAGCCAGCCCTTCCTGCATGACATCCATGAACTCATGGAAATGGGCCGGATTCATGACCGCAACCATTCCGACTTTCTCAATGCGGAAGTCGAGCAGGGGCACTACGACGACATCTCGGTGATGCTCTACACCTCGGGCACCACCGGCAAGCCGAAGGGCGTTTGCCAGACGCACGCCGCTTGGCGCTGGTCGCCGGCTTCACCATCAACTGCCCGGAATCCGGCGACACGGTGATGTCCGACCTGCGCGAAATCGGTCCGACCTGCTATTTCGCCCCGCCGCGTGTTTTCGAAAGCCTGCTGACCTCGGTCATGATCCGCATGGAAGACGCCGGCAAGCTCAAACAGAAAATGTTCCACCACTTCATGGCGGTGGCCAAGCGCTGTGGCGCCGACATTCTCGACGGCAAATCGGTCGGTTTCGGCGACCGCTTCCAGTATTGGCTCGGCAACCTGCTGGTCTACGGTCCGCTGCGCAACGTGCTCGGCATGAGCCGCATCCGCGTTGCCTATACGGCTGGAGCAGCGATCGGGCCCGAGTTGTTCCGCTTCTACCGCTCGATGGGTATCAACCTCAAGCAGTTCTACGGTCAGACCGAAACCTGCGCCTACGTCTGCCTGCAGCCGGACGGCCAGATCAAGTTCGACTCGGTCGGCCAGCCGGCGCCAGGGGTAGAGATCAAGATTGCCGACAACGGCGAAGTGCTGGTCAAGGGGCCGATGCTGCTCAAGGAATACTACAAGCGCCCGGATGCCACGGCCGAGTCGCTCAATGCCGACGGTTACTTCATGACCGGCGATGCCGGCTTCCTCGACGAGGACGGCCACCTCAAGATCATCGACCGCGCCAAGGATGTCGGCAAACTCAAGAACGGCGCGATGTTTGCCCCGAACTACATCGAGAACAAGCTGAAGTTCTTCCAGCACGTCAAGGAAGCCGTCTGCTTCGGTCACGACCGCGACATGGTCTGCGCCTTCATCAATATCGACGTCAGCGCCGTCGGCAACTGGGCCGAGCGCCGCGGCATCGCCTATTCAGGCTATGCCGATCTGGCCGGCAAGCCGGAAGTGCTCGAGCTGATCCGCGAATGCGTCGAGCAGGTCAATGCCGACCTGATCCACGACAGCATGGTCGCCGATTCGCAAATCCACCGTTTCCTGGTCCTGCACAAGGAACTGGACCCGGATGACGACGAGCTGACGCGGACGCGCAAGGTGCGCCGCAACTTCGTCGCCGAAAAATACAAGGTGCTGATCGACGCGCTCTACGAGGGCAAGGCCAATCAGTTCATTGAAACCGAGGTCAAGTTCGAGGATGGCCGGCGCGGCAAGGTGTCGGCCGACCTCAAGATCATCGATGCCAAGAACTTTCCGATCGTGAAGAAGGCTGCCTGAACATGTCCAAGAAAATAGGCGACGTCATTCTCGACCTGCAGAACATTTCCCTGCGCTTTGGCGGCGTCAAGGCGCTAACCGACATTTCCTTCGATGTTCGCCAGCACGAAATCCGCGCCATCATCGGCCCGAACGGTGCTGGCAAGAGCTCGATGCTCAACGTCATCAACGGCGTTTTTCCAGAACATCGCGCTGTTCAAGGGCATGAGCGTGCTCGACAACATCATGACCGGGCGCATCACCAAGATGAAGGCCAACTTCATCGAACATGCGCTGTGGTTCGGACGGGCGCGCAGGGAAGAGCTGGAGCAGCGCAAGAAGGTTGAGGAAGTGATCGACTTTCTCGAAATTCAGCACATCCGCAAGACGCCGGTTGGACGGCTGCCTTACGGCCTGCAAAAGCGCGTCGAACTTGGTCGCGCGCTGGCCGCCGAGCCGTCGATGCTGCTCCTCGACGAGCCGATGGCCGGCATGAACGTCGAGGAAAAACAGGACATGTGCCGTTTCATCCTCGACGTGAACGACCAGTTCGGCACGACCATCGTGCTCATTGAGCACGACATGGGCGTCGTCATGGATATCTCCGACCGCGTTGTCGTTCTCGATTACGGCAAGAAGATCGGCGACGGCGTACCCGAAGACGTGAAGAACAACGAGGACGTCATCAAGGCGTACCTCGGTGCTGGCCATTAGGAGGCGGGCGAGATGAATTTCTTTCTTGAAGTATTGATCGGTGGGCTGCTTTCCGGCGTCATGTATGCGCTGGTCGCCCTCGGTTTCGTGATGATCTACAAGGCCTCGGGCGTCTTCAACTTCGCTCAGGGCGCCATGGTTTACCTGGCCGCGCTGTCGGTCGTCGGCTGCATGGAAAAGGGTGCGCCGCTCTGGTTGGCGATCATCCTCGCCTTTGTCATCATGACGCTGTTCGGCATCGCGACCGAGAAGTTCGTGCTGCGCAAGCTGGTCAATCAGCCGCCCATCGCGCTGTTCATGGCGACCATCGGCCTGGCCTTCTTCATCGAAGGCGTGGCGCCGATGATTTTTGGCAGCGAACCGCGGGCGCTCGAACTGGGTATCGTCGATGAGCCGATTCCCTGGATTCTCGACAACTGGAACATGGTGATTTCGAAGTTTGACCTCGTGGCTGCCGGCGTTGCGGCCGTTCTGGTCGCCACGCTGGCCCTGTTCTTCCAATACACCCGCATTGGCCGGGCCTTGCGCGCCGTGGCAGATGACCATCAGGCGGCATTGTCGATCGGCATTCCGCTGCAAAACATCTGGGCCATCGTCTGGGGCGTGGCCGGTTTTGTCGCTCTGGTTGCCGGCATGATGTGGGGTGCCCGCAACGGTGTGCAGTTTGCGCTCACTTTCACCGCGCTCAAGGCACTGCCGGTACTGATCCTCGGCGGCTTCACCTCGGTGCCGGGGGCGATTGTCGGTGGCCTGATCATCGGCGCTTCGGAAAAACTGGCTGAAATCTACATTCCGCCCGTCATGCAGGATCTGTTTGGCGGCAATTTTGGTGGCATCGAGGGCTGGTTCCCTTATGTGCTGGCGCTGCTGTTCCTGCTCGTTCGCCCCGAAGGTCTCTTCGGCGAAAAACACATCGACCGGGTTTAAGGAGAAAACACATGCTTTACCGTGAAGCCGGTCAATTCAAGACGACCTACGCCGCCGACCAGCAGATCTTCCCGATTCGTCAGGACCGGATCGGGGTCATCGCGCTGCTTGTCGTCGCTTTCATCGGGGTGCCGCTTTTTGCCAGCGAATACTGGTTCTCGGCCATCCTGATTCCTTTCCTGATCTTTGCCCTGGCGGCGCTGGGGCTCAATGTCCTGACCGGTTATGCCGGCCAACTCTCGCTCGGTTCGGCGGCTTTCATGGCGGTTGGTGCCTATGCCGCCTACAATTTTCAGTTGCGTATCGAGGGCATCCCGATTCTGGTTTCCTTCATTTGCGCCGGGTTGACCGCAGCCGGGGTGGGTATTCTGTTCGGCCTGCCATCGTTGCGCATCAAGGGCTTCTATCTGGCTGTGGCGACGCTGGCGGCGCAGTTCTTCATCGTCTGGTGCCTGACCAAGTTCCCGTGGCTGTCGAACAACTCGTCGTCGGGCGTGATCTCGACGCAGCGCCTGATCATCTTCGGTCACGAACTGACGACGCCGGTCGAGAAATACCTGCTCGTCCTCTCCATCGTCGTCGTCATGGCGCTGGCCGCCAAGAACATGGTCCGCTCGGCCACCGGCCGGGCCTGGATGGCGGTGCGCGACATGGACGTGGCGGCGTCGGTGATCGGCATCAAGCTGATGCAGACCAAGCTGCTCGCCTTCGCCGTGAGTTCTTTCTACTGCGGTGTGGCCGGCGCGCTGTACGCCTTCTGCTACCTCGGTTCGGTCGAGCCGGATGGTTTCTCGCTCGAAATGTCCTTCAAGATTTTGTTCATGATCATCATCGGTGGTGTCGGTTCGATCATGGGCAGTTTCCTCGGCGCCGCCTTCATCCTGCTGCTGCCGATCTTTCTCGATATCGCCCTGCCGTTCTTTGCCGAACTGTTCGGGCTGCCATTTTCCAGCGCTACCGTGTCGCACATCCAGATCACGGTGTTCGGTGCGCTGATCATGTTCTTCCTGATCGTCGAGCCGCACGGGCTGGCCCGTTTGTGGCAGATCGCCAAGGAGAAGCTGCGCTTGTGGCCGTTCCCGCATTAGTGCTGACTGTGGTTCAAGCGGTGGGGCCCCGCCGCTTTTTGTAATAACTGGAGGAGACATTCAATGATCAAAAATTTCAAACCCGCTATTGCCGCCGCTGCGGTGTCCCTAGCCATGCTGTCGCAGATGGCCGTGGCCGCCGAAGAGCAGTTCTTCCCGCTGATCGACTACCGCGTCGGCCCCTATGGCTCGAACGGCCAGGCTTTCTACGGTGGTTTCATTGACTACCTGAACTACGTCAATCTCAAGGAAAAGGGCGTCAATGGCGTCCAGATGACCTACGAAGAGTGCGAAACGGAATACAACAACGCCAAGGGCGTCGAGTGCTACGAGCGCCTGAAGAGCAAGGCCGCCAAGTCGGCCGGCCCGTTGCACACGATGTCGACCGGTATCTCCTACGCGCTGATCGACAAGTCGGCCCAGGACAAGCTGCCGCTGGCCATGATGGGCTACGGCCGTACCGACGCGGTGGACGGCTCGGTCTTCCCGTACGCCTTCCCGCTGGTTACGACTTACCAGATGCAGGCCTCGGCCATCATCAAGTTCCTCAAGGACAAGAATGGCGGCAGCCTGGCCGGCAAGAAGATCGTTTATCTGTACCACGACTCCGCCTACGGCAAGGAAGCGATCATCGCGATGAACGCCGAAGCCGGACTCAACAAGTTCACCGTGGTCCAGATTCCGGTTGCCCACCCGGGTAACGAGCAGGGCGCCCAATGGCTGAAGATCCGCCAGGAACGCCCGGACTACGTCGTATTCTGGGGCTGGGGCGTGATGAACCAGACGGCACTGAAGGCCGCCAAGAAGGTCGGTTTCCCGCGTGACAAGATGATCGGCTCGTGGTGGACCGGTTCCGAAGAAGACGTCGTCCCGGCCGGCGACGCCGCCACCGGCTACATGGCCGCGACGTGGAACGTCGCCGGCAAACACGTTCCGGTCATCGCCGATATCGAGAAGGTCGTCTACGGCGCCGGCAAGGGGAACATGGAAGACAAGGCCAAGATCGGCACCATCCTCTACAACCGTGGCGTTTCCGCCGCCGTGCTGTCGGTCGAAGCCATCCGCAAGGGCCAGGAAAAGTTCGGCAAGGGCAAGGCGCTGAACGGCGAGCAGACCCGCTGGGCGCTGGAAAACCTGAACATCACCGACGCCCGCCTGAAGGCCATCGGCGCCACCGACCTGCTGCCGGAAATCAAGACTTCCTGCGACAACCACGAAGGTTCCGGCAAGGTGAAGATCCAGCAGTGGGACGGCGCCAAGTGGGTTCCGGTATCCGGCTGGATCGAGGGTAACAAGGCGTTGATCCACCCGTTGTTCCAGGCCTCGGCCAAGCAGTACGCCAAGGAAAAGGGCATCACGCCGCGCGATTGTTCGAAGGAAAAGTAAGGATGTTCCTCCCCCTTTATGTCCCGCAGGGAGGGTATCCCCTGGGACAAGGGGGAGGCTAGGTGGGGGATGGGTTGGGCTTGCCGATCACCCATCCCCACCCCGGCCCTCCCCTTGAAGGGGAGGGAGCTGCCCGTTCGCAAGGATTTGCAATGAACACACAAACTGCCGTTGCCACGGCCGACAACTACCTGAGCATCAACAACATCGAGGTCATTTACGACCACGTGATCCTGGTGCTCAAGGGCGTGTCGCTGAACGTGCCGAAAGGCAAGATCGTCGCTCTGCTCGGCGCCAACGGAGCCGGGAAATCGACGACGTTGAAGGCGATTTCCAACCTGCTGCGGGCCGAACGCGGCGATGTGACCAAGGGTTCGGTCGAGTACAAGGGTGATCGCATCGATCAGCTGACACCGAACGAACTGGTCAAGCGTGGCGTCATCCAGGTCATGGAAGGGCGGCATTGCTTCGGCCACCTGACCATCGAGGAAAACCTGCTGACCGGGGCCTACACGCGGAGCATTTCGCGCGGCGAACTCAAGGACAGCCTGGAGAAGGTCTACCACTATTTCCCGCGCCTCAAGACGCGGCGCACCTCGCAGGCCGGCTACACCTCCGGCGGCGAACAGCAGATGTGCGCCATCGGCCGGGCGCTCATGGCCAAGCCGGAAATGATTCTGCTCGACGAGCCGTCGATGGGCCTGGCACCGCAGATTGTTGAAGAGATTTTCGAGATTGTTAAGGATCTGAACTCGCGGGAAAACGTCAGTTTTCTGCTGGCCGAGCAGAACACCATGGTCGCGCTGAGGTATGCCGACTTCGGGTACATCCTGGAGAACGGGCGGGTGGTCATGGAGGGGGATGCGGAGGATCTCAGGACGAATGAGGACGTTAAGGAGTTCTATCTGGGGCTGAGTTCGGCCGGTAGAAAGTCCTTCAAAGACGTAAAGCATTACCGCCGCCGCAAACGCTGGCTGTCGTAGGGGGTTGCAGTGCGCCCCACATGGCGGCGTTGTCGGCCGGCTTGTTGGCAGGAGCCAACGGCGCCGGCCTCCGCCTTGCCCTGCGGGGCTACTTTGCAACCCTTGGGCCGTGTGCTTGCTTTTGCTTCGCTGAAAACCCAAATGCTACGGTCAACCGGAAAAAACGGAGAAAAATGAAATGAGCTATTACGACCCGCTCGAGACCCGCGATCCGGATGAGCGCGAGGCGGACCTGATGGACAAGCTGGCACGCCAGGTGGCGCATGCCAAGGAAACGACGCATTACTATTTTCAGACGCTGGCCGGGGTCAATCCCTTCGAATGCGCGTCGCGCGAGGCGCTGGCCCGGCTGCCGCTGACCCGCAAGCGCGACCTGATCGAGCTGCAGAAAAGGACGCCGCCTTTCGGTGGCCTGAATTCGCTGCCGCGCGGCAAGGCCAAGCGGGTATTTGCTTCGCCCGGGCCGATCTACGAACTGCAGGGCAAGGACATGGACCCCTGGCGCCTGGCCCGCGTGCTGTACGCCGCCGGTTTTCGCGATGGCGACCTGATCCACAATTGTTATTCCTACCATTTCACGCCGGGCGCCTTTCTCATGGAGGGCGGCGCCCGCAAGCTCGGCTGCGCGGTTTTCCCCGGCGGCACCGGGCAGACCGAGCAGCAGGTGCAGGCGATCGTCGATCTCAAGCCGGAAGGCTATGTCGGGACGCCGTCCTTCCTCCGCATCATCGTCGAGAAGGCCGAGGAAATGGGGGCCGACATCAGTTCGCTGCGCAAGGCCTGTGTTTCCGGCGAAGCCTTGCCCGGCATCACCCGGCAGTGGCTCAAGGAGCGCGGCATTTCGGTGCGCCAGTGCTACGCGACGGCTGACATCGGCGCCATCGCCTACGAGAGTGAGGCTGAGGAAGGCCTGGTCGTCGAGGAGGAAATCCTCGTCGAAATCGTTCGCCCCGGCACCGGCGATCCGGTCGAACCGGGCGAGGTCGGCGAAGTCGTCGTCACCACCTTCAACCCGGATTACCCGCTGATCCGCTTCGCCACCGGCGACCTGTCGGCCATCATGCCTGGTCGTTCGCCCTGCGGGCGCAGCAATATCCGGCTCAAGGGCTGGATGGGCCGGGCTGATCAAACGACCAAGATCAAGGGCATGTTCGTGCATCCCGAACAGGTGGCGCAGATCGCCGCCCGCCATCCGGAAATCCACCGCATGCGCCTGGTCGTCGACAACCCCGGCGGCCAGGACCGCATGGTGCTGCATTGCGAAATCGAAGCCGGCCACGAGGCACTGGCCAAATCCCTGGTCGATAGCCTGCGCGAAATGACCAAATTGCGCGGCGATGTGGCATTTGTCACACCCGGGGGCTTGCCCAACGACGGAAAGGTGATCGAAGATAGCCGGATCTATTGAGCCGGACTATTTTCATGCGAATTCTCCTTGTTGTGCTGGCCAGCCTGACGCTGCCGGCGCTGGCTGCCGAGCCGGCTTTGCGGCCGTCGGCCAGGCTGCTCTTCAAGCAACCGGAACTGCTCCAGACCGGCCAGTGCGTGCGCTACGAGGAGGGCGGCGACGGCTGGGTGGTGACCGATCCGGTGTTTTTCCTGAAGGGTGAAGTGCTCGCCGCCGAGGTCCGTACCCGTCACCTCGGCAAATGCCCGGTGGTCCCCGGCAAGACGCTGGAGCGCTACAGCCGCGACGAGTTCAACCGCCACGCCCTGGCCTTTCCGTGCGTCGCCGAGGGTGTCGCCGAGCGCGACGAACAGAGCGGCGTTGTCCGCATTCGCGTCGCCGACTGGGAAACGCCGTATGCCAGAAAAGCCGAGAACGCCGGCCGTTTGTACCGCGGCATGTTTATCGAGAAAAAGCTCGAAAAAGGCATGGAAATCGAGCTCGAAGCCGACTTGCTAAGCGTCTGCGACCAATAGCGGCGTGACGCCCGGCGCCTGATCGGGCACACTCGCCAGAGCGCAGGTTTGCTGCGCCTATCCAGCGAAAGATCAGGCCTCATGGACAAGAATATCGACGAACTGCTGGCGAAAATCCGCGCCCTGCAGGACGAGCTCGAAGACGAATATCGCCAGACCCGCGACGAGTGGCTGCAAAAAAAGATCGAGCTGGCCGAAGAATTCCAGCGCCAGCAGCGCCGCTACAAGACCGGGCTGTTCCGCTTCCTGCTGCGTACCCGCCTGCTCGTCGCGCTCACTGCGCCGCTCATCTACCTGGGCTGGATCCCCTTCCTGCTCATGGACCTTTTCGTCACCGTCTATCAGGCCATCTGCTTCCCGGTGTACCGGATTCCCAAGGTCAGGCGCTCCGAGTACCTGGTCTTCGACCGCCAGGATCTGCCCTACCTCAACATCATCGAAAAATTCAATTGCTTCTACTGTTCATACGGCAACGGCGTCGCCGCCTACGTGCGGGAAGTGGCGGCGCGCACCGAGCAGTACTGGTGCCCGATCAAGCACGCCCGCCGGGTCAAGGCAGCCCACGAGCTCTATCCCAACTTCTACGACTTCGGCGACGCCGAGGCTTACCGGCAAGGGCTCAACCGGCTGCGCCAGCAGTTTGAGGACGAGGCGCGCTGAGCTGCCGGGGCTTGCTACGGTCAACCTGAAAAAAGCGGCAATTTTGAAATTCCGTCGCCCGGCAGCGGGGCTGAAACGCCTGGCTAGTCGGCCACCAGCCTGAGCAGTTGCCCGCTGCTTTCGTCGGTCAGCAGGTAGATCGTGCCGTCCGGCGCTTCGCGGACATCGCGCACGCGCTGGCGCAAGCCGGTGAGCAACTTCTCCTCGCGGACAACCTTACTGCCGTCCAGCTCGAGTCGCGTCAGATAGCCGAACTTCAACGAGCCGACGAGCAGGCTGCCGCGCCAGGCCTTGCCGTAGCGTTCGCTGCGCACGAAGGCCATGCCGGATGGGGCAATTGACGGTACCCAGTAATGCACGGGCTGCTCCATACCGGGCTTTTTCGTCAGGCCCTCGCCGATGGCGCCGCCACCGTAGTTTTCACCATAGGTAATGACCGGCCAGCCGTAATTCTTGCCCGGCTCGGGGCGGTTGATTTCATCGCCGCCTTGCGGGCCGTGTTCGTGCATCCACAGCCGGCCGTCCGGGCCGAGCGTCGCACCCTGGCTGTTGCGGTGGCCGTAGCTCCAGATTTCAGGCAGCGCGCCGGGCTGTTTGACGAAAGGATTGTCGGCGGGAACGCTGCCATCCTTGGCGATGCGGACAATTTTGCCGTGATGATTGTCGAGTTTCTGCGCGTCGGCCATGCGCGAACCGCGCTCGCCGAGGGTCAGGAAAAGCTGGCCGTCGTCGGTCTCGACGATGCGGCAGCCGAAATGCAGGCGGCTGCTGACCTTGGGCGTTTGCCGGAAGATCGTCGTGACTTTCTCGAGGCGCCGGGCATCGTCGGAGAGGCGCGCCGCAGCGAGCGCCGTCGAATTGCCGCGACCCTGCGCCGCCGCTTCGGCGTAGCAAAAATAGATCATCCGGTTGCGGGCAAAATCGCGGTCGGCCACCACGTCGAGCATGCCGCCCTGGCCGGTCACTTCAACTGCCGGCAAACCTTCCAGCGGGGCGCCGACCTTGCCGTCGGCGGCGATTACGCGCAGCCGGCCGGGACGTTCGCTGACCAGCATCCGGCCATCGCCGATGAAGGCCAGCGCCCATGGATGCTCAAGCCCGCGGCTGACGACTTCGGCGCGCAGTTCGCCGCCCTGCGCCGCCAGCGGCAGCGCCGCAAGGGCCACGAAGAGCATGGCGAGGCGGCGGAGAGGGCGTTTGGACATTTCAATTTTGGCCAATATTTCCGGTTGACCGTAGGAGTCAGCCGGCGATCTTGCCGCGCCCGAACAGGCCCTTGACCGCTTCCTGCAGATCGGCCGGGAGCACGATGACCTTGGCGTTGTCCTTCTCGCCCATGCGCTCGAGCGCGGCGATGTACTTTTCGCCCAGCATGTAGGACATCGGGCCGGTCTTGTCGCCGATCGCGGCGGTGATGCGGCGGATCGCCTCGGCCGAGGCTTCGGCTAGCATGACCTGGGCGTTGGCATCGCGCTTGGCCGATTCCAGCCGGGCTTCGGCCTCGAGAATGGCCGACTGCTTGGCCCCTTCCGAACGGGTGACGACGGCCTTGCGTTCACGCTCGGCGGCGGCCTGCATTTCCATGGCTTTCTGCATCGACTGCGAGGGCTTGATGTCCTGGATTTCCACCGACTTGACGGTCAGCCCCCAATCCACCGCCTCGTCGGCGATGCTCTCGCGCAGCCGGGCCTTGATCTTGTCGCGCGACGACAGCGCTTCGTCGAGTTCCATTTCGCCGACGATGGAGCGCAGCGTGGTCATGATCAGGTTGCGGATCGCTTCCGAAAAATCGGTGACGCCATAGACCGCCTTGACCGGATCGGTGACCTTGATGAAGGCGATGGCGTTGGTCAGGATCACCGCGTTGTCGCGGGTGATGACTTCCTGCTCCTGGACGTCGAGGATGATGTCCTTGGTGACCAACTGGTAAGCCACCTTGTCGAGGTAAGGGATGACGATGTTGAGGCCGGGCTTCAAGGTGCCGTGGTATTTGCCGAGCCGCTCGACGATCCATTCCTCGCCCTGCGGCACGATGCGCACGCCCTTGGCGATGGTGACGACGACAAAGACCAGTATGGCCAGCGTGACGACGAATCCTGCATTCATATCCATTTTTCGACCTTTCTAAGCCTTGTCTACTTTAAGAAAACTGCCTTCCACCGAGACCACCCTGACCCGCTCGCCAGCCGCCATAGCGGTGTCGGCGACGCAAGCCCATTCTTCCGAGCCGAGCAGCGGCCCCTGGAAACGCACCTTGCCGCGAGCGAACGGGGCGACCGCGCTGACCAGCAAACCGACCTCGCCAATCGCCTCGCCATCGGCCGTACCCGAGCGGGTCTTGACGAAGCTCTGCTTGAAAACGCGGAACCACAGGAAAACCATGGCCAGCGAGGCCAGCGTCCACGTCGCCAGCTGGGCGGTCAGCGAGAAATCGAAAGCCAGGGCGAGCAGGCCGACGAGCAGCGCGCCAAGGCCGAACCAGATGATGAAAAACGAGGGAACGGCCAGTTCGGCGAGAATCAGCGCAATGCCGCCGACGACCCAGTGCCACCATTCAAGATGCATGTTTTTCTCCTTTGCCCGGCGAGTATTTCGGGTTTGCCGGGCAGGGTCAAGGCAGATTTCGGTTTTGGCCATTTTTTCCGGTTGACCGTAGTGGTCGGCAAATGATGCCCATGGCAGCGATTAAAATGCGCCGATGAACACTGCCCTGCTGCTGCTCCCCGATTTCGCCCTGATCCTGCTCGGCACCGCCATCCGGCGCTGGATGCATCTCGGCGACCACTTCTGGAACGGCGTCGAGAAGCTGGTCTATTTCATTCTCTTTCCGGCCCTGCTCATCAACGCCATCATCAAGACCCGGCTCGACATCGGTTCGGCCCTGCCGCTACTCGCCACGGCCCTCGCCGCGATGGCCGCCGGCATGGTGCTCGGGCTGATCCCCAAGCTGTTCACCCGCTTGCCGGCGCTGACCTACGCCTCGATGTTCCAGTGCGCCTACCGCTTCAATTCCTACATTGCACTGGCCGTCGCCGGCATGCTCTTCGGTTCGCCGGGCATCGCCACCATGGGCCTCATCGTCGGCGCCGCAGTGCCCTTTGCCAATCTGGTTTCGGTGTGGATGCTGGCCCGCCATGGCGATTCCGGCCTGTGGCGCGAAGTGGCGCGCAATCCGCTGATCTGGGGAACCGCTGCCGGCTTCCTGCTAAATCTCGCCGGCTTCGTGCCGCCGGCCCCGCTCCAGGCTTTTCTCGGACGCCTGGCCGATGCCTCCATCGCCCTCGGCCTGATCACCGTCGGCGCCGCCCTGCGCCTCGAAAACACGCCGGGCGTGCGCGGCTTTGCGCTGTGGCTGGTCGTCGTCAAACTGCTTGCCCTGCCGCTCGTGGCGATAGGCGTCGGCGGGCTGCTCGGCCTGTCCGGCCTCAATTATCAGGTGGCGGTGCTGTTCGCCGCGCTGCCCACCGCCTCGTCGGCCTACATTCTCGCCATGCGCATGGGCGGCGACGGGCGCAGTGTCGCCTGGCTCATTTCGGCGACGACGCTCGCCTCGATGCTCACCCTGCCGCTGTGGGCCGCCTGGCTGGCCGGCAGGTAACTACTTCTTGGTCGCCGGGCGCCTGGCCTTGGGCTTGGCCGCTGCCTCGGTCGCCGCGGCTGCCGCAGCGGCTTCGGCGTTCTGCTGCATGTGCTCGCGCATCTGCTGCATCATCTGCCACGGCCACAGGGCGGCCTCCGACAAGGCGCTGTTTTCGGCGTGAGGCGCCGACTGCGGGGCCGGCTGGGGCGGCATCTGGAAGAAACCGGCCGGCGCTGCCGGGGCTTGCTCGGCGGCATCGGGGTTCATCGACTTGGCCGCTTCCGAAGCCATCTTGCCCATGGCCTGCACGGTGTCGACCGTGGTGCGCTGCATTTCCAGACCCTGGATGGTCATTTGCAGCATCGACAGGTTCATGCGCAGCCAGCCTTCGACGGCCTTCATGTCCTTGATGCGCTTGTCGAGCTCTTCCAGGTCGAAAGTCGGGGCGACCATGCCGGGCAGCGAGAAGCCCATGTTGCCCCACATGTTGCGCATGAAATTGAGGGGATCGTGTACCTGGTTGTCGGACATCATGGTTCTATGCAAAATGATAAATTAGCGCCCTGTTGAATAAGGGGCGACTATGTTGAAACTGTTGGTAGTGGAAGATCACGCGCTCGTTCGCGAAGGCCTGGTCCGGCTGCTCGGCCAGGTCGAGCCGGGCGCGCAGGTGCTGGAGGCCGCGGATTTCGAAGCGGCGCTCAATGTGCTCGATAACGAAGGCGAATTCGATCTGGTCCTGCTCGATCTCGCCTTGCCCGGGATCGACGGCTTTGCCGGCCTCGACATCCTGCGCCGGCGTTACCCGGCGATGCCGGTGGCGGTCGTCTCGGCCTTCGACGACACGCCGACGATCACCCGCGTGCTCAACCTCGGCGCCTCCGGTTTCATCCCCAAGGCCTTTTCCGGCGAGGCGCTGCTTTCGGCGGTGCGCGAGGTGCTGGCCGGCAACATCTTCCGGCCGACCGGTCCATCGGCATCGCAGCTCGATGACATGACGCCGGTGCCGCCGACCAAAACGGGCGTCCGTCCCGACGAAATCGGTCTGACCGACAGGCAGGGCCAGGTCCTGGCGCTCATGGTGCGCGGCATGTCAAATCGCGACATCGCCGACCAGTTGGGGCTTTCCGAGGGCACCGTCAAGATTCACGCGACGGCGGTGTTCAAGACGCTCGGCGTCAACAGCCGGACCCAGGCGCTGGTTGCCGTGGCCCGCTACGGCATCGATTTCGAAAGCGTCTTCTGAAGCTGGTTGAGTAGCGCCCGCAGCTTGGCCGGGCGCACCGGCACCGGCAGCGCGTGGGCGCCGGCCGGAATGGCCTGGCCGACGGTGTCGACGAGAACGACGAGCGGCGTGCCGGGCATCAGTTCGGCATCGACGCCGGCCGCCAGGCTGGCATCGACGACCAGGACCGTATTGTCGGGGGCGCGTTCGCTGCCGTCGGTCCTGCTTACGGCATAACCCCAACCCTCGAGCAGGCCGATGCAGGCCTGCATTTCAGCCGACTGGCCGATGCAATGCACGCGCTCGGCGCTGGCCGCGGCACTGTGCCGGGGTTCTCCGACGACGCCGGGCAGGCTGCCGGGGACGCGCAGCGTAAAGGTCGTTCCCTCGCCCAGCCGCGAGCGCAGCGCGACCTGGATGTCGAGCGCCCGGGCCAGCCGGTCGACAATCGACAGCCCGAGGCCCAGCCCCTTGTTGTGTTCGCGGGCGACATTGCCGACCTGGTAGAACTCGGCAAAGATCGCCGCCTGATGTTCCCCGGCGATCCCGATGCCGCTATCGCGCACCTCGATGAGCAAGGCGTCGCCGCGCTTTCTGGCGGCGATGAGCACCCGGCCGCCGGCCGGCGTGTAACGCAGGGCGTTGGACACCAGATTGGCGATCATGCGGTCGAGAAGCAACGGGTCGCTGTCGGCCCAAAGCGGCGTCGGCCGGAAACGCAGCGTGATGCGGCGGTCGGCTGCGGCGCGCCGGAAAGACTCGGCGACCCGCTCGAAAACCGGCTGCAGCGGGAATGCCCGGCGGTCCGGCTTGATCCCCGCGACATCGAGGCGGGAAATGTCGAGCAGCGAATCGAGCAGGTCGCCGAGCATGGCGGTCGATGCCGAAATCTGTTCGGCCAGGCGTGGCAACTCGCTCGGCGTGCCGCTACGGACCTGGCGCTGGAGGTCGGCGGAGAACAGCGAAAGGGCGTGCAGCGGTTGCCGCAAGTCGTGGCTCGCTGCGGCAAGAAAGCGGCTCTTGGCAGCATTGGCGCGTTCGGCCGCATCCTTCCGTCCGGCCAGTTCCTCCGTCGCAGCACGAATGCGTTCCTCCAGATGCTCGTGGCTGGCGGCCAACTCGCTCGTCATGATCGACATTTCACGCACCTGGCGGCGGACGAGCAGGGCGCCGACGGAGAGCACGATGGTGACCAGCAGGCCGAGCGAGGCGAGTTCGACCAGCCGGGTTTGCCAGGCGGCCAGCAGCGTCTTTTCCGAAATGGCGGTCAGGATGCGCAAGTCGGCAAAGCCGGGGACAGCAGCCACCGAGACGAGCAGGCCATTGACCTTGGCCATGCCACTGGTCGGCACCCTGTTGCGCAGCTTGCCATCGAACAGCACCATCCCGGCCTTGGCACCGAGCACGGCCGATTGTCGGCTGATGTCGCTGGGCCGACAGGAGGCAATGATTTCCTCGCGGGCGTTGGTCAGCACCGCTTCAAAATCGTCGGACAGCCGGTTCGACCAGCAAAAGTCCTGCAGGTAACCCGGTTCGACGGCAGCGAAAACGGCACCGGAAAAAACGCCCTCTGTGCTTAGCCGCCGGCTGATCGCATAGGTGTAACGGCCGCTGTTGCGCTCGACGTAGGGGCCGAAAGCCGAGGCCTCGGCGCCACCTTCCAGCGCCGTGAAATAGGGGCGGTCGCGGACGTTGATGTTCGGCGCCGGAAAGCGGGTCGACATGAAACGCTGGTTGCCGTGGCGATCAAAAACGACGAGGTCGCGCAGTTGCGGCATCGAGCGCGAGTGGCGCTGGGCGATGTATTCCCAGCCCGTGGAGGATTCCCACTGTTCCCAGTCGCGCCGGGGGCCGGAAAGATCGCTGGCAGTATCGCGGAGCTGCACGTCGATGGCCTCGAAGGTGCGCGCCGTGTGCTCGGCCATCATCAGACCGAAGTGCTGCAGGCGGCGTTCGCCAACCTCGAGATCGTTGTGGCGGACCAGCGTCAGATCGACGACAAAGACGAACAGGATGATCAGCGTGCCGGCCATGGCCGCCGTCAGGGCGAGAGTTTCTGGCTTTCTGGTGCGCATCGCCAGCGGGCTTGCTTACTCGACCTGGTAGCAGTAAAGCGGACGCGACGGCGTGCAGTCGACATCGATGATGCGATCCGGCGTCGCCCCGGGAACCGGGAAACTGTTGCTGATGAACAGGCTGCCCGGCGCCATTTCCGCCTTCACCTTTTCCCATAGCCGGGGCATCGGCGCCGGCGAGAGAAAGGCATAAACCACATCGTACTCGCCCAGTTTGGCCTGCCACAGATCGTCCCAGCGCCAGCCGATGTTGGGCCGGCCGAGACTGAAAAAGCGGCCGACCAGCCAGGTCAGCGGCGCGTTTTCATAGCCGGTAAAATGGCTGTCGGGCAGCGCGTCGGCGAGTGGCACCGTAGTGCTGCCCAACCCCGCACCGAGGTCGAGAAAACGGCTCGGGCCGCGGTCGACGAGCAGCTCGGCCAGCGCGGCGACTGTTTGCTTGTTGGACAGGTAGAGCGGCACCTGCCCGGACAGCGCGCCGCGAAAGACGAGCAGCAGAAAGATGGCAGCAAGCAGGAACCACAGCGGGTCAATGGCCAGCCCGTAGGTGTACCAGACGAGCGGCATGAAGCCGCCATGGATGACGCGCCACCACCAGGGCTGGCGCGAGATCGTGGCAAAAAACAGGGCGACGCCGCCAATGGCCAGGCTGGTTTCCAGCCACGGCATGGCTTCGGCTTTCCAGCCGTAATAGGGCCAGGCGATGGAGAGAACAAGGATGACAGCCGCCGCTTGCAGGGCAAATTGTCGTTTCGGCGTTGAATTCATCCGCCGATTTTATGCGATCAGCGCGGAACTCGTCTTTTCTCTTGTTTGAGGGGAGTGTTTGGCCGAGCGCTTAGCGAGCGGGGGAACGAAATGCGTTGGGTAGGAAAGGTCTGCCGGGAAAGCATCCAACCGCAACGATTTCAATTTTGGCCGAAATTGCCGGTTGACCGTGGAAACGATGAAAACGCCCAGTCGACGGGCTAAAGCGTTATTTGAGCCTGGCCCCTTTTTCTATTCTTTTGCTCGGACGCCGCATTAGGGGTTTGAAAGATCAACCTTGGACATTGGAATGGCACTTTCCATGACGATTTTGACTGCAAGGCCAGGATCAATAGCGCTCTTGCCCGCGTCGATGGCTTCTTGAATTGCAAGGCCGTAAAGGATTGGCCAGTGGACTGGATTGGGACAGAGTAACTTCACTGTTGGAAAAAGGGACGGCCAAATTGCTTTCAAGTAATTGATAGGGGTGTCGCTTGCTTTGTGATTTTCCGGCACACGAGGGATGCCAAACTGGTCACCTCCGACTACTGAGGAAGTGTGTTGAAAGATTTCGTTGAGGTCAGGAAGCTCTTTGGCGCCGGCATGCTGCGCGGCCCCCCCAGCTAAACCCCAGACAGAATATTGAGGGCCTGCAAGCGCATCGTTTAGTGGGTCTCCAAAGAAATATTGCCTGCCATCTTTGGTTCCAATGATCTGAAACGCTGCGGTTTCAGGCATGCCTTTCGCTGTTGCTTGCGCACGAAGATTGGCTTGGCAGGAGTAGCCTGCTAATGCACCCAAGGCGCATAACAAAGACTCGATGTGAACGCCACGTTCGTTCTTCATGCCGTCCAGAAGACGTTGGAACACTTCCTTTGCTCCAAGCTTTGCCCCAACCAATGGGTCTTCCTCGCTTCGTTCTCGAATTGCATGAATCAGGGCTGCCGTCTTTGGATCAAGTTCTGGCTCTTTTTTTTCCTGTGCCTTTCTGCCTGCCAATTTCTCAAACATTTTCTTAAACACGTTGGTATCTCCGATTAAATATAACGATGGGGGACAGACCACGGTTTTTGACCCGCTGAAACAGTAGTCTCCCTCCCAGTTATTAAATCGATGGCGTTTATGCCATCGATTCTCAGGGAATCAGCATACGGAGCCGGTGAATTAATGTCGAGTGGGTACGGCGTGGTTCAAGCGAACTGCCGCAATGCCTCACGTCGGCCAGCCACCTTCGCTGCTGCCTCGCTGCGCACTGGTCCAAATCCACGCACCTCGGCCGGCCAGTTGGCCAGTGCCGTGAGTTCCGGGTTCGGGCTATGCCCGACGATGAAGTCGAGATCGCTTTCATAGTCGGCGAGTAGCTGGCGGTCGAGCCTGTTTTCTTCGCTGTTTTTCCATGGATCGAGCCAACTGCCGCGCCAGCGGCGGGCTTTGGCCATGATCCGGAATACCGGCAGCACCCAGGCGCCGAAGCGGATTTTCTTTGGGCGGCCGTCCGGGCCGGGGTGGCTTAGTCCGGGGGGGGCGAGGTGGAAGCTCAGGCGCAGGTCGCCGTCGAAGCGCTCGTTCAGGCTCTGCAGAAAATCGGTCTGGGCGTACAGGCGGGCGACTTCCCAGGCGTCTTTGGGGGCGAGCAGGCGGGCGTATTGGGTGGCGACGGCGCGGGTCAGGTCGTCGTTGCCGAGGCGGCGGATGGTTTCGACGCGGCTGGTGTAGCGGGCGGCGAGTTTGGCGTCCTGGTAGGCGGTGAGGTGTTCGACGCGGCTGGCGATGAGTTCGTCCAGCGTTTGTTCCGGCAAGGGCTGGCCGGTGAGCGGGCCGGCGATTTTGGCGACTTTTTCCGGGTCGGTTGCGGCGCGTCGGCCCCATTCGAAAGCCTGACGGTTGGCGTCGACGGCGGCGCCGTTGAGTTCTATGGCGCGGTCGAGGGCGGCGGCGGAAACGGGCACCAGGCCGAGTTGCCAGGCGTAGCCGAGGAGCAGCATGTTGCCGTAGAGGGCGTCGCCCATCAGGCGGTTGGCGAGGTGCTGGGCATCGATAAACTGGACGTGATCGGCGCCGAGGGTTTCGTTGAGCTGCGTCTTGAGGCCGGCCAGCGGGAAGTGCCAGTCGCGGTTGCGCGTGAAGTCGGCGGTTGGCGTGTCGGTGCAGCTGACGACGGCGCGCGTGCGGCCTTCGAGCATTTTCGACAGGGCTTCGGTGCTGGCGCTGACGACGAGGTCGCCACCGAGTACGGCGTGGGCTTCGCCGGTGGCGATGCGGGCGGCGTGGATGTCTTCCGGGCGGTCGGCGATGCGCAGGTGGGAGAAGACGGCGCCGTACTTTTGCGCCAGGCCGGTCATGTCGAGGGTCGAAATGCCCTTGCCGTCGAGGTGGGCGGCCATGCCGATGAGGGCGCCGAGGGTGATGACGCCCATGCCGCCGACGCCGGTGATGAGCAGGTTGTAAGGCTGGGTCGTGGACGGCAGTTTGGGCGATTTCAAAATTGGCCAATTTTCCCGGTTGACCGTGGGATTCGATCCTTTTTTGAGTTTGCCGCCTTCGATGGTGACGCGGTTTCGACCGGCACGATGGACAGGCAGTTGGATTGCACCGAGCAGTCGCCGCAGCCTTCGCAGACGGCTTCGTTGATGACGACGCGCTGGGCGATGGCCGGCATTTTTCCGCGTTTGCGCCGGCGGCGGGCTTCGGTGGCGCAGACCTGGTCGTAGATGAGGACGGTGACGCCGGGTTCCTCGCGCAGTTCGCGCTGGACGGTGTCGAGTTCGTCGCGGTGGCGAATCGGGACGTTGGGGGCGAGGTCGGTGATTTCGGCGTACTTGGCCGGATCGTTGGTGACGATGACCATCTTGCCGACGCCCTCGGCTTCGAGCTGGCGCGTGATGCGGGCGACGCTCAGGATGCCGTCCACGGGCTGGCCGCCGGTCATGGCCACGGCGTCGTTGTAGAGAATCTTGTAGGTGATCGGCACCTTGGCGGCGATGGATTGGCGGATGGCGAGGATGCCGGAGTGGAAATAGGTGCCGTCGCCGAGGTTGGCGAAGATGTGCTTTTCGCTGGTGAAGGGCGCCTGGCCGACCCAGGGCACGCCTTCGCCGCCCATGTGGGTGAAGGTCGAGGTTGACCGGTCCATCCACGTCACCATGTAGTGGCAGCCGATGCCGGCGACGGCGCGCGAGCCTTCCGGGACGCGGGTCGAGCTGTTGTGCGGGCAGCCCGAGCAGAAATGCGGCTTGCGTTCGGCGAGGACGATGGGCGTCAGCGCCGCCTTTTGTTTGCTTTCGATCAGCGCGAGCCGGGCGGCGATGGTTGGCGAGGTGAAGAAGCGGCCGATGCGTTCGGCGATGACGCGGGCGATGGTGGCGACGGGCAGTTCGCCGGTGGCCGGCAACAGCCAGCCACCCTCGGACCACTCGCCGATTTCGTCGAACTTGCCGATGACGCGCGGGCGGACGTCGTCCTTCCAGTTGTACAACTCCTCTTTCAACTGGTATTCGAGCAGTTGGCGCTTTTCCTCGACGACGAGGATTTCCTCCAGCCCTTCGGCAAAGTGGCGGACGCCTTCCGGTTCAAGCGGCCAGACCATGCCGACCTTGAACAGCCGGATGCCGATTTCGCCGGCCAGCGCATCGTCGATGCCGAGTTCGTCGAGGGCCTGGCGGACGTCGAGGTAGCTCTTGCCGGCCGTCAAAATGCCGAGGCGCGGGGCGGGTGAATCGATGATCAGCTTGTTCAGCCCGTTGGCCCGGCAGTAGGCCAGCGCGGCGTAGAGCTTGTGATTGAGCAGGCGGGCTTCCTGGACCAGCGGCGGGTCGGGCCAGCGGATGTTGAGGCCATCCGGCGGCAATTTGAAATTTGGCGGAAAAATCGGGTTGACCGTAGCAATGTCGATGCTGACCGAAGCCGAGGTCTCGACCGTGTCGGCCAGCGCCTTGAAGGCGACCCAGCAGCCGGAATAACGGCTCATCGCCCAGCCGTGCAGGCCGAAATCGAGGTATTCCTGGACGTTGGCCGGGTAGAGCACCGGCATCATGACCGCCTTGAAAAAGTGCTCGGTCTGGTGCGGCAGGGTCGAGGATTTGGCGGCATGGTCGTCGCCGGCGATGACCAGCACGCCGCCGAATTTCGAGCTGCCGGCGGCATTGGCGTGGCGGAAGACGTCGCCGCAGCGGTCGACGCCCGGCCCCTTGCCGTACCACAGGCCGAACACACCGTCGTAGAGCGCCCCGGGAAAGAGATTAACCTGCTGGCTGCCCCACACGGCCGTCGCCGCCATGTCTTCGTTGAGGCCGGGCTGGAAGGTGATGTGGTGCTCGGCGAGGTGTTCCTTGGCCTTCCACAGGCCGAGATCGAGGTTGCCGAGCGGGCTGCCGCGATAGCCGGAAATGAAGCCGGCGGTGTTGAGCCCGGCGGCCAGATCGCGTTCGCGCTGCAGCATGGGCAGGCGGATCAGCGCCTGGGTGCCGGTCAGGAAGACGCGGCCGGAATGGCGGGTGTATTTGTCGTCGATCGATGCGGACAGGTCGGTCGGCAAGGGCGGTTGAGCCAGGTTGCTCATGTTTGTCTCCGGTTGTCACGCCTTGTGGGCGCTGTTGAGCATCGCCCGGCCGGGGGTGGTGGCAAGGCATGCTTTGGAGATTGGATTGTCATCGCCGGTCAATGTTCCGGCTATGCGGGATTACCCGGGCAAACCCAGGCGCAAGGTGAAGCTGAAGGTGCTGCCGACGCCAGGCCGGCTGACGACGCCGAGCTTGCCGCCCATCAGTTCGACGAGCTGGCTGGAAATGGTCAGGCCGAGGCCGGTGCCGCCGAAATTGCGGGTGGTGGACGTGTCGGCCTGGGCGAAGGCATGGAAAATCGCTTCCAGGCGGTCGGCCGGGATGCCGATGCCGGTATCGGCGATGTCGACGGCGAGCAGGATGTCGGCCGGCCCGGCTTCGACAATGCGCGCGCTGAGCGTGATGCTGCCCTCACGGGTGAATTTGACGGCATTGCCGATCAGGTTGAGGAGCACCTGGCGGACCCGCAGCGGGTCGCCGATCACGGTTTCGGGCAAGTCCGGCGGCAGGCTGCAGGCGCAGTCCAGATGCTTCTCCCGAAGCTGCGGCGTCATGAGGCGCAGCACTTCGCCGACCAGCGGCGCGAACTCGAAGGGCGTGTGCTCGATGTGGAGCTTGCCGGCCTCGATTTTCGACACGTCGAGAATGTCGTTGAGAATGTCCAGCAGGCTGCTGGCCGAAGCCTGGGCGATGTCCAGGTATTCGCTCGTTTCCTTGTCGGCCGGGTTCATGCGTGCCAGTTCGATCATGCCGATCACGCCGTTCATCGGCGTGCGCAGCTCATGGCTCATGTTGGCCAGGAATTCGCTCTTCGCCTTGTTTGCCGCCTCCGCCGATTCCTTCGCCGCGGCCAGGCTTTCCATCATTTTCGAACGCTGTTCCTCGCTTGCCGCCAGGGCCAGCTCGGCCTTGTTGCGGGCGCCGAGAAACTCGTTGAAGGCCGCGGCCACGGTACAGATTTCGCTGCTGCCGGTCTCGGGGACCGGCAGGGCCGGCTGTCCCGGCTGCATGGTGCTGGCCCGCTGGCGCATGGCCGCCGCCAATTGGCCGAGCGGCCGGGAAATGCGGACGGCAAACAGCCAGAGCAGGGGAGTGGCCAGCACCATGAGCAGGATGGTAATCGTCGCGATGCGCTTCTCAATGTTGGCGATGGGCCGGAAAGCCACGCTGCTCGGAATCACCGAGGCGATGATCCAGTCCGTCGAGGCCAGGCGCTTGAAGGTGAACAGGCCGACCAGGCCGCGGCTGTTGGTGCCTTCCAGGGTGCCTTCGAAACCGGCAAGGGCGCGGTCGAGGGAAGGGTTGGCGCCGGGCGGCGCAATTTCCTTCATGATCCGCTCCTTGTCGGGGTGGGCGATGACCAGGCGCTCCTTGCTGACCAGGTAAAGATAGCCGCCCTCGCCAATCCGGCGCGAACCCAGGGTGCCGATCAGGTTGGGTTTGTAGAGGTTGAGCACGCCGCCGACGATGGCAACCAGTTCGCCCTGTTTGTCGAGGACGGGCGCGGTCATGACAATGATCGGCTGGCGCGTGGCCCGGCCGAGTATGGGCTGGGAAATGCCGGGCTGGTGGGTTTTCCGGGCCTGCTGGATATAGTCCCGGGCGCTCATGTCGAGGCCGCGTCGCCCGGCCTTGAGCGGCCAGTCCACGAGCAATAAGCCCTTGGCGTCGAAGATGTAGAGGTCGTCGAAGAGCATGAGCAGGGTGGTTCGTTCGCGCAGGTGGCGTTCGAGGGCGGGCAGGTCGTCCAGCCTGTCCTGCGGGATGGTTCTGGTCGAATTGGCCAGCGCGGCCAGGCGTTCCTGCAGCTTGCCGTCGATATTGCCGGCCAGCTCACTGAGCAGCTGGAACTGATCGGCCTCGATCCGCTTGCCGAGATCTTCGCGCAGTATCGACGACTGCCCGATGAACTGGACGAGCAGGAGCAGCAGCGCCATGCCGATGGCACCAACGGTGAGCTTGAGTTTGAGGCTGAATGGCGACATGGTCAGGCGGCCGGGCTGGCCGGCAGGCTACGATGAAGATGAGGGCGTCACGGGAGGAATCGGGTGGCCTGATCGAGGTCCGTGTGGGTGTGCCCTTCATACAGCGCGGTGACGAATTTTCGCCAGACGAGATCCGGTTCGCCGATGCGGAAACCGCAGTAATGCTGGTCGTCGACATCGGTTTCCTGAACGACCTGGACGGTCAGCCGCGAGATTTCATTGAGGCCGAGCTGGACGGTGGCGTTGAGCCAGACATCGGCCGGGATCTGCTCGACGATGCGGGCCCGGAAGCCGTAACGCGACACTTCATTGACTTCGATATTGATCGGCTTGTTGATCAGCGCCGGCGCATTGTTGAGCCGGGCCGGGCATTTCACCGAGAAGCGGCGGTGCTGGCGAATCTGCTGGGCGGCGCCTTTTTCGGGCAGCCCCGGCAGGACGCGGCGGTATTCCGGCAGATCGTAGATGAGGTGGAGCAGGGCCTTCTTGCGTTCGCTCAGTTCGGCGAAGACATTCGTTTTCTGGTTGAAGAAATAATCGATGAGGTCGGGCGTCAGTACCGGGTCGTTGGTCGTGAAGAAGCGGCGGTGCGGGATCTGGATGTTGGGGAGCTTGGTTTCGACGAAATAATGATAAAGATTGCGGTTGTTGGCCTTGCCGGCGTAGGCCTTACGCATGGTTTCCGGCGCGTGCTTGAGGTCGAGCGAGGCGCCGACGGCCGGTGCACCATTGACGAAATCGTAGTTCTCGACGACGTTGGCGGTCAGCCGCTTGAAGAAGAGCAGCGACTCGTACATCTCGATATGGCGCGGATTGACGGCGATGACGAGGTGGCGGGTGTCAAAGAAGGTCGTGCAGTATTCGTACATGAACTTCATGAGCGGGAAGAGGATGGTGCCTCCCGTCCGCCGGAAGCGCGGATGCACGGCAAGGGCCGACACCTCGGCGATATTGCCTTCCTTTTCGCGGACGCCGGTCAGGTCGAAAATGCGCTGCAGCGGAAAACCGATGGCACTTTCGCGGATCAGCGACAGGGTGCCGACGACCTGGTCGTCGAATTTGGCACACAGCGTCGTCGTCGTCGGCAGGGCGTGGTAGATCGTGACGCGCATGCCGGAGGGGTCGGGGGTCATGAAGCCGCTGCTGACATAGGCGTCGTGCAGCAGCTTGAAGCAGGCTTCGAGTTCTTCCTTGGTCTCGGCGATTTTCAGGACGAGGCGCTTGTTCGGCTCGGGGTCGCAGTCGACGAAGGAGCGATAGACGTTGTGGCGACTTTTTTCCGGCAGCATCGCAAATAACTTGCGAGCAGTCTGGGGCATCAGGCACACTCAATGGGAAAATACATTTTTATCATAGCACCTTATGATTGACACGAATCAGGTGCCTCCGGACAATCGGAGCATATCGCTTTATCCCCCCAGTAATCAGGAGAAACACCGATGCAAGCCAGGCTTTCCGTAATTGCCCTCTCCGTTGCCACTGTCTTTGCCCTGTCCGCCTGCGGTCCGAAAGAAGAACCGAAACCTGTAGCGGCGGCGCCGGATGCCAAGCCGGAAGTGGTTGTCAAGCTGGGTCACGTGGCGCCGATGACCGGCCCGCAGGCTCACCTCGGCAAGGACAACGAAAATGGCGCCGTGCTGGCCATCGAGGAACTGAACGCCCAGGGCATGGAAATTGGCGGCGCCAAGGTCAAGTTCGAGCTGATCAACGAAGATGACGGGGCCGACCCGAAACAGGGCGCCATCGTTGCCCAGAAGCTGGTCGATGCCAAGGTGAACGGGGTGATCGGCCACCTCAATTCGGGCACCACCATCCCGGCTTCCAAGATGTATTTCGATGCCGGCATCCCGCAGGTTTCCGGTTCGGCCACCAATCCGAAATACACGCAGCAGGGTTTCAAGACGGCCTTCCGCGTCATGGCCAACGACATCCAGCAGGGCCTGGCGCTGGGTGAGTTCGCCGCCAAGCAGGGCGTCAAGACGGTGGCCATCGTCGATGACCGTACCGCTTACGGCCAGGGTCTGGCCGACGAGTTCAAGAAGGCGGCCGAGGCGGCCGGCATCAAGGTGGTGGCGACTGAATACACTACCGACAAGGCGACCGATTTCAAGGCCATCCTGACCAAGATCAAGTCGACCAAGGCCGAGCTGATTTTCTTCGGCGGCATGGATGCGCAGGGTGGTCCGCTGGCCAAGCAGGCCAAGCAACTGGGCGTCAAGGCGCTGTTCCTCGGCGGCGATGGCGTGTGTACGCCGGAGTTCATGAAGCTGGGCGGCGAGGCGGCCGAGGGTAATTATTGCTCGTTGCCGGGCAGCCCGCTGGAGAAGCTGGCCAACGGCCCGGCCTTCAAGGAGAAATTCACCAAGCGTTTCAATGCCGAGATCCAGCTTTACGCCCCTTACGTCTATGACGCCGTCTGGGTCGTGGCGGAGGCCATGAAGCGTGCCGATTCGGTCGAGCCGGCCAAGTACCTGGCTGAAATCGGCAAGACCAAGCGCGATGGCGTGACGGCCCAGATCGCTTTCGACGAGTTCGGCGACCTCAAGGGCGGTGCGATTTCGATGTACAAGTACACCGACGGCAAGCTGGAATATGTTGAGACGCTGGGCGGTGGCGCCGTTGCCACGGCCGGCTCCGAGGTCAAGGAGGCTGTTGCCGAGGTGAAGGATGCGGCCAAGGCTGTTGCCGGCGCGGCGACGGCGGTCGGCAAGGAGGCGGTCAGCGATGTCAAGGATGCCGCCAAGGCGGCGGCCGAGGCTGGCAAGGATGCCGTCAAGGCCGGCGCCGAGGCCGTCAAGAACGCGGCCGACGCGACCAAGGCGGCGGTCGACAAGAAGTAATCGTGTAATCCGCTGCAAGGAAACGGCACCGCAAGGTGCCGTTTCCTTATGGTTTCAACAGAAAAGACTAAATGGATATTTTCCTCCAGCAGATCGTCAACGGGCTCGTCCAGGGCAGCATCTACGCGCTCGTCGCGCTGGGCTACACGATGGTCTACGGGATCATGGGGCTGATCAATTTCGCCCATGGCGAGGTGGTGATGATCGGTACGCTGGTGACGATCACCGTCGCCGGGACGTTGATCAAGGCCGGCATGCCGGTGGCGGTGGCCGGACTGGCCGGCATGATGGCGGCGGTCCTGGTCTGCATGGCACTGGGCTGGGCGCTCGAGCGCGTCGCCTACCGACCCTTGCGCAACGCCCCGCGGCTGACCCCGCTGATCACGGCGATCGGCATGTCCATCGTCCTGCAGAATCTGGCGATGATGGTCTGGGGGCGCAATTACCTGACGTTTCCGTCGTTCCTGCCGAATATGGATTTCGAACTGGCCGGCGCTCATTTCACGGCCATCCAGGTCATCATCGTCCTCGTCTCGGCGGCGACCATGGGGGCGCTGCTGCTCCTCGTCTATCGCACCAAGCTCGGCATGGCCATGCGGGCGACGGCGCAGAATCCGGCGGTGGCCAGCCTGATGGGCGTCAATATCAACCGCGTCATCGCCGCCGCCTTCGTCATCGGTTCGGCGCTCGGCGCGGTGGCCGGCGTCATGGTCGGCGCCTATTATGAAATCGCCCACTACCAGATGGGCTTCATGCTCGGCCTCAAAGCCTTCACGGCGGCCGTTCTCGGCGGCATCGGCAATCTGGCCGGGGCGATGCTGGGCGGCATTCTGCTCGGTATCATCGAGGCGCTCGGGGCAGGCTACATCGGCGACCTGACGGGCGGTTTCCTCGGTAGCCACTATCAGGACATCTTCGCTTTCGTGGTGTTGATCGTCGTCCTCATGTTCAAGCCGTCCGGGTTGTTCGGCGAAAAGTCGGGAGACAGAGCTTGAATTTTGGCCATTTTTTCCGGTCGACCGTGGGAATCGCCACGTTGGCGGCCTTGCTCGTCGCGCTGCCCTTCGTTGCCGCCATGGGCGGCCAGGCCTGGGTGCGCATTCTCGATTTCGCCATCCTCTACGTTTTCCTGGCCCTCGGCCTGAACATCGTCGTCGGCCTGGCCGGCCTGCTCGACCTCGGCTACATCGCCTTCTACGCCGTCGGCGCCTACACCTGGGCCTTGCTGGCGAGTCCTCACTTTGGCCTGCACTGGCCGATCTGGGCCATCCTGCCGATCGGTGCCGGGCTGGCCTGCCTGGCTGGCGTAGTGCTCGGCTCGCCGACGCTCAAGCTGCGTGGCGATTATCTGGCCATCGTGACGCTCGGTTTCGGCGAAATTGTCCGCATCTTCCTCAACAACCTCAATGCCCCGATCAACGTCACCAACGGGCCGCAGGGCATTACGCTGATCGACCCGGTCAGCTTCGGCGCCTTCCAGTTCTCGGGGACGACGCAGATTCTCGGATTTGCCATCAGCGGGCCGCAGAAGTATTACTTCCTGCTCGTCGCGCTGGCCATCCTTGTCGTCATCATCAACCTGCGCCTGCAGAATTCGCGCATCGGCCGCGCCTGGCAGGCGATCCGCGAGGACGAGATCGCGGCCAAGGCAATCGGCATCAACACGCGCAACCTCAAGTTGCTGGCCTTCGCCATGGGCGCCAGTTTCGGCGGCGTCGCCGGCGGCATTTTCGCGGCCATGCAGGGCTTTGTCTCGCCGGAAAGCTTTTCGCTCATCGAGTCGATCATGATCCTCGCCATGGTCGTTCTCGGCGGCATGGGCCACATCCCCGGCGTCATTCTCGGCGCCGTGCTGCTCACCGTGCTGCCGGAAGTCCTGCGTTACGGCGTCGGGCCGCTGCAAATGGCGCTCTTCGGCAAGATGCTGGCCGACCCGGAAAGCCTGCGCATGCTGGTCTTCGGCCTGGCCCTGGTGCTTGTCATGCGCTTCAAGCCGGCCGGCCTGTGGCCGTCGCCGGTGCGCCGAAGAGAGTTGCAGGAGACCGGCAAGTGAGCGCGAATTTGGCAAAACCGCTGCTCGAAGCCAAGGCTGTCGCCAAGCATTTCGGCGGCGTCAAGGCGCTGCGCGACGTGTCGCTGAGCATCCGCCGCGGTGAAATCTACGGTCTGATCGGCCCCAATGGCGCCGGCAAGACGACCTTTTTCAACTGCATGACCGGGCTCTACGTGCCGGACGGCGGCGGTTTTACCTTTGATGGCACGCCGCTCGTTGCCGATGCTTCGGACAAGGCGGCGGCGCGCGGCATTGCCCGTACATTTCAGAACATCCGGCTGTTCGGCAACATGACGGCGCTCGAAAACGTCATGGTCGGCCGCCACGTGCGGACCAGGGCCGGCGTGCTCGGCGCGATATTCCAGAATGCGGCGACCAAGGCCGAAGAAGCGGCGATTCGGCAAAAGGCCATCGACCTGCTGCACTACGTGCGCATCGAGGAACGCGCCGACGACCTTGCCCGCAATCTCTCCTACGGCGACCAGCGCCGGCTCGAAATTGCCCGCGCCCTGGCCACCGACCCGAAGCTGCTCTGCCTCGACGAACCGGCCGCCGGCATGAACGCGACCGAAACCGAACAACTGCGCGAACTGATCGACGGCATCCGCCGCGACGGCACGACCATCCTGCTCATCGAACACGACGTCAAGCTGGTCATGGGCCTCTGCGACCGCGTCGCCGTACTCGACTACGGCGCGCTGGTCATCGAGGATGTGCCGGCCGTCGTGCAAAAAGATCAACGCGTCATCGAGGCTTACCTGGGTGCTTGAAGTAACCGGACTCCACGTCGCCTACGGCGGCATCCAGGCGGTGCGCAGCATCACCTTTCACGTCAACGAGGGCGAAACCGTGGCGCTTATCGGGGCCAACGGCGCCGGCAAGACGAGCACGCTCAAGGCCATTGCCCGGGTGCTCGATGCCGTCGGCGGCGACGTCCATTTCTGCGGCGAGAAGATCGGCAAGCTTGCCCCGCACGACATCATCCGCAAGGGCATTGCGCTGGTTCCCGAAGGGCGCGGCGTCTTTCCCCGGCTGACCGTGCTGGAAAACCTGCACATGGGCGCCTTCATCCGCAATGCTGCGGTCGACGTCGAAAAAGACCTGAAAATGGTTTACGGCTATTTTCCGCGTCTCAAGGAGCGCGAAAGCCAGCTTGCCGGCACGCTGTCCGGCGGCGAACAGCAGATGCTGGCCATCGGCCGCGCCCTCATGAGCCGGCCGAAAATGCTGCTGCTCGACGAACCGTCGATGGGCCTGGCGCCGATCATGGTCCAGAAGATTTTTGAAGTCGTCCGCGCCGTCGCCGCCGATGGCATGACCATCCTGCTCATCGAGCAGAACGCCAAGCTGGCCCTGCAATCCAGCCAGCGCGGCTACGTCATGGAAAGCGGCGAAATCACCTTTAACGGCGAATCGGCCATGCTGCTCGACGACCCCAAGGTGCGCGCCGCCTACCTCGGC
Source organism: Betaproteobacteria bacterium HGW-Betaproteobacteria-4 (assembly GCA_002840785.1). Lineage (GTDB taxonomy): Bacteria > Pseudomonadota > Gammaproteobacteria > Burkholderiales > Rhodocyclaceae > Azonexus. The sequence continues at coordinate 19,967 of PHCH01000060.1, read as the reverse complement.
GAGTAAGGCGTGAGTATCGTTCCCTTTCCGGCGCTGGCCTGCCCGCTCGATGGTGCGCCGCTGCATTGCCACGGTGCGAGCTGGCGCTGCGCCGCCGGCCACAGTTTCGACATCGCAGCCCACGGCTACGCCAACCTGCTGCCCGTCCAGCAAAAGCGCTCGCGCGACCCGGGCGACAGCAAGGAAATGGTCGCCGCCCGCCGGCGTTTCCTCAATGCCGGCCACTACCAGCCGATTGCTGCGGCGGTCAGCCGGGCGGCGTTGGCCGAACTGCCGGCCAACGCGACGATCAGAAGCCTCGATGCCGGCTGCGGCGAGGGTTACTACCTGCGCCAGCTCGCTGCCGCGTCGGGTGAAGGACGAACGTTGGCCGTGCTCGGTCTCGACATCTCGAAATGGGCAGTGCTTTCCGCCGCCAAGCAGGACAAGCGGCCGAACTGGATCGTCGGCAGCAATGCCAATCTGCCGGTGCTGCCGGCCACGCTCGACCTTGTTTTGTGCATGTTCGGTTTCCCGGTTTATGGCGAGTTCGCCCGGGTGCTCAAGCCGGGAGGCGTGCTGCTGCAGGTCGATGCCGGGCCGGACCACCTGCGCGAACTGCGCGAAATCATTTATCCCGCGTTGAAGCCCGAACGTCCCGCCGACACGCAGGTGCCGGCCGGCTTTGGCTGGCTGTCCACGGAAAGCGTCCGCTTCCCGCTGGCCATCGACGGCGCCGAAGCGATCGCCGACCTGCTGGCCATGACGCCGCATCTTTACCGGGCCAGCGCCGAGGGGCGGGCGCGGGCGGCGGCGCTGACGGCGCTGGCGGTGACCGTGGACGTCCGTCTGACGCGTTTCGGGCGCCTCGCCTGAGCATCGGGAAGGTCAGCGCTTTTTCAGTTGCATCAAACGATTTGCCGGGCGGACGGGTGACAATGCCCGACATTGCCTTTCACCGGATTGCCCCGCCATGACCTTTCGCCATTCCCTTGCCGCGCTGGCCGCTCTTTTTCTCTCCGCCACGCTTCAGGCCGAAGAGGCCAAGCCGGTCGATAACACGCCGAAAATGGCTTACGGCTTGATGATGCAGCAGGGCGACCGGCTGATATTTTCGCCCTGTCGTGACCGCAGCTACGCCAATGTCGAGGACGTTTCGGCCGATGGCAGCGTGACCAGGGCGCTCAACAGCGTCGGGCTCGCTGCCGGCAAGCGGCTCTACGTCGAACTGCTCGGCGTACTCGACAACGGGACCTTGAAGGCCTCGGCCTTCAACATGGCGCGCGTCGAAGGGCGCTGCCAGATGCCGGGCGGCAAGGAGGAAGCGTGGCGCGCCGCCGGCAACGATCCGGCCTGGGCGCTGGTCGCCGGCGGCGAACACGTCCGCCTGCAGCGCTATGGCAAGCCCGAAGTCGTGCTGCCTTACGCGGAGTTCCGGAGCGAAGGGAATGTCAGCCGTTACGACGGCAGCGCCGACCGCAACAAGCTGGCCATTCGCCTCGAAAAAACCATCTGCCGGGATGTTCAGGCCAACGGCGCCTTCGCGTGGACGGCTACGGTCGAGCTGAACGGCGAGGCGCTCAAGGGCTGCGCCTGGCAGCGTTGATCCGGCTGATTGCTACGGTCAACCGGGAAAAACGGCCAAAATTCAAGTCGTCGAAAAAGTGAAGGCGTCGGCGAAGAACTCTTCTTCCGGCATGCCTTGCGCCACGAAATCGCGTTTGGCCGCCTCGATCATGAGCGGCGACCCGCAGGCATAGACCTGGTAGCCGGAAAGATCGGGGAAATCAGCCAGCACGGCCTGGTGCACGAAGCCGGTGCGACCGGTCCACTCGTCGCCAGCCGCCGGCTCCGAAAGCACCGGGATGTACTTGATGTTGGCCTGCTCGGTCGCCCATTTTTCCGGCAGCGCGTTCTGGTACAGATCGACCCGCGCCTTGGCGCCCCAGTAGATGAACATCGGCCTGCTGATGTTTTTGGCAATGGCGTGTTCGACGATGGACTTGACCGGCGCGAAACCGGTGCCGCCGGCGAGCAGGATCATCGGCTTGGACGAATCTTCGCGCAGGTAGAAGCTGCCATGCGGGCCGTTGAAACGCAGGATGTCACGGACCTTCAAGGTCGAAAAAACCTGCTCGGTGAACAGGCCGCCGGGAACGTGGCGGATATGCAGTTCCAGCATGTTTTCATCGCGCGGCGCACTGGCCAGCGAGTAACTGCGCTTCTTGCCGTCCTTGAGCAGGATGTCGATGTACTGACCGGCAAGGAACTCAAAACGTTCGTTGGCCGGCAGGCGCAGATGCATTTCGATGACATCCGGGGCCAGCTTGTCGAGCTTTTCGATGCGCGACGGCAGGGTCTTGACGGGGATGTCGCTGGCCAGGGCCAGTTGCTTGCATTCGATGACCAGATCGGTCTGGGCGCTGGCGCAGCAAAACAAGGTCATGCTGGCGGCCTTTTCATCGTCGGTCAGCGCATGTGGCTGCGACTTGCCGTGGTCAACCGTGCCGCTGACGACCTTGCCCTTGCAGGCGCCGCAGGCGCCATCCTTGCAGCCGTACGGCAGAATCAGGCCCTGGCGCAGCCCGGCGTCAAGCAGGGTCTCGCCGGCTTCGGCGCTCATAATTTCCCCTTGGTCGTCGGCTACAATGCCGGCGTGCAAAAAATCCTGATTGTCGGCAGCGGGGACGTTGCCCGCCGCATCCTCTCCCGCATTGTCCCTAATGCTCGCGTCTATGCCCTGCTGCGCAATGCCAGCCGGGCGGCCGAATGGCGCGATGCGGGGGCGCTGCCCGTGCTGGCCGATCTCGACGACCGGGGCAGCCTGCAGCGCATCGCCGGACTGGCCGACTACGTCTTGCATCTGGCGCCACCGCCCGGCGAAGGCCGTCACGACACGCGTACCCGCAACCTGCTGGCCGCCTTGGGCAAGAGCAAAAGTCTACCACGGCGCCTGATTTACGTAAGCACGACGGGGGTTTATGGCGACTGTGGCGGGGCGCAGATCGACGAAACGCGCCGTCTGAATCCGGAGAGTTCCCGCGCCGGCCGGCGGGTTGATGCTGAACGTTGCCTGCGCCAATGGGGCGAACGGACTGGCGTCAAGGTTTCCATCCTGCGCGCCCCGGGCATCTACGCCGCCGACCGCCTGCCCATCGAGCGCCTGAACAAGGCGCTTCCGGCGCTGTGCGCGGCCGATGACGGCTACACCAACCACATCCATGCCGACGACTTGGCGGCTGCCTGTATCGCCGCGCTGCGTCATGGCGGCGCCAACCGCGTCTACAATGTCGTCGATGATTCCGACCTGAAGATGGCCGAGTATTTCGACCGGGTCGCCGATGCCTTCGCACTGCCGCGCCCGCCGCGCATTTCGCGGGAGGAGGCGGCGAAAACGCTGTCGCCGGTGCAGATGTCCTTCATGCGTGAGTCGCGGCGTATTGGCAACAAGCGCTTGAAAACAGAATTAAAACTAAAGCTCGCCTTCCCGAACGTCGATGTCGGGATTGCCGAGGCAGTCTCAAGGAGAAACGCATGCTCGTCGTAAAGACCCTGCATATCTGGATGGTCATTTCGTGGTTTGCCGGCCTGTTCTACCTGCCGCGCATTTTTGTCAATCTGGCCATGGTGCCGGCCGACAGCGTCGCCGAACGCGACCGCCTGCTGCTCATGGCCGGCAAGCTGTACAAGTTCATGACGCCGCTCGGCGTATTTGCTGTGCTGACCGGCTTGTGGCTGTGGTTCGGCTACGGCTTTTCGGGCGGCTGGCTGCATGCCAAGACCACGCTGGTTGCCGTCCTCGCGGTTTACCACTGGCATTGCGGCCGGATGCTCAAGCAGTTCCAGGGCGGCGGCAACAAGAAAACCCACATCTGGTTCCGTTTCTATAACGAACTGCCGGTGATCGTCCTGCTCTTCGTCCTCTTCCTCGTTGTCCTCAAGCCCTTCTGACATGAATACCTATTTCGCAATCTGCCCGCGCGGGCTGGAAGAACACCTGCTCGAGGAACTTCGTGGCGTCGGCGGCGAAGACCTGCGGACGACGCACGGTGGCGTATTTTTCACCGGCGACTGGTCGGTGTGCTACCGCGCCAACCTAGAATCGCGCATCGCCACCCGCATCCTCTGGCACATCGTCAAGGGGCCGTACCAGAAGGAAGAAGACATCTACCGGCTGGCCGTCCGCCAGCTCTGGCCCAACCATTTCGACGTGACGCGCACCATGCGTGTCGTGACGACGGCGATCAAGTGCCCGCTCAAGTCGCTCGATTTCGTCACGCTGCGCGTCAAGGATGCCGTCTGCGACCGCTTCCGCGAGGACCGCGGCGACCGGCCTAACGTCGAGACGCGCCACCCGGATGTCAGCATCCACGTCTTTCTCTCCGAAACCGAGTGCACGCTGTACCTCGACACTTCCGGCCAACCGCTGTGGCAGCGCGGGTTCCGCAAGGCCAGCGTGGACGCGCCGCTCAAGGAAAACCTGGCGGCCGGCATCCTCAAAATCACCGGCTGGCAACCCGGCACGCCGCTCGTTGACCCGATGTGCGGTAGCGGCACCTTCCTGCTCGAAGCCGTGCAGATGGCGCTCGACCGGGCGCCCGGTCTGGATCGCGGCTTCGCCTTCGAGATGCTGCGCAATTTCGAGGCGCTCAATTGGGCGAACATCCGTCAGGCCGCCGAGGCGCGTGTCAAGCCGGCCGAGCCGATGGACATCCGCGGCTACGACATCGACGACAAGGCCGTGCGCGCCACCCGGCGCAACCTGCAGGAAGCTGGTTTTGGCGGCATTGTCACGGTCGACCGTGAAGATCTGCTCGAAACGCAACCGCTGACCGATCACGGCATCCTCGTCACCAATCCGCCCTACGGCGAACGCATTGGCGAGCAGGATGAACTGGCTGCCTTCTACCCGGAACTCGGCTCAGCCCTCAAGAAACACTGGGCCGGCTGGAACTGTTTCTTCTTCACAGCCGACCTCCGTTTGCCTAAACTGGTCGGGCTCAAACCGAGCCGCAAGACGCCGCTGTTCAACGGTCCGCTCGAGTGCCGCTTGTTTGAAATTCGCATGGTCGCAGGGAGCAACCGCAAGGCCTAGGCAAGCCTCGGTTGTTGCAATTCAATCGGCATGGGGTTTTGATCCTGGTCAGTTTTTTGGGCCAAGCGCCATGCGACGATTTAAATTTCGTAATTAATAATTCAGGAGATAGCGCATGTCCTTTCAGGCCCTGTACCAACAAAAACGCATGTCCGCCGCCGATGCCATTCGGGTCGTCAAGAATGGCGACACCATCGTCGTTCCGACCGCCGTCGGCGAACCGCCCAGCCTGCTGGCTGCGTTGTCGGAGGCGCGCCGCGATTTCCGCGATGTGCAGGTTTCGCAGATTCTGGCCGTGCGCAAATATGGTTACCTGGACCCGGAAACCGTCGACAACGTTCGTCACACCGCCTATTTCTACAGCGGCGCCACCCGCCCGGGCGGCAAGGATGGCTGGGTTGATTTCATCCCGGCCTATTTCTCCGAAATGCCGTCGTTGCTCAACCGCGGCCTGATGCCGGCCGATGTCGTGTTCACCATGGCCTCGCCGATGGACGAGCATGGTTTCTTCTCACTGGCGCTCGCTGCCGACTACACGATGGCCGCCATCGACCGGGCGCGCGTCGTCGTGCTCGAGGTCAATCCCAACGTGCCCTTCGCCAATGGCGACTGCCACATCCATATTTCGCAGGTTGCCGCGCTGTGCGAGAGCGATGAACCGATTCTCGAAGTCGGCCTGCCCAAGATCGGGCCGGTCCAGGAAGCCATCGGCAAGTACGTTGCCGACATGATCCCCGACGGCGCCACGTTGCAGATCGGCTACGGCGGCATTCCTGACGCGGTGGTCATGCAGCTGACCGACAAGCGCGACCTCGGCATTCATACCGAAATGGTCGGCGATGGCATCATGTCGCTGGTCGAAGCTGGTGTCGTCACCAACCGCAAGAAGAATTACCATCAGGGCAAGATGCTGGCGACCTTCGCGCTCGGCTCGAAGAAGCTCTACCAGTTCATGCACCGCAACCCGGCACTCGAAATGCACCCGGTCGATTTCACCAACGACCCCTACCTGGCCGGTAAGAACGACAACCTGCACGCCATCAACGCGACCATGCAGATCGATTTCCTCGGCCAGTGCGGCTCGGAAAGCCTGGGCCCGATTCCCTACTCGGGTACCGGCGGCCAGTCCGACTTCGTCCGTGCCGCCAACCGTTCGAACGGCGGCAAGGCCTTCATTGTGCTGCCGTCGACGGCCAAGGACGACACCATTTCGCGCATCGTGCCGACCCTGTCGCCGGGTACCCACGTGTCGACGAGCAAGAACGACATCAACTACGTCGTCACCGAATTCGGCGTCGCCCAACTGCGTGGCAAGACGGCCAAGCAGCGTACCGAGGCGCTGATCGGCATCGCCCACCCCGATTTTCGTGGTGAGCTGCGTGATGCGGCGAAACGTCTGAAACTGCTCTGAGGGGCAGACGATGATCCTGCAAAAGCAATTTACCGATCAGGAGCTCTCGCAGATCATCGAGGAAGGCGCCATTTACATGTGCGCCTGTCCTGCCCAGGTGGCGGTGCAGTTGCGCAGCCTGCGCGAGTTGCACCGCTATCAAAATACCTGCGAAGTCGATCCGGGCAACGACCTCAGGGTTCACCAGGCGATTGCCGAAGCGACCTTGCGGGCGCATGCGGTGATGGAGGAGTGCATGGTGCAAATTCTCGACATCGAAGGTTGGGACCGGACGACGCTCAAAATGCCCGAGGGCCTGCGTCGTCGACGTGATGAACTGATCGCCCGGGACGACTGAGGCAGGCCGTTTTCCCGCTTACAACTTGTAGCAAATTTAATCGCCGGTCCGGCCTAAAATTGACTATCGTTTAATTGTGGTCAAGGAAGGCTGGAGTTCCCCATGAAAGCGGCAAAAATCCTGATGGTCGTCCTCGCCGTGCTGATGGCCGGCGTGGCGACAAATGCCTCGGCCCATGGTCCGCGGGTGCGTTTCGGCGTGCACCTTGGCGTCCCGGTCTGGGGACCGATCTGGTACCCGCCACCTTACTATTACCCGCCGCAGGTCATCGTCGTACCGCCTTCGCCGCCGCCGGTGTACATCGAGCAGGCACAGGATGCCCCAGCCGAGTCGGGCCAGCAGTACTGGTATTACTGCGCCAGCGCGCAGGGCTACTACCCCTACATCAAGGAATGTCCTGGCGGCTGGCAGAAGGTTCTGCCGCAACCGGAGAAATGATCATGGCTGAAAAAAATTCGCTTCTTCCCCGTCTCGGCCTGATCGGCGGCGCGCTGCTGCTGGGCGCCTGCACGGTATTGCCGACCGGGCCGAGCGTCATGGTCCTGCCGGGAACCGGGCAGAGCATTGAGCGCTTCAAGGTGGATGACGGCTATTGCCGGCAGTATGCCCATATCCAGATCGGCGGCAAGACGGCTGGGGACGCGGCCAAGGAGTCGGCCGTGACCAGCGCCGCGGTCGGTGCGGCAGTTGGTGCCGTGGCTGGGGCTGCCATCGGAGGCGATGGTCGCGGTGCGGCAACCGGGGCCGGCGTCGGTCTGCTGCTCGGCAGCGCGACCGGGGCCGACAGCGCTCGCGCCTCGGGTGTCGGTACGCAGCGCCAATATGACAACGCCTACATCCAGTGCATGTACAGCAAGGGGCACCGGGTGCCCGTGCCGGCCAACATGGCTTACCCGCGCGCGGTGCGCTCTACCGATGCCGGCATTCCGCCACCGCCGCCGGGAGCACCGCCTCCGCCGCCGCCCGGTGTGAAATAGGCAGCATAAAAAACGCCCGGCATGTCCTGCCGGGCGTTTTCATTTTTGGCCATTATTTCCGGTTGACCGTAGCAATCGTTCCCAGGCGTCAGGCGACGCCGGCGCTGTGCGCTTGCTGGTCGGCCCAGTAGCTGGAACGGACCATCGGGGCGCAGGCGGCGCCGGTGAATCCGATTTTCTTGGCTTCTTCTTCGTACATCTTGAAGGTGTCGGGATGGACGTAACGGGTGACCGGCAGGTGGTGGCCGGACGGGGCCAGATACTGGCCGATGGTCAGCATTTCGACATCGTGGGCGCGCAGGTCGCGCATGACGTCGAGGATTTCCTCGTCGGTTTCGCCGAGGCCGACCATCAGGCCGGATTTGGTCTTGACGTCCGGGTAGCGGGCCTTGAACTGCTTGAGGAATTCGAGCGAGTGCGCGTAGTCGGCGCCGGGGCGGGCCTGCTTGTAGAGGCGCGGCACGGTTTCCAGGTTGTGGTTGAGGACGTCGGGCAGGGCGCCGCCAAGGACGTCGAGGGCGACCTCCATGCGGCCGCGGAAGTCGGGGACCAGCGTTTCGATGGTGGTGGTCGGCGACAGTTCGCGAGTGTTGCGGATGACGTCGACGAAGTGCTGGGCGCCGCCGTCGCGCAGGTCGTCACGGTCGACGCTGGTGATCACGACATAACGCAGCTTGAGCGTGGCAACCGATTCGGCGAGTTCGCGCGGCTCGTCCGGGTTGGGCGGCAGCGGCTGGCCGTGGCCGACGTCGCAGAACGGGCAGCGCCGGGTGCAGATGTCGCCGAGAATCATGAAGGTGGCCGTGCCGCGGCCGAAGCATTCGCCGATGTTGGGGCAGGTCGCTTCCTCGCAGACGGTGTGCAGCTTCTTTTCGCGCAGCATGGACTTGATTTCGCCGAAGCGCCCGGCGCTGTTGCCGGCCTTGACGCGTATCCACTCCGGTTTGCGCAGCGGGGTGTCGACCGGCACGATCTTGATGGGGATGCGCGCGGTCTTGAGTTCGCCTTTTTGTTTGACGCCTTTTTCAGCCATTTTTCTGTTCCAGTTGCTGTAGCAAGTGTTGCGAGAGTTGCTCGCCGGCCTCGTGAGCGGTGAGCGGAATATTGAAGTCTTTGGTCTGGATGACCTTCAGGCCAGCATAGCCGCAGGGATTGATCGCCGCAAAGGGGGAAAGATCCATATCGACATTGAGCGAGACGCCGTGGTACGAGCAGCCGTTGCGGATGCGCAGGCCGAGGGCGGCGATCTTGGCCTCGCCGACATAGACGCCGGGGGCGCCATCGCGGCGTTCGGCGGTGACGCCATGCTTGGCCAGCAGGTCGATGACGGCCTGCTCGATGGCGGTGACCAGTTCGCGTACCTTGATCTTGAGGCGCGACAGGTCGAGCAGCAGGTAGATCACGACCTGGCCGGGACCGTGGTAAGTGACCTGGCCGCCGCGGTCGATCTTGACGATGGGGATGCCAACGTCCTTGAGGATATGTTCCGGCTTGCCGGCCTGGCCGAGGGTGTACACCGGCGGATGCTCGACGATCCAGATTTCATCAGGCGTTTCGGTGGTGCGGCTGTCCGTGAAGTCCTGCATGGCCTGGAAGGTCGGTGCGTAGTCGACCCGGCCCAGGCGTTTGACGACAGGAGGCACTTACAGCACGACCTTGATCATCGGGTGGCCGCTGAGGTCGGTGTACAGCGCGTCGAGTTGCGGCTTGGAGGTGGCGATGACGGTGCACGTCAGGCTGACGTAGTTGCCGCCCGAGCTGGCGCGCATTTCCATCGTTGCGCCATCGAAGTCGGGGGCGTGCACGGTGACGATGTCGAGGACGACCTGAGCCAGGCTGTCGTCAGCCTTGCCCATGATCTTGAGCGGGAATTCGCAGGGGAATTCGAGGAGGGTGTCCTTGTACGAAGCCATGTCAGCCTTTGCGCATTACGGTGTTCTTGAAATCCTGGTACCACTGCCACATCTGCTCGCCGAGCGGGCCGGGCTGGCCGGTGCCGATTGGCTGGCCGTCGAGCGTCGTGATCGCCAGGATTTCTTTTGTCGATGAGGTCATCCAGACCTCGTCGGCGGCACGAAGTTCAGTTTCTTCAATTTCGGCGATTTTTACCGGTTGACCGTGGGATTCGGCCAATTCGAGGATCACGTCGTAGGTAATGCCCGGCAACATCAGGTGGGTCTTGGGTGGCGCGCAGAGCACGCCGTCCTTGACGATGAAGATGTTCGACGCCGCGCCTTCCTTCATGAAGCCGTCGCGAATCAGCAGCGCTTCGGCGCAGCCCTGTTCGACGGCCTGCTGGCGGGCCAGCACGTTGGCGAGCAGGGAAATGACTTTCAAATCGCAGCGCGACCAGCGCAGGTCGGGCACGGTGATCGCCGCGACGCCCTTGGCACGGATCTCGGCCGGTGTGGTGACCAGCGGTGAAGAAAAGGCGAAAGCCGTTGGTGGCACGCTGGCCGGCGGGAAAGCGTGGTCGCGCTTGTCGTCGGCGCCGCGCGTGACTTGCAGGTAGATCGACTGGTCTTCCCAAGGCGCGCTTTCGATCAGCTTGAAAACCACTTCCTTCCAGCCGTCAGCCGTCAGCGGATTGGCGAGCTTGATGCCGTCCAGCGTCGCCTGCAGGCGTTTCAGGTGTTCATCGACCCGGAACACCCGGCGCGAATACACCGGGATCACCTCATAGACGCCGTCGCCGTACAGAAAGCCGCGGTCGAGCGGCGAAATGCCCGCTTCGGCCAGCGGCTTGAACTGGCCGTTCAGGTAAACGGGATCGGCGACGTAGGGCGTCATGGGTTTAGTTGAACCAGAGTCGAATGGTGTCGAGGATACGAATGAAGATGTTGCCGAGCGGCACATTTTCAAGAGCAACGACCGGATATTCGCCATAAACCTTGCCGTCGATGCTGACCTTGAGCATGCCGAGCTTCTGGCCGGCTTCTACCGGCGCAATGACGCGCGGTTCGGCCACGAACTCGGACTTGACCTTGTCGGCGTAACCCTTGGGCACGGCGATTGACAGGTCGCTGGTGAAACCGGCCTTGACTTCGCTCTGCGCCCCCTTCCAGGTGCGCACCATGGCGACGGCCTGGTCTTTGGCCTGCACCGTCACGGCGTCGTAGGAGATGTAACCCCAGTTGAGCAACTTCTGCGATTCGCTGGCCCGCGCGCTATCCGAATCGGTGCCGAGAACGACCGAGAGCAGACGGCGCTTGTCGCGCAGCGCCGAGGAAATCAGGCAGTAGCCGGCGGCTTCGGTGTGGCCGGTCTTGACGCCGTCGACGCTGGGGTCGATGTAGAGCAGGCGGTTGCGGTTGGGCTGGGTGATGTTGTTGTAGCGGAATTCCTTCATCGAGTAATACTTCTTGTACTCCTCGGGGAAGTCGCGGATCAGGGCGGCCGCGAGCAGGGACAGGTCGCGTGCCGTGGTGTAGTGCTCCGGGTCGGGCAGGCCGGTCGAGTTGCGGAAGCTCGAGGCATTCATGCCCAGGCGTTGCGCCTCGCGATTCATCATCTGCGCGAAGTTCTCTTCACTGCCGGCGATGCCTTCGGCCAGCGTCACACAGGCGTCGTTGCCGGACTGGACGATCATGCCCTTGATCAGGTCCTCCACCGGCACTTGCGTGTCGACCCGGATGAACATCTTGGAGCCGCCGGTGCGCCAGGCTTTTTCGGAAACCGGCAGAGGCTGGTCGAGCGCCAGGGTCTTGTTGTGCAGGGCGGCGAAAGTCAGATAGGCCGTCATGAGCTTGGTCAGCGAGGCTGGCTCCAGGCGCTCGTCGGATTTCTCCGAGGTCAGCACCTGGTTGGAGGCCATTTCCAGCAGCAGCCACGATTTCGCGGCCAGCGCCGGCGGGACGGGCAGTTGTTGGGCCATCGCCTGGGCGGCGAAGGCGATACTCAGGGCGAGAAGGACGGTCTTGCGGAACAGCGGCATTGTTTTGACTTTGTTTGGCGTTGGGGGGTGGAAATTATACCCCTGGCGCAATCGCGGCCTGCGGCGCGGCGGCGCAAAGCGCCTCGACGGCCGGGTGACGGATGCGGCGCTCGTTCGAGATGGCGAAGATGTGTTCGCTGACCCCGCTCATGGCGCCGAGCGGCACGGCCTGCAACTGGCTGGCGACCTGCTCGGCAAGCGCCAGCGGGGCCGGGAAAATGCCCAGCCCGCCGCGCCCGAAGGTCGTCAGCAAGGCACTGTCCTCAAATTCGCCAACGATTTTCGGGTGGATATTCGAGTTTTCCAGCCAGCGGTCGATGCGGCCGCGCAGCGCGTTGTGGCGCGTGGGCAGGAGCAGGGGGGCGCCGTCCAGGCTTTTCGGGAAGTCCTGGCGGAACTGTTCGGCCAAGGCGGGGGCGGCGAACAGCCCGGTGGCAAAGTCGCCCAGCGGGGTGCTGAAAACCTTGAGATTGGCATTGACCGGCGCGGCCCGGTCGGTCAGCACGACATCCAGGCGGTGCAGGGCGAGATCGGCGAGCAGGGTGTTGAATTCGCCCTCGTCGCAGATCAGCCGGACATCGGTCGGCATGCTGGTCACGGTGGACAGCAGGCGATAGGCCAGCAATTTCGGGATGCCATCGGAAATCCCAGCGCGCAGCCGAAGTGTGGACTCGCTTCCGCTGCTCTCGACGGCATCGACCAAGGCGTCGCCGAGCTGGAAGATCTGGTCGGCGTAAGCCTGGGCGACACGGCCCGCCTCGCTCAGTACCAGGCCCCGACCCTGGCTGTTGAACAGGGCCTTGCCCAGTTGCCGTTCGAGCAACGAAAGCTGGCCGCTGATGGTCTGAACGGCAACCCCCAGCCGTTCCGCGGCCCGGGTGATGCTGCCCTCCTGGGCCACTACCCAGAAGTAGTGAAGATGTTTAAAGTTGATCGGTGTCATCGGTTGCTCAGAAAAAATCGAAGAGTGTCTCCATTTTGCTCCCGTTTTTTCGTTTGTTGCAATGCACTAGCATCCGCGTGTTTCTCTTTTCGAGGAGTTGATCATGAAACGCATAGTCCTTTTTCTCGCTACCAACCTGGCGGTCATGCTGGTGCTCAGCGTCGCGACCAGTTTGCTCGGCGTCAATAAATTCCTGACTGCCAACGGCCTCAATGTCGGCATGCTGTTCGTCTTCGCCGCCGTGATCGGCTTCGGCGGTGCGTTCATTTCGCTGCTCATGTCCAAAACCATGGCCAAGTGGAGCACCGGTGCGCGGGTCATCGAGGCGCCGAGTTCGTCGACGGAAATGTGGCTGGTCGACACCGTTGCCAAGCTGGCCAAGCGCGCCAACCTGCCGATGCCGGAAGTCGCCATCTACGACGGTGAGCCGAATGCCTTCGCCACTGGCGCCAGCAAGAACAGTTCGCTGGTCGCCGTATCGACCGGCCTGTTGCAGGGCATGACGCGCGATGAAGCCGAAGCCGTGCTGGCCCACGAAGTCGCCCACATCGCCAACGGCGACATGGTGACCATGACGCTGATCCAGGGTGTGGTGAATACCTTCGTCGTCTTCCTGTCGCGCATCGTCGGCTACCTGGTCGATGGCTTCCTGCGCCGCGGTGACAGCGAAAACACCGGCCCGGGCATCGGCTACTGGGTGACCAGCATGATTTGCGAGGTCGTCTTCGGCCTGCTCGCCAGCATCATCGTCGCCTGGTTCTCGCGGCAGCGCGAATTCCGTGCCGATGCCGGCGCCTCGGGTCTGATGGGTTCGCCGGTGCCGATGCAGAATGCCTTGCGTCGTCTGGGCAACCTGCATACCGAACCGCTGCCGCAAAACATGGCGGCCTCGGGCATTGCTGGTGGCAAGGGCAGTTTCATGGCCTTGTTCTCGACGCACCCGCCGCTTGAAGAACGGATTGCTGCACTGGGGGCTCGCTGAGTCTCGTGTGGCGATGCGGTTTCGGCTATTACTTTTGTCAGGTGTGGAGGATTTCACAGGCAGATTGAGCATGGCTTTATAAAATTCCGGCTTGTGCATTTGTCCCGATCGGGACTTGGTCAGTCGGAAATTTATGGAAAACTTGGTCAATCAGGGTGGCATCAGACCCTTGATGTCGCCGGTCGAATTGCAGGAAGGTATCGCCAGCCTGTCGCGCGGCGCCTACTTCAAGGAGGCGTCGCTCGACATGATGCTGAGTATCCTGACCGAGTCGGCGGCCAACATGTCCGGCGTCGCCCGGGTCAGCATCTGGGCGCTGGGCAGCCAGCATCAGGAGCTCCTCTGTCTCGACTTGTTCGAGTTGGCGAGCCGGCGCCACAGCAAGGGGCAAAGCGTGCACGCCAGCCAGTATCCCGTCTATTTCAGCGCCTTGCGCGCCGGCAACTGCATCTCGGCGGATGATGCCTACATCCATCCGTTAACTGCCGAGTTCGCGCTCGATTACCTGCCGCGCTACGGTGTGACGGCCATGCTCGATACGCCGATTCACATCCGGGGCGAGTTGCAGGGGGTTCTCTGTCTGGAGCAGGTTGGCACGCGACAGCCGTGGACCTCGGCTCATGCGCTGTTTGCGCAGGCCGTCGCCAATCTGGTCACGCTGGCCCTCGTCGAGTACGAGGCGGGCGAGGCGAAGCTCCAGGCACTCGCTGCCGGGGAGCGGCTAAAGGCCGTCTGCGGCGCGATCTGAGCGCATTTCAAATTTGGCCGAAATTACCGGTTGACCGTAGCAATGGTGCTGCCCAGTGTTTCCAGCCGGTTTTGCACTTCCTGGCGGACTGCCGGGCTGTCGAGGTCGGCGGCATGTCGCTTGATGCATTCCGACAACTGCCGGGCCAGATGCATGACCCCCCATATTTCCAGCAATTCGGCCTGCTGCGCCAGTTTCAGCGACTCCGTGGCAAGCGCGTAGGCATCGGGCGGCAGGGCGGCCAGCGCGTCGTGCATGAGCTGGATTTGCTCGCTGGCTTCGTCGACGAATAGCCCGTCAAGGACGACCGAGCGTTCGTCCGGATTGGCCGTTGCCGCGGCCGCTTCAAGACGTTTGGCGAAGTGGTCGGCGCGTTCGGGGAAGGCGGTGTGTTCAAGCCCCTCGGCTTCGCTCAGGCATTCGATGGCTGCAGTCATCGCCGCAATCAGGCGTGGCGGAAGAACATCTTCTTCGAGGCGGTCGGCGGCGCTGGCCAGTGCTTCGCCGAGGCGCAGGCAATTGGCGTCGGTCGTTTCGATGGCGATGGCGTAGAGGCTGAATATGGCTGGCCGAACATCGTCGGCGCCGGCGCCGTGGCGCTCGGACCACGCTGCAGCCAAGCGTTTGCCGGCGGCCAGCCAGCGTTCATTGAGCTTCGGGTCGAAGCGCGCCTTTCTGGGGGTGGCGACCCAGGGCAGGATCGCCGCGGCCGCCTCCAGGGTGGGGGCGAGCGCGGCGCGGGTTTCCTCGAGTTCGTGCTCGGGGATGTCAGCCATTTTTGCTTACTGGGCGGCCAGCTTGGCGAAGGCCGAGACAACTTCCGGCGGTGCCTGAACCAGTTCGATCAGGACACCTTCGCCGCCAATCGGGAATTCCTCGTTGCCCTTGGGGTGCAGGAAGGTGATGTCGAAACCGGCGGCGCCCTTGCGGATGCCGCCCGGGGCAAAACGCACGCCGTTGGCCGAAAGCCATTCGACGGCCTTGGGCAGGTCGTCGATCCACAGGCCGACGTGGTTGAGCGGGGTGGCATGGACGGCCGGCTTCTTTTCCGGATCGAGCGGCTGCATGAGGTCCACCACAGCGTGCGCAATTTTTCCTTGGAAGGGCCGCCGATGGCGATTTGCTGGATGCCGAGAACCTTGAACGGACGTGTCATGAGTCGATTCCTGTCGTGTAGTGGATAACGTAATCCATAATTATAGAGATTTCCGGCGCTTGGCGAGCACCAGCAAAACGATGCCGGCCAGCACCATGGGCAACGACAGCCACTGACCCATGCTGATCGTGTAGGACTGGCCGAAGATGCCGGCATCCGGCTCGCGGAAGAATTCGGTGATGAAGCGGAAGCAGCCGTAGCCGATCAGGAAAACACCGGACACTGCGCCGCGTTGCTGCGGTCGACCGGAAAAAAACCACAAAATCGAAAAGAGGGCGAGGCCTTCCAGGCCGATGTGATAAAGCTGCGACGGGTGACGTGGCTGCATGTCGCCGGCTTGCGGGAAAATCATCGCCCACGGCAGGCTGGGGTCGGCGACGCGGCCCCATAGTTCGCCGTTGATGAAGTTGCCGAGACGTCCGGCGGCCAGGCCGAGCGGCACGAGGGGGGCGACGAAATCGGTTACATCCCACCAGTTGAGATCCAGCTTGCGTGCCCACAGGCCGACAGCGACCAGCACGCCGAGAAAGCCGCCGTGGAAGCTCATGCCGCCTTTCCAGACGGCGAGAATTTCCAGCGGATTGCTCAGGTAGTAGGCCGGTTCATAGAACAGCACCTGGCCGAGACGACCGCCGACAATGACGCCGAGCATGCCGTAGAAAAGCAGGTCGTCGAGCTGTTCGACGGTCAGGAATCCGGGGCGGCTTTTGATCCGGTAGCGGCCGAGCAAAATAAACTGAACGAAGGCAACGAGATACATCAAACCGTACCAGCGCACCGAGAGCGGGCCGAGCGAGAAGGCGACGGGGTCGAACTGCGGGTGAAGAAGCATCGAAGGTTCAGAGTGGGCTAGAATTAGCCGATTATAGTTCGCGCGCCATGACAAGACGTCGGCGCCAGATTCAGACGGAGAGAGAGTCATGCCGCAATACCGTTCCCGCACCTCCACCCACGGCCGCAACATGGCTGGCGCCCGCTCCCTGTGGCGCGCCACTGGCATGAAGGATGGCGACTTCGGCAAGCCGATCATCGCCGTGGTCAACAGCTTCACCCAGTTCGTGCCGGGCCACGTGCACCTCAAGGACATGGGCCAACTGGTGGCGCGCGAGATCGAGGCAGCCGGCGGCATCGCCAAGGAATTCAACACCATCGCCATCGACGACGGCATCGCCATGGGGCATAGCGGGATGTTGTATTCGCTGCCCAGCCGCGACCTCATCGCCGACTCGGTCGAATACATGGTTAACGCCCACTGCGCCGACGCCATGGTCTGCATCTCCAATTGCGACAAGATCACCCCAGGAATGCTGATGGCTGCCATGCGCCTCAACATCCCCGTCATCTTCGTCTCCGGCGGCCCGATGGAAGCCGGCAAGGTCAAGATCCAGGGCAATGTCGTGCATCTCGACCTCGTCGATGCCATGGTCAAGGCCGCCGACCACTCGGTTTCCCAGTCCGATCTTGACGAAATCGAGCGTTCCGCCTGTCCGACCTGCGGTTCATGCTCCGGCATGTTCACCGCCAATTCGATGAACTGCCTGACCGAGGCCTTCGGCCTCAGCCTGCCCGGCAATGGCACCGTCGTCGCCACCCACGCTGATCGCAAACAACTCTTCCTGCGTGCCGGCCGCCAGATCGTCGAACTGTGCAAACGCTACTACGAACAGGACGACGCCTCGGTTCTGCCGCGTTCCATTGCCACCAAGGCCGCTTTCGAAAACGCCATGACTCTCGACGTCGCCATGGGCGGCTCGACCAACACCGTGCTGCACATCCTGGCTACGGCGCAGGAAGCCGGCGTCGATTTCACGATGGCCGACATCGACCGCATTTCGCGTGCCGTTCCGTGCCTGTGCAAGGTCGCGCCGATGACTGACAAGTATCACATCGAGGACGTCCATCGGGCCGGTGGCATCATGGGCATCCTTGGTGAACTGGACAGGGCCGGCCTGATCGCTCGCGAGGTGCCGACCGTCCATATCAAGAATATCGGGGAAGCCATCGAGCGCTGGGACGTTGTCCGCGAACACGACGTCAAGGTGCACGAGTTTTTCAAGGCAGCCCCGGGCGGCGTGCCCACGCAGGTCGCCTTCTCGCAGGATCGCCGCTACAACGAGCTCGATCTCGATCGGACCCACGGCTGCATCCGCAACAAGGCCAACGCCTTCTCGCAAGAGGGCGGCCTGGCCGTCCTTTACGGCAACATCGCGCTTGACGGCTGCATCGTCAAGACGGCCGGTGTCGATGAATCCATCTGGAAGTTCAGCGGCCGTGCTCGCGTCTTCGAAAGCCAGGATGCTGCGGTCGACGCGATTTTGGGCGAGAAAATCGTTGCCGGAGACGTCGTCGTCATCCGCTACGAAGGTCCGAAGGGCGGCCCCGGCATGCAGGAAATGCTCTACCCGACCTCCTATCTGAAATCGATGGGCCTCGGCAAAGCCTGTGCCTTGCTCACCGATGGCCGTTTTTCTGGTGGCACCTCCGGTCTTTCCATCGGTCACGCTTCGCCCGAAGCGGCGGATGGCGGCGCCATCGGGCTGGTCGAAGAGGGCGACACCATCGAAATCGACATCCCCAATCGTCGCATCCATTTGGCCATCTCTGATGACGAACTGGCCCAGCGGCGCGCTGCCATGGAAGCCAAGGGCGAAGCCGCCTGGCAACCGGTCAGCCGCGAACGCGTCGTTTCCGCCGCGCTGCAAGCCTATGCCCTGATGGCCACCTCGGCCGACAAGGGGGCGGTGCGCGACGTTAAGCAGATTCAGCGCCGTAAATGACGCTCGCAGTCTGGCTTGGCTTCTTGCTGGCGGCTATCCTGATCGCCGTGACCCCGGGGCCGGGGGCGGTGATCAGCATGAGTACAGGCATGCGGCACGGCTATTGGGCAGCACTGACGGCCATTCTGGGCCTTCAGTCGGCGATTCTGCTCCATCTGCTGATTGTCGCGCTTGGCCTTGGTGCGCTATTGGCCGCCTCGGAAACGGCATTTTTGCTGGTCAAGTTTTTGGGGGCGGCCTACCTGCTCTGGCTCGGCATCCAGAAATGGCGGGCCCCAGTCGTGCCGGTCGATGCCAATGCGCCGATGGTGCGTCGCAAAGGGTTGTTTCTGCAGGGCGTTCTGGTCAATCTGACCAATCCGAAGGCCATCATATTCATCGGTGCGCTGGTGCCCCAGTTCGTCAATCCAGCGGAACCCCAAATTCCCCAGTACCTGTTGATAGCGACAACACTCTGCCTGACTGACATGGTGGTAATGTCGGGGTATGCGCTTGCCGCAGTCCATCTCGGCCGGTGGTTGCATGACCCGGCCGCCATTCGTTTGCAGAATCGCCTTTTTGGTGGCTTGTTCGTCTCGGCTGGCGCATTGTTGGCTGTTTCGTCACGACCTTCATAAGCATTTGCTGTCAACGTGTTGCCAAGGTCATGCGTTAATTGCCTTGAGCAGGAGATGCGAGTACACCAAGCTTCCTGTTTGCAAGGGATAGAAAAGGGTTTTATCATCCAACACTGATTTATCCACCAACCTGAATAACGGAGCGAGAGAATGAAAGCTGTTTATGTTGCCGTGATGGCCGCTGCTGGTATCGTGATGGCCGGTCAGGCCCAGGCTGACGAAGCTCTGGCCAAGGCCAAGAACTGCATGTCCTGCCACGCCATCGACAAAAAGCTGGTTGGTCCGGCTTACAAGGAAGTTGCTGCGAAATACAAAGGCGACAAGGCAGCCCCCGCCATGCTGGCCACCAAGGTCAAAACTGGTGGCAAGGGTGTCTGGGGCCAGATCCCGATGCCGCCAAATAACGTCACCGAGGCCGAAGCCAAGAAACTGGTTGCCTGGGTCCTCTCCCAGAAATAATTTCAGTTTCGTAAGCGGAAAAGCCGGCTATATGCCGGCTTTTGTGTTTTTGGGTGTTGACAGGGCTAGTGGTCGTCCGGATAATCCCGGGTTCTTCCGGAGGGGTACCCAAGCGGTCAACGGGAACAGACTGTAAATCTGTCGGCTCTGCCTTCGAAGGTTCGAATCCTTCCCCCTCCACCAGATTAAATGCTGTAGCAGCCTGTGTTGCGGGCGTAATAAGCGGGTGTAGCTCAATGGTAGAGCTGAAGCCTTCCAAGCTTAAGACGAGGGTTCGATTCCCTTCACCCGCTCCATGACGCAGTACGGCTGGAGTTTTAAGGTAGGCCCATGTGGCTCAGTGGTAGAGCACTCCCTTGGTAAGGGAGAGGTCGGCAGTTCGATCCTGCCCATGGGCACCACCGATTAGCTTGGATTCTGGATTTTTTATTTATTTGATTATTGAGGAACTGGAATGGCTAAGGAAAAATTCGAGCGTACCAAACCGCACGTAAACGTCGGTACGATTGGTCACGTTGACCACGGCAAGACGACGCTGACGGCTGCGATCAC
>PHCH01000059.1 GCA_002840785.1 Betaproteobacteria bacterium HGW-Betaproteobacteria-4 | reverse complement strand
CACGCGGATACCGCGCCAGGCCCACTTGTCGATCCACTTCTGGACGATCGGCAGGTTGTCCGGATCCTGCTCGAGCATGAACTTGATGCACTCGAGGCCCAGCGTCATGTGCCGCGCTTCGTCGGACTGGGCCGAGAAGCCGAAGGTCACCGTCGCCATGTCGCCGTTGTAGGCGGCACCCGACATGAAGGGCACGAAGAGCAGGTTGGTCAGCACGTATTCGAAGCTGAAACCGATGGCGATCATCCACTCGAACGGGCCGGCACTGAAGGCGTCGTCGAAGAAGGACTTGGGCACCGAGAGATACCAGACGCGCTCAAGCATGTGCTTGAAGTCGTGGAAGCCGTCGTAGTGCTTGTTGTAGTTCGAGATGGCGTGAATCTGCGTCTGGGCATGGCGGATTTCATCGACCGACTGCATCAGGCAGGCGACACGCGGGCCGACGCCCGGGAAGTTGCGGCCGGCGGCAGCGAAACCACGGTGCGCGACATATTCAAGCGGCGAAATACCGGTCAGGAACAATTTGACCGCGTTGAGGTAACGCGCATCGGTGATGCCGAGATGGCCGTTGTTCTGGGCAAAGGCGTCGAGCACGGCGTACAGCTTGCGCTCTTTCTCGGCCTGATATTTCCAGTAGGCATCCATGGTCAGGCGGAACGGGTCTTCCCACTTGTCCCAGTCGTGAATCTTGATGCCTTCGAACTTGGCCTGCGGAAAGACCTTGTCCATCGGCTGGTAGGAGGTTTCCCAATCCAGGCCGCGGGTCATGTGGGCATATTTTTCCTTGAGGCCCAGCTTCTTCTTTTTAACGTTCATATCCATGTTTGTCTCCTGAATCAGTTCAGCCAGGACAGCTTGAACTGGTCGTCGTCTTCGTCCAGATGCCCGGAAATGGTGATGAGGTTGATCTGCAGCTCCTGCAGGTCAAAATCGCGGCCGATCAGCTCTTCGATGGAATTGCGCTTGATGACCAGCTCGCCTTCGGCGTCGATCTTGACCATGGCCGGCGATTCATTGGCCACGGCATGCGGGTTGTCGGCGAGCACCGCCTCGATGATCGGGCGCGTGTCTTCATTGAGTTGAAATGCGATGAATACTTTGGACATGGGGATTCCTAGACGGCGAGGCCGGATTTGGTACAGCGGGCGTTGAACTGAGCGGTCACTTCGGCAAGCACCGTTTCGGCCTGATCGCCGAAGGCGCGTTGGGCGATCGGGGCCAGTGCGGCGAGGACGAGCGGCCGATACTGTTTGACCCAGTCGCTGATCAGGGCCTTGTTCTCGGCCGACTCGGCTGCCGCCACCTTGATCTGGGCATCGACCCACTTGCCGGTTTCGGTAGACCACTCGCCCATGAAGCGGGTCATCATCGAAATGACCGTGCCGCCATTGGCCGAGAAATCACCATCGAGGTAGTCGTAGACCAGCGGATAGGTCAGGCCTTCGAGCACGAGGTTCTGGGCGACGAAAATTTCGAACCAGTCCTGAACGACCAGGACGTTTTCGACGTGCTGGCGCATCGGCTGCCACATGGCGCCGTTCATCCAGGCGTCCTTGGCGGAGTCGAGCGCCTCCGGGCCTTCGAGCACGAGACCGATGCGGGTCAGGTACTGGGCGACGGCGAGGTGATCCATGGCGTGGTAGAGGCAGGGCTGGGTAATCGCCGTGCCGTAGCCGTAGGCGGAAATGTAGGAGTTGCCCATGTTGCCGCCCCACTCGACGTGGCGCAGCGGGACCAGAACGGCCAGGGCGGTTTGCTTGATTTCTTCCGGCACGATATCGGCCAGGCCGCGCTCTTCGATCATGTCGAAGCTCGATTCGGCGGCGTCCTGCTGGCGCGAGCGGGCAATCGTCCAGGCGCCGTAGTAGAACTGGCGCGGGTCTTTGAGCGCGTACCAGTCCTTCATCTGAACCTTGGTGCGACGCTTGTCGAAGAGCTGCAGCTCCGGTTCCCACATCGGGCGGTAGTGGAAGATATCCGTTTGCTGGATATCGTAGGTGCCTTCCTGGTAGCGGCTGGCAGGCTTGTCGCCGAAGCGCCGCGCGATGTGATCGAAGGTGTGTCGCAAGGGCTTGATGGCGACTGTACGCAGATCAATTTCCATAGATGTCTCCTCTTATATTCCCGCTGACGGGATGGTTAGCCGGCGTCGGATATTTGTTGCTGCGACGCCGAATTCAGGCGTGCCGCCCAGTCGCCCTGACCGGGCACGGCCGGGTCAAGAACGATGACGGCATTGGCCAGGCAGAACTCGTGAAAAGCGGCTTCCGGCAACATCAGTTCGACGCACATGGCTGGATCGCCAATGGCGAATTCGAATTCGACGAAACCGTCCGGGCGCTGTTCGCAAACACGAACGTAGCGACGTGTCGGATCGAAGGTGACGCCCGGTTGAACAATGTCCTCTTGCCCCATGCTGCTTTCTCCTGGTGACGACGCGACCAACGATGCGTCGAGGCTAGCTCTTATTCAAGGAGCGTGCCAGAACGACAAGGCACTGTTTCCATTGAAAAACTTGATTTTCGAAGCCAAACCGACACCGCTTTAAATTACGTTTTGATCAATCGATTCATCTCCAGTTAATCAATTGATCAATTGCATCAAACGAAAAAATGTCCGAATTCGCGGCTGAACTTTCGCCGCGCGCGGGACCAAGGAGGGACACGGCCTATACTTGACGAAGGTAATAGCCAGAAAGCGGTTTGCCACCGAATCTCAAAATCATGAAATAATCTCGAGAATTCTTCGTTGTGCAATTCGTTGAAAATTCGGTACCCAGCCAATGCCGCCAGACGGCCTTGCTGACATAAAAAATGAATGCCGCGGAAGCCTTTCGGCATTCAACGGCAGAGAGACAAGATGACGACGATTCAGTACCCGGAATCAAACGACCTGAGAAATCTGGTCAAGTTTTGCGAAAGCGACGGCACGATCTGGCTCGGTGAAAACCGGATGATCCTCATGCACACGGCTGCCCTCGGCACCCTGCGCAAGGAGCTGGTCGATTCGGTCGGCAAGGAGCAGACGCGGCGCATCCTGACCCGCATGGGCTACGCCTCGGGTGTGCGCGATGCCGAACTGGCCAAGCGCATTCGTGCCCACCAGTCGCTGCAGGACGCCTTCTTCACCGGGCCTCAGTTGCACATGCTCGAAGGCATCGTCCGGGTTACGCCGGTCAACCTCAAAATGGACATCGAAACCGGCCATTTCGAGGGCGATTTCCTCTGGGAAAACTCCTGGGAGCAGGACGTTCACATGAAGGAATTCGGCCGCTCGGACGAACCGGTCTGCTGGTCGCAGATCGGCTATGCCTCCGGCTATACCTCGGCCTTCATCGGCAAGTTCATCCTGTTCAAGGAAGTCGAGTGCGTCGCCTGCGGCGACAACAATTGCCGCATCGTCGGCAAGCCGCTCGAGGAATGGGAGGATGCGGAAGAACACGCCAGTTATTTCCAGTCCGACCCCATGCTCAACCACTTGATGGAGCTGCGCACCCAGGTCGAGTATCTCCGGACGACGATCACGCAGAACGTCCAGACGCCGCAACTGGTCGGCATATCGAACGGGTTCAAACAAGCCCAGGAGCTCGTTTCCAAGGCCTCGCGAACCTCGGTCACGGTCCTCCTGCTCGGCGAAACCGGCGTCGGCAAGGAGCGCTTTGCCCGCGCCCTGCACCAGGAAAGTTCGCGCCGCCAAGGCCCTTTCGTCGCCATCAACTGCGCCGCCCTGCCCCACGACCTCATCGAGTCTGAACTGTTCGGCGTTGAAAAAGGGGCCTACACCGGCGCCCAGAGTTCGCGCATGGGCAAGTTCGAGCGGGCCGATGGCGGTACGCTGTTCCTCGACGAAATCGGCGAATTGCCGCTGGCCGCCCAAGCCAAGCTGCTGCGCGTGCTGCAGGAAGGTGAAATCGAGCGCCTCGGCGACGACCGGACGCGCAAGGTCAATATCCGGCTGGTCGCCGCGACCAATGTCGATCTGGCCAATGCCGTCAAGGAAGGCCGTTTCCGCTCCGATCTCTACTATCGCCTGAATGTTTACCCGGTGACCATTCCACCGCTGCGCGAGCGCGTCGCCGACATTCAGCCACTGGTCGAAGCCATGCTCGGCCGCTTCTCGACGCTGCATGAAAAACGCCTGCTCGGCGTCACCGACAAGACACTGCAGGCGATGAAGGGTTACCCGTGGCCGGGCAATGTGCGCGAGCTGGAAAACATGATCGAACGCGGCGTCATCCTCGCCCCGCAAGGCGGCTGGATCGAGTTGGAACATCTGTTCACGCATGTCAGCGAAGCAAAGTCTTGGGAATCGGCGATTTCTGCCTCCGGCTCGCTGGAGCAGGAAAACGCCCCCAAATGCAGCTCCGGCCTGCTCGATTCGATCATTGCCAGCGGGCTGTCGCTGGAGCAGCTCGAAGAGGCGCTGCTCACCGAAGCCGTCAAGCGCGCCGACGGCAACCTGGCCGGCGCCGCCCGGGTGCTCGGCATCACCCGGCCCCAACTGCAATACCGACTGAAGCGAAATACGCCATGACTGAACCACTTGTTCGCGTCGTCCGCCGCAAGGCCAAAGCCGGCTGCGAAGAGGCCTACGAGGCGCTGATCCGTGCCATGTTTGCCGATGCCAGCGGCTTTCCGGGTTACCTGGCAGCCCAGCTGATTCCGCCGGAAAACGCGGGCGGCGAATATCAGATCGTCCAGCGCTTCGCCACCGAAGCCGATCTCGACCGCTGGAACGCCTCGCCCCAGCGCGCCCTCTGGCATGAACGCCTGCGCGCCGTCGCCGACGGCGATCCAGAATACCGCCTGCTCACCGGCCTCGATGCCTGGTTTGCGCCAACCGCCATACCGGCTAGCCGTCCGCCGGCGAAATGGCGCATGACCTTCGTCAGCTGGCTGGGCATCTTTCCGACCGTTGCCCTGCTCCTCTGGCTGGTCGCCCCGCTGCTCGCCGGCTGGCCCTTCCTGCTCAGGACAGCGGTATTCACGGCGCTGGTCGCGCTGGCCATGTCCTACCTGGTGATGCCACGACTGTCGCGCTGGATGTCGTGGTGGCTGATCAAGGAGCGATAAGCGGTCAACCGGGGTTTCGAGGTTAAAATGCGCGCTTATTTAGCCACTTGCCGCCGGATTCACCCATGAGCGCAGTCATCGCCGCCGTTCCCGCAATTCCCCCGCACAGCCTGTCCATCGTCGTCCCGTTCTACAACGAGGAGGACAACATCGCGCCGCTGGTCAAGCGCGTGCATGAGGCGCTGGTCGGCTACGACCATCCGTGGGAGCTGGTGCTGGTCGATGACGGCAGCAGCGATGCGACGGTGGATCGCGCCGCGCAGTGTTCGCGCGAATATGGCCCGCACGTCCGCATCGTTGAACTGACGCGCAATTTCAAGCAGACGGCGGCCATGCAGGCCGGCATCGACGCAGCCCGTGGCGATGTCATCGTGACCATGGACGGCGATTTGCAGAATGATCCGGTCGACATTCCGCGCATGGTTGCCCGGCTCATCAACGAAGACCTCGACCTGGTCGCCGGCTGGCGCCAGAACCGTCAGGACGGCCTGTTCCTGCGCAAGATTCCGTCGAAGATCGCCAACAAGCTGATCGCCCGCATGACCGGCGTGCATCTGCGCGACTACGGCTGCAGCCTCAAGGCTTTCCGCGGCAGCGTGATCAAGAGCGTGCGCCTGTATGGCGAAATGCACCGTTTCATTCCGGCCTGGCTGGCGACGGTGACGACGCCGCGCCGCATCGCGCAGGAGCCGACAACGCACCACGCACGCACGGCCGGCGTCTCGAAGTACGGCATTTCGCGCACTTTCCGGGTCATTCTCGACCTCATCGCCGTCTATTTCTTCATGCGTTTCCGCGCCCGCCCCGGCCACTTCTTCGGCGGCATCGGCCTTGGCCTGACCGCGATGTCGGGTCTGATCATGACCTGGCTGACCTGGGTCAAATTCGGCCTCGGCGAGAACATCGGCGGCCGTCCGCTGCTCATCGTCGGCATCGGCATGCTGATCGCCGGCATCCACTTCATCACCACCGGCGTGCTCTCCGAACTGCTCGCCCGCATCTACTTCGAATCGGGCACCATCCGCTCCTACTCGGCCCGGCCGGAAGACAAGCTGGCGGCTGACGAAGGCTGGCACAAGCCGGCGTGAATCCTACGGTCAACGGCAAAAACAGCGTGAAATGGCTGTTTGGCCTGACGGCCGCGCTGCTCGCCTGGCGCCTCTGGCTGCTGCCCAACCTCGGCATCACGCTCTACGTCGATGAAGCGCAATACTGGACCTGGGCGGAGCACCTCGATTGGGGCTACTTCTCCAAGCCGCCCGGCGTCGCCGCGCTGATCTGGCTGTCCACCGCGCTGTTCGGCGACGGGCTGATCGGCGTCAAGGCGCTGTCCATGCTCTGTTATCCGCTCGCCGCCGCGGCCTGCTGGGCGATTGCCCGGCGGCTCTACGACGGGCGCGTCGCTTTCTGGTCGGCCGCCTGCGTGCTGACCCTGCCGATTTTCTCCTGGCTCGGTCTGTTCGTTTCCACCGATGCCCTGCTCACGCTGTTCTGGGCGCTGGCGCTGTGGGCTTTCCTGCGCGCGCTGGACAGCGATTCGTGGGGCGACTGGCTGCTGCTCGGCGTGGTTTGCGGCCTCGGCCTGCTCTCCAAATACACCATGGCGGCCTGGCTCGGCGCCGCCTTCCTGTTCCTGCTAGCCTTTCATCGGCCACGGCTGGCCTCGGCCAAGCCTTGGGCTGCGGTCGTGCTGGCGCTGCTCATCCTGGCGCCGAATATCGTCTGGAATGTCACCCACGATTTCCCGACGCTCAAGCATACTGCCGACATCACCTTGAACCGCGCGGCCGGCGGCGGGCTGGCCTCGCTCGGCGAATTTTGGGCGGCTCAGTGGATCGCCTTCGGCCCGGTGCTCGGCAGCGTTTTCCTGCTGCTCCTCGTCCGTGTTCGCGAAAGCTGGCGCGACGACCGGACCCGCCTGCTGCTCTGGTTCGCCCTGCCGCTGTGGATCGTCGTCTCGGCGCAGGCCATGAAGAGCAGCGCCAACGCCAACTGGGCGGCGCCCGCCTTCGCGCCGGCCGTCATCGCTGCCGTCGCCTGGCTGCTGCAGCGCGAGAAGAAAAAGTGGCTGATCGGCGGCCTGGCGATCAATCTATTGCTCGTCGGGCTGGTCTATCACTGGCCGCAGGTGATTGCTACGGTCAACCCGGAAAAACAGGCAAAACTGAACCCGTTCAAACGCGCCATGGGCTGGGATGAACTGGGTCGCCAACTCAAGCCCGTCGTCCAGGCTCACCCGAACGCCGTTCTCGTCGCCGACAACCGCACCCTGCTCGCCCACATGCTTTACGAACTGCGCGACCTCAAGCCGGCCGCCGCGAGCTGGAACCCGTCCGGCATTGCCAGCGACCATTACAAGCTGACCACCAATCTGCGCCCCTACGTCGGCAAGGATGCGCTCCTGATCACCGACACCGCGCCGGGCGCCGATTTCGCGCCGCGCTTTGCCCGCATCGAAAAACTCGCCACGCTGAAAGCGCCGCTCGACGCGACGACCAGCCGCGACATGGATGTTTACCTGCTGCATGACTTCAAGGGTTATTGAGCTGCGCCTCGCCGGCGTCGTTTTTGCGCTGCTGGCGGTGCTCTTCGTCGCCTTTCCGGAAATCGACCTGGCCGCCAGCCGGGTTTTCTACGACGACGGAAAATGGGCCTTTTCCGGCGGCAACTGGCCGCTGTTCGAACTGATCTACCGCGGCACGCCGCGGGTCGGACAGGCGCTGCTCGTCATCCTCCTCGGCGGCCTGCTGCTCGGCGGCATCAAGCGCCTGGGCTGGCTGCATGCCCGGCGGACGACCTTCGGTTTCCTGCTCGTCGCCGCGCTGCTCGGACCGGTGCTGCTCGTCGACGCGACGCTCAAGGATGGCTGGCACCGCGCCCGCCCGGCGACGGTGGCTGAATTCGGCGGGCCGCTCACCTTCACGCCAGCCTTCGTGGTCAGCGACCAGTGCCCGAAGAATTGCTCCTTCGTCAGCGGCCATGTCGCCACCGCCGCTTTCGTCATGGCCTTCGGCTGGCTCGCGGCGCCGGCAACCCGTCGGCGCTGGCTGCTGGCCAGCCTGGCCATGGCCACCTTGCTCGCTGTGGTGCGCATGACGGCCGGCGGACATTTCCTGTCCGACACCATTTTTGCGTGGTTCGCGACCTATTTCAGCCTGTGGCTGACCGAATGGGCGTTCCGAAGGCTGAAGTGGCTGCCGCCGAACGAAAAATGAGCATTCCTACGGTCAACCGGAAATAAAGCCCAAAAACGAAAACCGCCGAAGCTGGCGGTTTTTTGCTTTTTGGGTCGCGCGCCGACGCCTCGGAAATCCGAACGCCAGCCCGACCGAAAGCTCGGGAATCCGGCGCCTGCGCGGCATCACCCCAAAAAAACCATTAGAAATCAGTACCCGGAAAATCAATTGCCGCTGGCATGACCCGTGCAGAGAAAAGGCAAATGGACGGCACACCAGCCGGACCAACTACAACACTGCACCGGAGAGACAACATGTCCAAACAACCAAGCCACCGCCTCGAACACGACCTGCTCGGCGACCGCGAAGTCCCAGCCGCGGCCTATTACGGCGTGCACACCCTGCGCGCGCTGGAGAATTTCAACATCACCGGCATTTCCATCGCCGTCTATCCCGACCTCATTCGCGCCCTGGCCCAGATCAAGAAGGCCGCCGCCCAGGCCAATCGCCAGCTCGGCCTGCTTGACGCCAAGCGCGCCGACGCCATCGCCGCCGCCTGCCGCGAAGTCATCGACGGCCAGTGGCACGACCAGTTCGTCGTCGACGTCATTCAGGGCGGCGCCGGCACCTCGACCAACATGAACGCCAACGAGGTGATCGCCAACCGGGCGCTCGAAATCCTCGGCCACGCCCGCGGCGAGTACCAGTTCCTGCACCCGAACGAGCACGTCAACATGAGCCAGTCGACCAACGACGTCTATCCGACAGCGCTCAAGCTCGCCACCTACGTCGGCATCTTCCGCCTGGTCGAGGCCATGGCCTACCTGCGCCGCGCCTTTGAGCGCAAGGCCGAAGAATTCGCCGATGTGCTCAAGATGGGCCGCACCCAGCTGCAGGACGCCGTGCCGATGACCCTCGGCCAGGAATTCTCGACCTACGCCGTGATGCTCGGCGAGGACGAGGAGCGCCTCCGGGAAGCCGCCCTGCTCATCCGCGAAATGAACCTCGGCGCCACCGCCATCGGTACCGGCATCAACGCCCACCCGGACTACGCCGCCATCGTCTGCCGCAAGCTGGTCGAGATCAGCGGCATCCCGGTCCTCACCGCCCCCAACCTGATCGAGGCGACGCAGGATTGCGGCAGCTTCGTGCAACTGTCCGGCGTCTTGAAGCGTGTCGCCGTCAAGCTGTCCAAGGTCTGCAACGACCTGCGCCTGCTATCCTCCGGCCCGCGTGCCGGCTTTGGCGAAATCAACCTGCCGCCGCGTCAGGCCGGCTCGTCGATCATGCCGGGCAAGGTCAATCCGGTGATCCCGGAAGTGGTCAACCAGATCGCCTTCGAAGTCATCGGCAACGACACCACCGTCACTTTCGCCGCCGAGGCCGGCCAGCTGCAGCTCAACGCCTTCGAGCCGATCATCGCCCACAGCCTGTTCAAGAGCGTCCTGCACCTCGGCAAGGGCTGCAAGACGCTGGCCGACTACTGCGTCGACGGCATCACCGCCAACCGCGACGCCCTGCGCGCCAGCGTCGAGCGTTCGATCGGCATTGTCACCGCATTGAACCCGTACATCGGCTACGCCAACGCCACGGAAATCGCCGCCGAAGCCCACCTGAGCGGCCGCGGCGTCGCCGAGATCGTCCTCGAACGCAAGCTCATGAGTCCCGAGCAACTGGCCGCCGTGCTGCGTCCGGAAGTCCTGACCAAGCCGCAAATGATCCTGCCCCGGGCGGCGTAAGCAAACCCTTCATTCAATGCACACAACAAGGAAACCATCATGAAAATGAACCGGTTAACCACCCTGATCATGATCGCCATGGTGCTCGGCGTCATCGTCGGCTACGCCTGCAACACGCTGGCTGGCGGCCCGGCCGAAGCCAAGGAAATCGCCGGCTACTTCGGCATCCTGACCAACATCTTCCTGCGCCTGATCAAGATGATCATCGCCCCGCTCGTCTTCGCCACCCTGGTCGTCGGCCTGGCCGGCATGGGCGATTCGAAGACTGTCGGTCGGATCGGTGCCAGGGCGCTCGGCTGGTTCGTCGCCGCCTCGCTGTGTTCGCTGGCGCTCGGCCTGATCTTCGCCAACCTGCTGCAACCCGGCGCCAATCTGGGTGTTCCGCTGCCCGAGGTGGGCGCTGCCGTCGGCCTGAAAACCGGCGCGCTGAACCTCAAGGACTTCATCACCCACGTCTTCCCGAAGAATTTCTTCGAGGCGATGGCGACCAATGAAATCCTGCAGATCCTCGTCTTCGCCGTCTTCTTCGGCCTGGCGCTCGGCCACCTGCACAACCAAGCGGCGCGCAGCCTCGTGAACACGATGGAAGAAATCGTCCACGTCATGCTCAAGGTCACCGACTACGTCATGCGCTTCGCCCCGATTGGCGTTTTCGGCGCCGTCGCCGGCATCATCACGACCCAGGGCCTGGGCATGCTGGTCGTCTTCGGCAAGCTGCTGGCCAGCTTCTACATCGCCCTCGCCGTGTTGTGGCTGGTGATCATCGCGGCCGGCTACTTCGTGCTCGGCAAGGAAGTCTTCCGCCTGCTCAAGCTGGTGCGCAGCCCGATGCTGCTCGGTTTCTCGACCGCCAGCAGCGAATCGGCCTATCCGAAGCTCATGGAGCAACTCGAGAAATTCGGCGTCAAGGACCGCATCACCGGCTTCGTCCTGCCGCTCGGCTATTCCTTCAACCTCGATGGCTCAATGCTCTACTGCGCCTTTGCCGCGCTGTTCATCGGCCAGGCCTATGGCATTGATCTGAGTCTGGGGACGCAGATCACCATGCTGCTGGTCCTCATGATCTCGAGCAAGGGCGTCGCCGGCGTGCCGCGTTCCGCGCTGGTCGTCGTCGCCGCCGTGCTGCCGATGTTCGGGCTGCCCGAGGCCGGCTTGCTGCTGATCCTCGGCATCGACCACTTCCTCGACATGGGCCGCACGGCGACCAACGTACTCGGCAACGCCATCGCCACCGCCGTCGTCGCCAAGTGGGAGAAGGCCATCGACCCGGTAAACACGTCCCTCGCTGACGTCGATGACGCGCTGCCGGTTGCCGGCGAGAACACCGTGCCCGTCACCGCCTGACCATCCCTCCTCTGAGGTTCGGCCCCCCCTCGGTCTGAACCTTTTTTTACGGCCCGGTGCTCAGCACCGGGTCTTTTTTTGAGTTCGTCATGACTATCGACTGGTTCATCCTCGCTCCCGCCGCCTTCTTCGCCGGCATGGTCGACGCCGTGGTCGGCGGCGGCGGCCTGATCCAGATTCCGGTGCTGCTTTCCGCCTTTCCGCAGACCGGCATCCCGACGCTGTTCGGCACCAACAAGCTGGCGAGCATCGCCGGCACCGGCGCGTCATTGTGGCGTTACGCCCGCGCCGTGCGCATTCCCTGGCGGTTGGTGCTGCCCGCCACCGCAGCCGCGCTGCTCGGTGCCTGGCTCGGCGCCGCCGTGGTCGCCTGGATTCCACGCGAAGCGATGCGGCCGCTGGTCGTCGTCATGATGCTAGCCGTCGCCATCTACACCTTCCTGCGCAAGAACCTCGGCCATGTCGAGACGCACGAGCCACGCTCCGGCGACCTCTGGCGCGGCGCCCTGTTCGGGCTGGTCATCGGCTTCTACGATGGTTTCTTCGGGCCGGGCGTCGGCAGTTTCCTGATTTTCGGCTTCGTCCGCGTCTTCGGCCTCGATTTCATCCGCGCCTCGGCCAGCGCCAAGGTCGTCAATTTTGCCACCAACCTCTCGGCCATCGGCTTCTTCGCCAGCCACGGCCCCATCCTGTGGGCGGTCGGCCTGACCATGGCGGCCTGCAATCTGGCCGGCGCCTACGTCGGCACCCACCTCGCGCTGAAACACGGCGCCGGCTTCATCCGCAAGGCTTTCCTCGGCGTCGTCAGCGTGCTGATCGTCAAGCAGCTGGTTGAAATTTTCTGAGACGGCGGCTTGCCTATCGAAAATCCGATGCCCCGCATCGGCCAAGCCTCGACATTCCGTCAAACTCACCGGGCACCAGAAATCCGATCCCCAATAAATCAATCACTTAAAAAACCCGTCATCGCCGAAATATCTGGCACGCCCCGTGCTGATTAACCATTGCGAAACTAATCCCCGGTTTCCTCAATGCACAAACAAGGAGATTCAATGAACCGCTTCCTCGCCCGCTGCGCGCTGATCGCCGTAGCCTTCTGCCAGGCGCTGCCTGCCTTCGCCGACAAGCCCAATGTCGTCATCCTCGCTACCGGCGGCACCATCGCCGGAGCCGGCGCCGATGTTGCCAAGAGCGCTACCTACCAGGCCGCCAAGGTGCCGGTCGATAAACTGATCGCCGGCATTCCGACCCTCGCCGAAGTCGCCCAGGTCCGTGGCGAACAGGTCTTCCAGATCGCCTCCGAAAGCTTCACCAACGAACACCTGCTCTCCCTCGGCAAGCGCGTCGCCGCACTCGCCAAGCAGGCCGACGTCGACGGCATCGTGATCACCCACGGCACCGACACCCTCGAAGAAACCGCCTTCTTCCTGAACCTCGTCATCCATACCGACAAGCCCATCGTCGTCGTTGGCTCGATGCGGCCGGGCACGGCCATGTCGGCCGACGGCATGCTCAACCTGTCGAACGCCGTGAGCGTCGCGGCCAGCCAGGATGCAGCCTTCAAGAGCCCGTGGGGCGCGCTCGGCATGGTGGTCGAGGGCAAGAACTACTGGTTCCGCCTGCCGGCCAAGCGTCATACGGTCAACTCGGAATTTGACATCGAAAGCATCGACACCCTGCCCGCCGTCGAAATCGCCTACGGCCACGGCAACGTCAGCGACACCGCCTATCGTGCCCTGGCCGCCAAGGGTGCCAAGGCCATCATCCACACCGGCACCGGCAACGGTTCGGTTGCCGCCCGCGTCGTCCCGGCCCTGCGCGAACTGCGGGCCAGCGGCGTGCACATCATCCGCTCCTCGCACGTCAATGCCGGCGGCTTCGTGCTGCGCAATGCCGAACAGCCGGACGACAAGTACGACTGGGTGGTCGCCCACGACCTCAACCCGCAGAAGGCCCGCGTCCTGGCCGCCGTCGCCCTGACCAAGACCAGCGACAGCAAGGAACTGCAGCGCATTTTCTGGGAATACTGAGCCAGCGCAGTTTGACTAGCTAAGCCAGCGGCGGGCCGAGCGGCCCGCCCGGCGCCCCCCGTTTCAGACAAGACACCGATGCCGCATCTCAGATGCCGGCAGGGACCCACTTTTTCTCGAATCAAGGAACGCACTATGAAAAAACTCGTACTCGCCATGACCGCCGCCGGCCTCTGCTCGGCCTTCGCCCCCGCCCAGGCCGGCGAACTGGACGACATGAAGGCGGCCATGCAAAAAATGCAGCAGCGCATCGCCCAGCTTGAAGCCCAGGCCAAGGAAGCGCCGCGCGCCGCAGCGGCCAGCAAGGCGCCGGTTATCTCCAACTCGTCGCTCGGCGCCAACGCCGATGTCACCGTTTACGGCAAGCTCGACGTATTTACCGAATACAACAGTGGCGGCGGCAAGGGCGACCGGTTGTCGCTCGAATCCGGCGGCATGAACGGCACCCGCCTCGGCGTCAAGGGCGGCGCCGACGTCAGTGAAGGCGTGCGTGGCATCTTCCAACTGGAAGCCGGCATCTTCCTCAATAAAGGCACGCTGGCCCAGGGCGGCCGCCTGCTCGGTCGCCAGGCCTACGCCGGTATCGAAGGCAAGTTCGGGCGCCTGACCGCCGGCCGCCAGTATTCGCCGGCCTACAACACCATCATCAGTTACGACGCCTACGAACAGGGTTACGGCTCGCCGACGACCGACGGCAACGTCAGCACCGGCGCCACCCGTTTCGACAACTCGCTGGTCTATGCCAGCCCGAAATTCTTCGGCCTGAGCGCCAACGCCATGGTCGCCCTGGGCGGCGAAACCGGAAAGTCCTCGGATGCCGTCGCCCTCGCCGTCAAATATGAAAACGGCCCGTTCGATGTCAGCGTCGCCTACCAGAACGACGACCACGCCAGCAGCGCGACCACCCTCACCGAAAACGCCTTCGTCGGCGTCGGCTACCAGATCATGAAAACCAAGCTGCTGGCCGGCTACGGCCATGCCGTGACGACGCCGGACGCCGGCCTGAAGACGACGCGCAACGAATGGATGGTCGGCAGCCGCACCGCCGTCACCGGCACCGGCAAACTGCTGCTCTCCTACGGCGAAGGCAAGACCGAGAACAGCAACCCGGACAACAAGGGCAGCGTCGCCACCATCGGCTGGGTAGAAACCATCGGTGCCCAATCGGCCATCTACGGCGTCTTCTCCGCCCACGACAACAGCGCCGGCTCGGCCCTGGTCCCGATGGGCACCAGCGCGGCCGCCAACTACACGGTCAATCCGGGCGACTCGGCTTACGGCCTGGCACTCGGTTACCAGTACTGGTTCTAAGCACTAAATCCCGGGACGGTTAGCCCCGTCCCGGGCGTACCGGCCACGTTGGAGATCTCCACTCTCGCTCGGCTATACTGCGCCATCTACGAATAATCGGTTATTCAGACTGGCGACAGACACGTGACTGACGAAGACCTCTATCGCGAACGTTTGCACCTGGCGCTAGAAGCCGGCGGGTTGGACCTTTGGGAAAACAACCTGACGACCGGCGAGGTGACACACCGGGTCACCCGGATTTTTTCCGATCTGGGGTACGACAAGCAGGAATCCCTGGCCTACATCGACGACCTCTTTGCCCTGGTCCACCCGGATGACCAGCCGCTGGTCAAACAGGCGATTGCCGCCCACCTGGCCGGAGAAACCCGGCAGTACCGCTGCGAATTTCGCCTGCGCACCCACAACGGCGATTGGGTCTGGCATGCCAACTACGGCAAGATCATGGACGTCGGCGGACGGCTCGGCACACGCTTCATCGGCGTCACCTTCAACATCGATGACCGCAAGCGCCGCGAAGAAGAACTCGCCGCCGCCAACCAACAACTCGCCCGGCAGAACGCCGAACTGGATCGCATGAATGCGGCCCTGCAAGTGCTCGCCACCACCGACGCCCTGACCGGCCTGGCCAATCGCCGCCTGCTCATCGAAACCGGCGAAAAAGAATGCCGGCGCGGCCCGCGCTTCGCCCAACCGCTCTCCCTCCTGATCCTCGACATCGACCATTTCAAGAACGTCAACGACCAGTGGGGACACCCCGTCGGCGACCGCGTCCTGATCGCCATTGCCGACCTTTGCCGCAGCCGCTTCCGCCAGGGCACTGACGTCGTGGCGCGTATCGGCGGCGAGGAATTCGCCATTCTCATGCCGGCCACCCCCTACGACGAAGCCAAGCGCGTCGCCGAGTGGTTACGCGAGGCCATCGCCAATCTCCGGATCGACGTTGCCGAAGACATCACCGCCACCTGTACCGCCAGTATCGGCGTCGCCAGCCTGCCGGCGAAGGATGCTCAGGCTACGGACGCCGCATGGAATTTCGACCAGCTGTTCATCGCAGCCGATCGCGCCCTCTACCAGGCCAAAGCAGCCGGCCGCAATTCGGTGTGCGGCGCCGAAGGTTGAGGCAATGCTTCGGCGGTCGGCAATGACACAGGGCGCAAACCCAAGGTACTTGCCGGATCGCCGGACGGCCTATCAGGCCCCCGAACGGGGAATCCCACGGTCAACCCGGGAAAACGGCCAAAATTGAAATTGAGTCGCCTTCGACCAATTCAATCTCGCTTCTTCAGCTCTTCTTTCCCTTGGCCGAGGGGAGCGCGTTCACCATCTTGTCAAAATCAGACTCAAAGCGCGCATCGTCCAGAACGCGAAACTTCGAGAACTCGCCTTCGGCATGCGTCTTTGCCAACTGTGCCGAGACAGACCCCGCATCCTGAAGGATTTCGCGGTCGTTCAAGGTCAGGAAACCTTCCAGCTTGGTGATCCAGTCCCTCATCGTCATGGCGACACGGCGCGCTGCCTGCCCCTCGGCAAAGACCAGATACTGTTCCGCCAAATTATTCAGGGCGCGCAACTCGTCTTCCGTCAGATAGTTTTTTGCCACGCTCGCATCGCTCTTGCGGATGCGCGCACCATCCCACGTCGTCAAGCCCATATTGGGCAAACTGCTGTCGGCGCGTTTGACGATCAGTTCCGCTGCCGTATGCCCATGAATGGCGTAATGCACCTTGTTCTGCACCGTCGCAAAAAAGTCCTGGGTCAGTGAGGCGGCCGGGTCGTAATCGACGCTCGTCGCGTAAATGTCGGTGATCTTCTGGTAGAAACGCCGCTCGCTGGTGCGAATGTCCTGCAGGCGTCGGGTCAGTTCATCGAAGTAATCGCGGCCCTTGCCGGGGTTCTTCAGACGCTCGTCATCGAGCGCGAAACCCTTGATGATGAATTCCTTGAGCTGGGCACTGGCCCATTGGCGAAAGCGCACCCCGGCCTGACTGCGCACCCGGTAGCCGACGGCCAGCACCATGTCGAGGTTGTAGTGCGCAACCTCGTAGCTCTTGCCGTCGGCGGCAGTTGTTCGGAAAAACCGAACAACTGAATCTTCCACCAGTTCGTCGTCTTCGAAGATGTGCTTGATGTGCTCGCTGATCGTACCCTTGGCCTTGCCGAAGAGGTCAGTCAGCTGCTTCTGGCTCAACCAGAGGTTCTCGTTTTCCAGCACCACGGAAAGCCGGGTCTTGCCGTCTTCGCTCCGGTAGATGAGAAATTCGCTCATTTCAGGCTCCGTGCTTGATCGATCAACAGCGGAATAAGGGACTGCCCTATTGTTTCTAAAACTCCCACGTTTTCCTCGATTTGAAATAGCTATCGTCGTTGTAAAAACCGCCGAAGATTTCACCAAAGAACGGTATCTCGTCGCGACCAAGCAATTGCGCATGGTGTCCAAGCTCCCAGAGAAGCTCAACCCAATAGCGAATGATTTGCAGCACATAGAATTGACGATACGGAGCGACTGCCTCAAACATTCCGGTTCGAAAGCTGGCTTCCATATAGTTATCAATGAGCTCGCCTGTTTCCGCCGTATGGAACACCGCACCAAAGGACATCAGTTGATACCCTGCGATGGCTTTTTGAGCTATCCGTTCCTTCCGATTCTCTTGAATGACATTGGAAAAGATGTAGTTATCAACAAGATTGAACCAAGCAGCTATTGGATCATCTTGTTGCTTTGCGCCAATTAGTACATTGATGTTGGAGTACCTGTCGCCGTCTGCGTAATCGTGTAGCACACGCAGTACAGCTACATGGAGGGGATGATCCAGCGCAGCAAGATACCGAAACTCAATCTTCCGGCGCTTTGCAATTTCAGCGCCACGGGTTTGGAGCAATTCGAGCTTATGGCCGATCTGGTTCTTAAGGTAGTTGAAGTCTGGGAAACGGCCATTGTTCTCGATGTAGTGATCTAGGATCAGGCAGAGTTTTCCAATTCGCTCTATTCCAACCGACAACCCGGCAAAAGCCTGAGCGTATATTCCATGCGAAGCGTAGTTAGCCTTCCGAATCTGTGTCGCTCCCGAACCGAGGATTTCCTTGGTGAAGGTAGCCTCCCTGATCAAGGCCCGAAATGTCTCCTGAGGTTCTAGCATTTGGCGTCTAACATTAGGAAAAAAATAGGGGGTACCACGGTTGCATTTGTTTCTGGAGCAGGACACTCCCGGTCAAGCACCGAAAAACCTGCGAGCCAGTGCCGACTGCATGTCGCGACGGCCATCGATGATCAGGTAGATGACGACCTGGCTGCCGACTACGCGGTAGATAACCCGGTACGGCTTGAAAGCGGTCTGGCGGTACTCGGTGATGCCCAGCGCCGCCAACTCCTTGGGATAGCTGCCGCGCTCGGGGAAATGAGCCAGGCTTTCGACAACTTCCATCAACTCGTCGAGAACGTAGTTGGCGTTGGCCAGGCAATCGAACTCGGCGATGTAGTCATGGATGGACTCGAGGTCCTGTTCCGCCGCCCGAGTCAGCAGAACCTCGTAGCGTTGCGGCTTGCCTGGCATCAGGCAGGCGTCCGCTTATTGCGCAGGCGGGCGACCACGTCAGCGACCGGCTTTAACCGGCCGGCTTCGACGTCTTGATTGCCGAGCGCCAGAATCTTGAGCAGGGCCAGCGTTTCCTGGGTTTCTTCGTAAGAGGCGACATCCTGCAGCACCGCCTTGGCTTCGCCGTTCTGGGTGATGACCAACGGCTCGCGCTGTTCGGCCAGATGCGCCAGGACCTCGGCGGCGTTGGCCTTGAGGTAGCTGATCGGCTTAACTTGAGATGAGTAGCGCATGGTTTTCCCTCGGGTGAAATCGGACTGAATATAGTCTTTTTGTAGTCTCTTAACAACATTCTGATAAATCCAGACTCCTTGCAATCGCTTGGAGATTGGCCGCAAAAATGGATCAGCGCGCCGAGCGCCAATCAGCCAACCACGAACATGATGTCGCAACGTTGTTACCCGGTCGGGAACCGAAAAGCAAAACAAAATCTTTTTGCACGGGAACAGGCGTAACAACCGCTGGCCGCCTTTCGTGGCAGGAAGGGAGGGCGACTTTTTGTATTTTCTCTGCGCCGGTTTTTCCATCCAGCCGGGAAAGCACGATTTCCCCCTCAACACTGCAAGTCACCAGCAGATCACCGTTTTCAAGCACTGCCTGCCTCGGCTCGCATTTTTTCCAAACAGCTGCACGTCCGGCCCACGGAACGGCCGTATGCCGTAAGGACACGTTCCATTGGATTTGGCCGCTTGGCGATAGCTTTGCCACGTCAAGCGGCTTGTCGTCGGAGGGATTCGCCCAATGCACCAGAACAAAATAGCCATCGGCTGATGGTTCTATGGCAACGCGCTCGAAGCGCATGCTGCGATGCGCCTTGATACCCGGGCGAATCGGCTGCTCGGAGAGAACCTTCCCCTGAGGGTCGAACAGCCAGAACACCGCTTCCATTTCTGCTGCATGGCCACTCGAATGGGCATTGCTCAAGCCGACAAAAGCGATGTTTCCGTCACGCCCTTCGGCTATTGCTGAGTTTGAGGGAAGCCCGATGGTTTTTTCCCATGCGATTTTTCCTTGATCGGAAATGCTGGCCAGCCATGAGCCATTCTCCTTTGATGATCTCTCTATGGGGCCGGTCACCAAAACGCCACCATCCCGCCGGGGATGCAAGGCAACGATCTGCCGCCAGGACCGTCCACCAAACACGAACTCGGCGAGTTTCTGTCCGTTCCGACTGAATTTGCCCAGATAGGCATCGGCCGTATCGGCGCCCGGAAAGAAAGCGCGCTGGTTGATTCGACCGCCTAGCCAGAGCTTGTCCTGGCTATCCAGCGCAGCATCAAGCACCACGGCCTTGGTATCCAGCGAGGTCATTTCACCCGGCCCACGTCGATTTAATGGAACGATCCTGTTCCCGGCCGCGATCAACTCTCCATTGCCAGTACGCAAGACGCGCGCAGGCAGTTGCTGCGACGGGCGCTCGCGACTATCCGCAATCGCGACCTCCCAATGCAATTGAAGCGCCTTTGGTGCTGATGCAGGCTCGCTTGCACTGGCAGCCGTCAGGCACGCCGAAAGGGCGAACAGGGCAAGAATTCGACTCGGGAAAACAGTGATTCGCATGCGATTGACGTCCAGGAATTTTGGTAACTATACGTCATGCACGCTGATCATCTTTGGCCGACCAGAGAGGGTAGCGGCGGAACGGGAGCGGCTTGGCACGCCATCTCAAACCACAATCCCACG
Organism: Betaproteobacteria bacterium HGW-Betaproteobacteria-4; assembly: GCA_002840785.1. Taxonomy (GTDB): domain Bacteria; phylum Pseudomonadota; class Gammaproteobacteria; order Burkholderiales; family Rhodocyclaceae; genus Azonexus. The sequence continues at coordinate 6,586 of PHCH01000059.1, read as the reverse complement.
GTCAACCGGAAAAAACGGCCAAAATTGAAATTTTGGCTGCTGGCTTATTGTGGCCGCCGCTCAGATCAACCCGTATTTCTTCAGCTTGTCGTGCAGCGTGGTGCGGGCGATTTTTAGGGCTTCGCTGGTGCGGGCGATGTTGCCTTCCTGGCGGGTGAATTCGTCGGCGACGAGGCCGCGTTCGTAGTTTTCGACGGCTTCGGTCAGCGATTGGGCGGTGCCGGTTCCGGTGGCCATGGCGTCGCGGCCGATGCCGAGGGCGTGGCAGTCGGCGGCGTTGCGCAGTTCGCGGATGTTGCCCGGCCAGTCTTGCGCCATGAGGCGGCGCAGGTATTCGGAGGTGAGCGGCGGCGGCGGGCGGTTGTAGCGCTTGGCGGCGTGGAGCAGGAATTCGTCGTAGAGGGCCGGGATGTCTTCGCGCCGTTCGCGCAGTGGGGGGAGTTCGATGCGCACGACGTTGAGGCGGTAGTAGAGGTCGGCGCGGAATTTTCCGTGGTCGGAAAGCAGCTTGAGGTCTTCCTTGCTGGCGGCGATGACGCGGCAGGAAACGGGAATCTGCTGGTTGGAGCCGAGCCGTTCGATGACCCTTTCCTGCAATACCCGCAGCAGTTTGATCTGCATGTTCATCGGCATCGATTCGACTTCGTCGAGGAAGAGCGTGCCGCCGCTGGCGTACTCGATCTTGCCGATGCGGCGCTTTTGCGCGCCGGTGAAGGCGCCCGGCTCGTGGCCGAAGAGTTCGCTGTCGAGCAGGTTGTCGGACATGCCGCCGCAATTGAGCGCGACGTAGTTCTGTTGGCCGGGATGGCTGAGGTCGTGCAGGCAGCGGGCGACCATTTCCTTGCCGGTGCCGGTTTCGCCGAAGATCAGCACGTCAACCGCAGCATTCGCCACATCGAGGATCAGCTGGCGGACCTTGGCCATTTGCGGCGAACGGCCGATCAGGCGGGATTCGAGGTTGTCGCGATGGTCGAGCCGGCGGCGCAGGGCGTCGACTTCGAGGACGAGCTCGCGCTTTTCCAGCGCCCGGCGGACGACGTCGACCAGATCGCTGGTCGAGAACGGTTTCTGCATGAAGTCGTAGGCGCCGCTGCGCATGGCTTCGACGGCCAGGGTGACGTCGCCGTGGCCGGTGATGATGATGACCGGCAGGTCGGCATCGAGCTCGACGACCCAGCGCAGCAGTGCCATGCCGTCGATGCCGGGCAGGCGCATGTCGGTGATGACGATGCCGGGGTAGCCGGCGCGCAGGCGGCGCTGCGCCTCTTCGGCCGAGCCGACGGCATCGACCTTGATGCCGGCCAGTTGCATGGCCTGCTCGCAACCGAGGCGGACATTGGCGTCGTCTTCGACGAGCAGGACGGAGAGTTCGGGCTTCATGGTTGCCCCTTTTCAGGCGATGAGGCGGCCGGCGGGACGGCCGGCAGCAGGATGACGAAACGGGCGCCGCCGCCAGGCGCCGGGCCGGCCAGCAGATCGCCGCCGAAATCGCGCAGGATGTCGCGCGAAATGGTCAGGCCAAGGCCGAGGCCTTCGCCCGGCTGCTTGGTGGTGAAGAAAGGTTCGAAGAGGTGTTCGAGCGCTTCTTCGGTGAAGCCGAAACCGCTGTCGCTGACGGCCAGGGCAAGCTGGCCGGAACTGGCGCGGTCAGCGCTGAAACTCAGGCGACGTTCCGGCTCGTCGGCCATGGCGTCGATGGCGTTGCCGATCAGATTGACCAGCACCTGTTGCAGGCGGTTCTGGTCGCACCAGGCGACTTTTGATTTTGGCCCAAAATTCCGGTTGACCGTGACATTGAGCTTTTTCAGCCGGGCGTCGAACAGGAACAGCGCGGCATCGACCGCCTGCGCCACATCGACCGCCACCGACACGGCCGGCGACTTGCGCGCGAAGGTCTTGAGCGGCGTGATGATGCTGCCGGCCTGATCGGCCAGTTGGCCGACGATGCCGAGATTCTTTTCAGCCGTGGCGAGGTCGCCGCGATGCATGAATTCGACAGCGTTGGCCGACAGCGTGCGGATGGCGCCAAGCGGTTGCGACAGTTCGTGGGTGATGCCGGTCGCCATCTGGCCGAGCACGGCGAGCTTGGCGGCCTGGACCAGTTCGTCCTGGGCGGCGCGCAGGGTCTGCTCGGCGCGCTGGCGTTCGGCGACTTCGCGCTGCAGGCCGGTGACGGCTTCGGAGAGGTCGGCGGTGCGTGCCTCGACCTTGCGTTCCAGTTCCTGGTTGGCCTGTTCGAGCATGGCGCGGGCTTCCTCGCGACCGCGGGCGAGGCGTCGGCGCTGACTCAGGAAGGCCAGCCAGAGCAGGAAACAGCCGATGGCCGCGGCGGCCAGCGCGGCATGCGTCGAGGCCTGGACGAAGACCGGGCGCAGGTGGGAAAAGACGACGATCCGCCAGGCCGTGCCGGGCAGGTGGCGGCTCAGGGCGAGATAGGACTTGGCGCCCTGCAGCGGCCCGGGGTCGGTCTTCATCTGCCGCGACAGGCGGACGACCGTGCCTTCCTGCGCGGCGTCGATGGCGATGTCGAGCGAGGTGACGCCGAGCGGCTGGCCGGCGAACTGCTCCCGGCTGATGCGTTCCAGCACCTCCGGGCTTTGCGGCTGCAGCGTGGCGTAGCGCCATTCGGGCGGCGAGGCGAGGAGCACGATGCCGTTGGCGTCGACGATCAGGGCCGGCGCCTCCTGGCCAAGCCAGCGCCGCTCGAGTTCGTGCAGGCTGGATTTGACGACGGCGACGCCGATCACTTTCCAGTCCTGAAGCTCATCGCGGATGGGCAGCGCGAAGAAATAGCCCGGCTCCTGGCGCACGTTGTCGACGGCGTAGTGCCGGCCCGGCGTGCCAGCGACGGCGCCGCGAAACAGCGGCATGTACGAGAGATCGGCGCCGAGCAGGTTGTCGGAGAAGATCCAGTCGCTCGAGGCGACCACCCGGCCGCTGGTGTCGAGCACGAAAATGGCCGGCCCGCCGAGATGGTCGTTGAGTTTTTGCAGGAAACGGTTGGCCGGCGGTTGCAGCACGTCCTGGCGCTCAGCCGGGGCGCGCAGCAGGGCGAGCACATCCGGATTGAGTTCGACTGCGCTGGGAATCGAGGCGTGCCGCGTCACTTCGCTGTCGATGGCGGCGGCCAGAATGTCGAGCTGGTGGCTGGCCTCCTCACGCATCTGGCTGAACCCCAGCTTCTCGGAAACCCGGTAAGCGATGAAGGCCGTCGCCAGGATGAGGACCATCACAGCCGCCACCCCGAGCACACGGTGCGGCTTGGTCAGGGCGATCGGGATGGGCTGGCGGGCGTCGGGCATGGTCAAAAAGTGAATGAGTGCTTCATTGTAAGTGGTGAAACCTCCCAATCGCGCCAGCAGGCGACCGATTCAGCAGGCTCGGATCGCGGCCGCCGACCGGCGCCGCGGCAATCATGATCCAGCCATGCGGAAACGGGCAATGCCCGACTCAAGGCTACTAGCCAGGTTGTCGAGTTGACGCGCCGTGGTCGCCATGCTGGCATTGGCCCGGTTGTTTTCATGGATCATCTGGACAATGCGGTCGACCCGCTGGGCAATTTCATCGCTCCCGGAAGACTGCTGATGCAGACTGGATGACACCTCGTCGATAACCTGGGCGACGTGACGATTGCTGTGTTCGATGGCGCTCATCGACTCGCCGGCCGCACAGGCCATGCGCAGCCCTTCGTCGACCCGGCTGACCGAGCGCTGCATATGTTCGGCCATTGAGCGTGCCCCGCTCTGGATGGCACTGACCATGGTGGCAATCTGGCTGGCCGAATTTGTCGTCTTCTCGGCCAGCTTGCGCACCTCGTCGGCCACCACGGCAAAACCCCGGCCGCTGTCACCGGCCCGCGCAGCCTCGATGGCCGCGTTAAGGGCAAGCAGGTTGGTCTGGTCGGCCAGATCGTGGATAACCGAAGTAATTGCCGAAATACGTTCCGATTCGCTGCCCAAGGCGCTCGCTGTGCCGGCGGAATCGGTAACCAGGCTGGCGATCAGACGAATCTCGTCGACCATGGTGCGGATCGTTTGACTGCCGCTGACCGCCTGTTGCCCGGCCTTGCCGGACAGGTTTTGCGCCTCCTGGCCGAGATTGGCGATATGGCTGATGCAAGCGGACATCGTCTGCAAAGTCTCTGCCATCGCGGCGCTGGCCAGCGCCTGCTGCTCGGAACCGCCGCGCATCTCGTCGGCCGAGCCGGACAAGGCACCGACGGCGGCTTTCAACTGCCCTGCCTCCTGACGGATGACGCCGAGAATGCTGGCCAGGGAGTGGGTCGTTTTCATCGCCGCCGCCTGAAGACGCCTGACTTCAGCGCAGCCATCCGGCTCGATGCGCCGGGTCAGATCGCCGGCGGCGACACTTTCCATCAGTTGCGCGGCAGCCTCCAGCGGACGACGCACCCCGCCTGTCAGCAGAAAGCCGAGGACACAGGCGATCAACGTAGCGACAACTGCCAGAATCATCGCCAGCCGGCTGGTGCGGGCCGATTCGGCAACGATGTCGCCGGCCCTTTCACGGCTTTGCGCCTGCATCAGTTGGCGGGCTTCGCCTATGCTGGCCTCCAGCACCTTCATGCGCGGCGAAGCATCCTGCTCCAGGATGCCCATGGCGACCGCCGAGAGGAACTGCATGGCCTCACCCATCGCCTTGTCCTGGACCTCGATGGCCGCCGTCGCTTGCTGCCGGATGCGTTGCAGCAATTCGCTCTCGCCCGGCCCGGCGTGCTCAGTCGCTATCTTTTCCAGGCTGCCGAGGGCGGCGAAGAAACGGCTTTTTTCCCGTTCGTAACGCGCCGCTTCAGCCTTCATGATTTCACCATCGGTGAAAATGATGTTGTTGCGCACGCTTTCACGCATGCCGGCGTAGGCATAGCCCAGTTCGGCGATCTGGCCGTCCTTGCTCAACGACACCGTGGCGATACGCTCGGCGGCGGCATCGACACGATTCAGGCTGAACACCGTCCAGCCGGCGACAACGACGAACAAACCGACGACGATGGCAAAAGCCATGGCCAGTTGCTGACCGATGCCGAGGCGGAATAGCGCTTTCATGACGAGAATGACTCCAATCGGGGGCAGTGAAAACTGTCGGCAAAGCCGAAGCCGTCACGCCTGCCGGGGGGACAGGCGGCGGACACGGCGGCGTGGAATGCTGGCGTCAGCCCAGCAGCCTCTACTCAGTGATGCAGGATCTTGGCGAGGAACTGCTGCGCCCGTTCCGAACGCGGATTGGCGAAGAAGGTTTCCTTGCTGTCGTCCTCGACGATGGCGCCCTGGTCCATGAAGATGACGCGGTTGGAGCACTTCGTTGACCATTTCCGGGTCGAGCGCCGAGGTCGGCTCGTCGAACAGCATGCAGATCGGGTCCATGGCCAGCGCCCGGGCAATCGCCACGCGCTGCTGCTGGCCGCCGGACAGCTGGCCCGGGAACTTGGCGGCGTGCGCCTTGAGGCCGACCCGGTCGAGCAGTTTGAGGCCCTTGTCCATCGCCTCGTCCTGGCTGCGCTTCAAGACCTTGACCTGGGCGATGGCCAGGTTCTGGGTGATGCTCATGTGCGGGAACAGTTCGAAATTCTGGAAGACCATGCCGACCTGGGCGCGCAGCTTGGAGAGGTTGGTCTTCGGGTCGCCGACCGAAATGCCGTTGACGATGATGTCGCCTGACTGGAAGGGTTCGAGGCCGTTCACGCACTTGATCAGCGTCGATTTGCCCGAGCCGGACGGGCCGCAGACGACGATGACCTCGCCCTTGCTGACCGAGGTGGTGCAATCCTTGAGCACCTGGAAGCTGCCGTAATGCTTGCTGACGTTGGCAATCTTGATCATGGGATTCTCCTGGTGCTTGCTGACGTTGGCAATCTTGATCATGGGATTCTCCTGGCGGCCATCAGGCCGGGTGGTATTTTTTCTGGAGGCGCTTCACGATCTGCGAAGCGGAAAAGCAGATGACGAAATAGACGGCACCGGCAAAGAGGAGCATTTCGACCAGCCGGCCGTCGCGGTCGCCGACCTTGTAGGCGGCACCGAAGAAGTCGGCCAGCGCCGAGACATAGACCAGCGAGGTGTCCTGGAAGAGGATGATGGCTTGCGTCAGGAGCAGCGGCACCATGTTGCGGAAGGCCTGGGGCAGCACGACGAGGCGCATGGCTTGGGCGTAGTTCATGCCGAGCGCCGAGGCGGCGGCAATCTGGCCCTTCGGCACGCTCTGGATGCCGGCGCGGATGATCTCCGAGTAGTAGGCCGCCTCGAACAGCGCGAAGCCCATCATCGCCGAACTCAGGCGCAGGTCGGTGCCCGGTGGGAAATCGAGCAGGGTTTCGATGAAGGCGGGCACGATCAGGAAGAACCAGAGCAGCACCATGACCAGCGGCACGGCGCGGAACAGGTTGACGTAGCCGGCGGCAAACCACGACAGCGGCTTGATCGACGACAGCCGCATCATGGCCAGCAGGGTGCCCCAGACGATGCCGATGACCACGGCCTGGGCGGTGATGACCAGCGAAATCTTCATGCCGTCCCAGAGGAAGGGCATGGCGCCGGGGATGGAGGACCAGTCGAATTCGTAAGTCATTATTTGC
>PHCH01000003.1 GCA_002840785.1 Betaproteobacteria bacterium HGW-Betaproteobacteria-4 | reverse complement strand
CCGCTGGTCGCTGACGGCGTAGCGCTCGGCCATGTCATCCTCGGCTACTCGAAGGTTTCCTTCGTGCCGCGCTTTATCGGCCTGGTCAAGCGGGCGGCGCTGGTCACCGTGCTGGTGCTGCTGATCATCGCACCGATTTCCTGGATCTGGGCCAGCCGCACCGGCGAGCCCTTGTTGCGTCTGGCCGAGGCGATGCGCCGGGTGCCCGGCGAACTGGAAGAGTCGCGGCTGACCCATTTGCCGAAAAGCGGCGACGAGATTGGCCAGTTGGCTGAGGCCTATCAACGCATGGTCGGCGAACTGAAAAACAAGCAGGAACTGGAGCGCCAGATGCTCGTTTCGGAGCGGCTGGCCGCTGTCGGCCGGCTGACGGCGGGCATCGCCCACGAAATCAACAATCCGCTAGGCGGCATGCTGACCGCGATCAATACCTACCAGCGGCACGGCAGCGGTAACGATCCGCTGGCGCTGAGCACGCTGTCGCTGCTCGAACGCGGCCTGACCCAGATTCGTCATACGGTCGGCGCACTCCTCGTTGAAAGCAAGGCCAAGGATCGCACCTTCGCCGCTGAGGATGTCGATGACCTGCTGATCCTGGCCGAGTCCGAAGCACACGGGCGGGGGATCGGTGTCGTCGTCGAGAGCAATCTCGACGGTCCGCTGCCGCTGCCGGCAACGCTGATGCGCCAGATCCTTCTCAACCTGTTGCTCAACGCCTTGGCAGCAGCGGAGGAGGGGGGCGGCGTGCGCCTGGTCGTCGAGTCGACTGAAAAACGACTGCACCTGGCCGTGACCAACGATGGTGACTACATTCCGCAGGAACGCCTGGATACCCTGTTCGAGCCCTTCGCGACGACCAGCGAGCGCGGCAATGGTCTGGGTTTGTGGATCGTTTATCAGATCGTTCAGCAACTGGGTGGCGAAATCGAGGTCGAGAGCCTGCCCGGCTACACTACTTTCAAGGTTGATATTCCTTATGGCAACACCGTCTGAAATCCGCCCACGTCTTTGCCTGATCGAGGACGACGAGATCATGGGCGAGTCGCTTGCCCAGCGCTTCCAGTTGGAAGGCTTCGATGTCGATTGGTGGCGGACGGCTCGCGAAGCATCGGCCGCCTTGGAAAGTCGGCGCTATGGCGTCGTCGTCAGCGATATCGGCCTGCCTGACCGCAACGGTGGCGACCTTTTTCTAGATCTGACCAAACGTCTGCCGATGTTGCCGCCAATTCTGTTCATGACCGGATACGGGAGCATTGATCGGGCCGTCGAATTGCTCAAGGCAGGCGCTGCCGACTACATTACCAAGCCCTTCGATACCGATGCCCTGGTGGAAAAAGTATGCGGTCTCGCTGAATGCTATGGCGCCCGGGGCACGAATGAGGGAGATGCGCTGGGTGTTTCTCCGGTCATGCAGCGTATTGCGGAGAACTTGCCCCGGTTGGCTCGCCACGCATCGGCGCTATTGATCACCGGCGAGTCCGGGGTTGGCAAGGAGCATGTGGCTAAGGAATTCCATCGCCACGCCGTTGGTAATGTAGCGCCTTTCGTTGCGGTGAACTGCGCTGCGATACCGGACTCGTTATTGGAAGCAGAACTCTTCGGTTACGAAAAGGGCGCTTTCACCGGGGCAGTTAAAGCCAAGCGGGGATACTTCGAGTTAGCCAACAATGGCACGCTTTTTCTGGACGAAATCGGTGAAATGCCGCCGTCGATGCAGGCCAAACTGCTGCGCGTAATCCAGGAGCGTACTTTGGTGCGGTTAGGGGGAGAGTCAGCTGTTACCGTCAATTTTCGGCTGGTCTGTGCTACCCATCAGGACTTGAAGGCAATGGTCGAGATGGGCGACTTTCGAGAGGATTTGTATTACCGGATCAACGTTATTCAATTGCGCATTCCCCCCCTTCGAGAGCGTCAGGACGATATCCGCTGGTTCGTGCGGCACTACGTGGAAATGTTCAATCGAGCCAACCCATCAGAATCCCGACGGCTGGATCCACGAACCGAGCAGGTTCTCACCAGTTATCTCTGGCCGGGCAATGTCCGTGAGTTGAAGCATGCCGTAGAACGGGCTTGCATCCTTTCCCCGGGGCCTCTATTGGGAGCTGAGGCATTTTTTGGAGACAGTCTGGAATGTGGCGAATCGGCAGGGGAGATTACCCCATCCTTAGCCGACTACCTGATGGCTTGCGAGCGTGACTATCTTCAGGTCGCGCTGGACAAACATGGCTGGCACATGACGCAGACCGCCGAGGCCCTCGGTATTTCCAGAAAGACGCTCTGGGAGAAGTTGCGAAGGATGGGAATCCATGCGGACGAAGCGTAACGTCATAACCGCTATCATTCGCGCCGAAGCGCTCGAAAAATGGCCTCAAGCCAGCTTCGTCGGCCTACTCGTCCACGCTGCTCTTGGCTTTCACGTATCGCTTGCAAGCCTCGCGCAAGAATCTCATCTGGCTTTTGAAATTCGTACACCCCTTGCACATGGCCAGGTGCATTTCCAAATGCATTTTCTCTGACAGCGTCAGTTTTCTGTCCTGCGCTTCGGACAGCAAATGGGTGACTTCCTTACAACTCAGCATGGCTGCTCTCCAGCAGAAAACCAGTTTGATTCCAGACAACGGCGCAAGCCATTGCGCGCCCGGTGCAGGATGACATTGCAATTGCTTGTCGTGAGACTCAACTCCTGGCAAACCTCGGCGGTCTCGAACTCGAGGAATTCGCGCATCATGAAGACGCGTGCCGTGTTTGCAGGCAGGTGCTTGAGGCAACTTTCCTCTTCGGCCGACAGCGCGGAGACATTGGTGGTACGTACTTGCAGGCGGATCAGATCGACGATCTTGTTTTTCAGGATGGCGAAAATCCAGGTCTTCACGGCTGATCGACCGGCAAATTCCCTGGTGTTGTCCAGGGCGGCGACCAGTGCTTCCTGCACCACATCCTCGGCCTGCGCCTCATCCCGCAGTTGCAGATGGGCGAACTTGATCATGTCGCGCCGGATCTCGGCCAGATACACGTCGTCGATCAGCAGATTCACACCGGCATTCATGCCTTTTCCTCATTGCGGCGCATTTCGTTGCGCGCGGCGCTGTAACTGGATACGCAGTAAGGCACCAGATAGTTCAGGCCGACATGAAACCAGGAGAGCGGCAAGCCATCAAGCAGCCGGCCGCCCTGATTGATCAGGTTCAATATCGTGCCGACAACAATGGCCACCTTGATCGCTGCCTGAACGATGGAGCGCCTGAAGGCAGTCTGCAGGAGTGTGCTTAGAAATGCCATACGTTTTCCATGTTGCTCATGCCAGCAGGGCGCGAGCCGATTCAAGGACCAGGCGACTGATCAACTCGTTATCAGCCTCCGGTTCCACGTCCTGCGGTTTGCCCAGCTTGCCGGTGGGTTGGGTGACCAGTTGCCCGGCTTCCAGCGCGGTCACATATTCGCCGGTACAACTGCGGCAATAAACATGATCGCCGGCCTGTTGCCCCTTGCGCAGGACCAGCGTCGGGCCGCACATCATGCATTCGTGCAGCGGAATGCCCTCGTCGCTGTGCCCGACGATGTGGTGCAACGCGCCAGCCTGGCCGAGCGCCACGAAACGTTCGCCAAACGCCCGGTCGAATTGGCCACCAAGATTTTCCGCGATAATCGCCAGGGCTTTCTCGATGGACATGCCGCGGCGATAGGGGCGGGTGCTGGTCATGGCGTCGAAGGCATCACAGATGCCGACGATGCGCGCATCGAGCGGAATGTCCGTGCCGGCGAGACCGCGCGGATAGCCCTTGCCGTTCGGCATTTCATGGTGCGCCCGGATGGCCGTTTCGGCGAGTCCGGCCAATGGGTGCCCGGCCAGCATCCGCCAGCCGACATCCGGATGCGTTTTGATGACTTCGTACTCTTCGTCGGTCAGGCGGTCTTTCTTGTTCAGGATCTGATCCGGCACGCCCACCTTGCCGAGGTCGTGCAGGAAGCCGCCCAGGCTGATGCGCGCCACGTCGCTGTCCGGCAAATCGAGTTCGCTGGCCAGCAAGCGTGAAAACCGGGAAACCCGCCATAAATGGCCGCCGGTGTATGGGTCGCGTGCCTCGACCATCCACGCCATGACGAGCAGGCTGCGCAACAGGTCTTCCTGGTAATTGCCCCGGCTTTCGCCCTGGCCAGCGAAAAGCTGACCAATTTCCTTAAGCAGGCTCATGTTCTTCTCCTATTCCGTTCTCCGGGGCCAGATCGTACTGCCTCATGAAGCGCCGGTCGATCCAATCCTTCCATTTCCAGGCCCAGCCGCCACCGGCGGAGATTCCGCCCCAGGACATGATGGCCTCCTTGGGGCCGGTGGCCAGCAAGTAAAGGCTGCGCTTCTGCGGCTGGTAAGCCAGCGGCGCCAGGCCATTCAATACCCGATGCAGGTTGCCGGCCAGGACGGGGCCGGCGCGCACGGCATAAACGCCCGACTTGGCATGCGGGGCGTCGATGCGCGATGCCACATCGCCGGCAGCAAAGACCTCCGGGTGCGAAACGCTTTGCTGCCCGTCCTGCACCGCAATGAATCCGTCTTGCGCCAGCGCGAGCCGGGAATCGGCCAGCCAGGCCGCCGGTTTGACGCCGGTGGCGGCGATGACGCAATCGACTGGAATAGCTGTGCCATCGCTCAACTGAAGGCCGGATGAACATCCCGCCGCATAGCCTTGGACGACCTCGATCTGACGGCGCGCCAGGGTGCGTGTGACTTGCCTGACGATACTCGGGCCGTGCCCCGGCAGCAGACCCGATCCGGCGATCAATGTCACCTGTACCTTGTTCGCACCCAGTTCGAGGCTCAGTCGATAACGGGCGGCCAGGGCCAGTTCGACACCTGCCGCACCGCCGCCAACGACGGCGAGACTGGCCTTTCCTGCTTGCTTGAAGCGGTCGATCTGCTGCGTCCAGTCGACCACAAAACTCTCGATTGGACGGATTGTCAGCAACTTGGCACCAGTGGCCGCCAGGCATGAGGCATCGACCTGAGCGCCGGTATCCAGCGACAGGGCGTCATAGGCGATGTCGCCCGAGTGCAGGGTTTGAATAACCCGCCGCCGGGCATCCAGGCCGCTCACGCTATCCTGGATGAAGCGGACCTTCGCTGCCTTGAGCAGCGGTTCGAGGGCGGCGGCGCATTGATCCAGGCGGTAATGCCCGGCCATCCAGCCCGGCAACATGCCGGAATAGATCTGCCGGGCGTAGGGTGAAATGAGCGTGACCTCGACGCCCGGCCACGGATGCGCCGCCAGAGCCTTCAGAACATGGAGATGAGCATGGCCGCCGCCGGCCAGAACCAGTTGTTTCATGTGAGTGTCGCGATCTGCGGGGCCAGGGCGCGGGCCTCCGGGAAGAGTTCCGCCAGACGCTCAAAGTCCTCCTTGCGGTCGACATCCCACAAAGGGGGAAATTCGTTCCACCGCCAGTTCATGGCGGTCAGGCGAGCCCGGGTCTGCGCCATGACCCGTTCCGTGCTCCAGTCAATCGAATGGAAAGCATCCCGGCCGGCTTCGCGCATGCCAATCAGGACATAGCCGCCGTCTTCGGCCGGAACGAGGGTCGCGTCGTGCTCCTGCAAGCTTTCTGCCGCCTGACGCAACAGGCCAGGGGTGAGCGCCGGGCAATCGGTGCCGATAACCAGGGTTCCGGCTGGCGTAGACGACTCGGCGATGGCGGCATGCATGCGCTCACCGAGGTCGCCATCCGGTTGGCGGCGCAAGGTCACCGCGCCAAATGCGCGGCAAACGGCAAACTCCGGGTGGTCGATGTCCGGGGCGCACCACAAGGTGACCGGTCCAAGATCGGCGACTACGGCCGCCGCCACCGTCCGCTGCAACAGCCAGCGTTGCAGGGCGGCCGCCCCATCGGCGCCGAGGTGCGGAATGAGTCGCGTCTTGGCCAGCCCGGCAATCGGCGCCTTGGCCAGAATGGCAATCTCGATACGCGGCGCGGTTTCAGGTTTCATGAGGGAGGTATCCATACTCTCGGGCCAGCGCAGTCGGGCTGGCGCCCAGGAAAAATCGCAGACGCAGCCACCACATGGTCAGGATGGTGCGCAGCAGGCCATGCTTTTCCCAGCGCCGGCCAGAGGTCGTGACCTTGGCCTTGAGGCAGGCCGGGCGTGCTTCTTCGCGCATCCAGCCGGAAAACATGATGTCTTCCATCAGCGGGATGGCCGGGAATCCGCCGTGGCGCAGGAAGGCCTCACGCGTCACGAATATGGCTTGATCGCCCGTCGCGATGCCGGTCAGGCGGGAGCGCCAGTTCATCATGAACGCCACCATGCCGAGACCGCTGATCGAACCTTCGATTTGGACATCGAAGCGCCCCCAACTGGCGCCGTTGTCGATGGCCTCGATAATCAAGCTTGGGGCAGACGACGGCAAAAGCGTATCGGCGTGGAGAAACAAGAAGACGTCTCCCTTCGCCCGGGCTGCCCCGGCATTCATTTGCCGACCTCTGCCGCGCTGCGAACTGGTCACGCCATCGGCCAGCGAGCGGGCAAGCTCAACCGTAGCATCGGTACTCCCGCCATCGACCACGATGACTTCCGCGCCTTGCCGGCGAAAGCCTTGCAGGCGTTCAAGCACCGGAACGATGCCAGCGGGTTCGTTCAGCACGGGGATGATGATGGAGAGCGTGGGTGTGTTCATGATGTCGGCTGCAAGACGTTGAGGTGTCCAGTTTCTTGTTGGTTTTTCGTGATCGGGCAAGCCTCTTCGCTTTCAACAAAACGGAAATCCGCGAAGCCGGCATGCGCTTCTTCGCCAGTATTGTCGGTATCAGAAGCGATGGCCAGCCCTTGCAATTCGCCACCGATCTCGCCAAATGCCTTGTGAAAATCGGCCAGGACATTCCGTCGTTCCTGCACCCAGACGCCGGCCTGTCGAGCGCCGGAGCGCAGCACCAGCATACGCGCCCGGTCGGTATAGGCGTTGTCCTGCAAGGTGCCGACCGGGTGGCGGTTGTCCCAGATGTAATTCAATGCCGCATCGGGCACCTGGTCGCCGTAGATCGTGCGCGCCAGGCGGAGCTTGGTTCGCGTCGCAAAACCCAGTTGCTCCGGCGGCACGACAAAGGTCAGATAGACCCGGGCAGCGTAATCGTCGCCGGATTTGCGGTTCATGTCGGCGGAGGCCACAGGCGCGTCGATCCGCCACTGCCAGCACAAAATTGGCGTTTTTTTCAGGTTGACCGTAGCAATCCGTCCGAGCAAGGCCATGCTCTTGCTGGCCCTGGCCTCGATGGCGAACACGCCGTCCCATTGGCGCAGTTTGTATTCGGTCGGCGGCACGCGCTGGTCAAGATGCTCGATTTTCCACGGGGCCGGAATGGCGGCATCGCTCGCGCTGAATCGTCCAAGCCAGAGTGGATCGGCCCAGGCCGCCAACGGCACGGAGAGCGCCATGGCGAGAAAGATCGCCGGCTGTTTTTTGTCTGAGCACATGCCGATCACCCCCGCCGCCAGGCATGGAAACGTTCGACCCAGGCAAGGAGCTTCTGCGGCGCATGGGCCTTCTTCCAGTTGCCGGCGACGTACTTGTTGGCCTCGGCCAGCGTCGGGTAGATGTGGATGGTGCCGAGGATCTTGTTCAGCCCGATGCCTTGCTTCATGGCCAGCACGTATTCGGCGATCAGGTCGCCGGCATGCTCGCCGACGATGGTGACGCCGAGGATCTTGTCCTTGCCCGGCACGGTCAGCACCTTGAGGAAGCCATGCGCTTCGCTGTCGGCGATGGCCCGGTCGAGGTCGTCGATGCCGTAGGTCGTGACCTCGTAAGGAATGCCTTTCTCCTTGGCTTCCAGCTCGTTCAGACCGACGCGGGCGACTTCCGGCTCGACGAAGGTGGCCCACGGGATCACCGAATAGTCGGCCTTGAACTTCCGGAACGGGTCGAACAGGGCGTTGACCGCGGCATACCAGGCCTGATGGGCGGCGGTGTGGGTGAATTGGAAGGGTCCGGCGACGTCGCCGGCAGCGTAGATGTTCGGGTAATTGGTTTGCAGGAACTCGTTGGTGTCCACCGTGCGCCCGGTCGGAATGCCCAGTTCTTCCAGACCGAAGCCTTTCAGATTGGCCGCACGGCCAACGGCAACGAGTACGGCATCGAAGGGGATACGGACATCCTGGCCTTCGTGTTCGGCGATCAGGATCTTCTCGCCGTTGTCGATGATGAACTGCCTGGCCCGGTGATTGAGCAGAACATCAATTCCTTCCGCCCGGAAACGCTCGGCGACCAGTTCGGAAACCTCCGGGTCTTCGCGCATCATGATGCGCGGCGCCATTTCCACCTGGGTCACCTTGGCGCCAAGTCGGGCGAAGGCCTGGGTCAGTTCGGAGCCGATCGGACCGCCACCGAGCACCACTAGGCGCTTGGGCAATTCGCGCAGGTTCCAGACGTTATCCGAGGTCAGATAACCGACTTCGTCGATGCCCGGAATCGGCGGCACGAAAGGCCGGGCGCCGGTGGCGATGACGATGCTGCGCGTTGCCAGGCGCTGGGTACTACCATCTTCGCGGGTGATGTCGACCTCCCACGGCGAAACGATCCTGGCGCTGCCCTGCACGACATCGACGCCCAGTTCGGTGTAACGCTCGGCCGAATCATGCGGCTCGACGGTCTTGATCACGGCCTGTACGCGCTTCATCACATCGGAAAACTCGAACTGGGCTTTGGCTGAGGCAATGCCGAATTCCTGCGAGCGGTTGACATGGGACAGGAACTTGGCCGAGCGGATCAGGGCCTTGGACGGCACGCAGCCGGTATTCAGGCAATCGCCGCCCAACTTGTGCTTTTCGACCAGGGTGACCTTGGCCTTGACCGCGGCTGCGATGTAGGCGGTGACCAGGCCGGCGCTACCGCCGCCGATGACCACCAGGTTGCGGTCGAAGCGGGCGGGCTTCTTCCAGTTGGCGAACACCTTGTTCATGCGAACGATCTCCACGATTTTGCGGGCGATCAGGGGAAAGATGCCGAGCAGGACAAACGAGCCAAGCAAGGCCGGCGAAAGGATGCCGGACAGCGAATCGAGCCTGGCCAGCTGGGTGCCGGCATTCACGTACACCACCGTGCCGGCCAGCATGCCGAGCTGACTGACCCAGAAGTAAGTCCAGGTCTTCATCGCCGTCAGGCCCAGCAGCAGATTGACCAGGAAAAACGGGAAAGCGGGCACCAAACGCAAGGTGAAGAGATAAAAGCCGCCCTCACGGCGAACGCCCTCGTCTATGGCAGCCAGACGCTGCCCGAACCGCTGACTGACCCAGTCGCGCAGCAGAAAACGCGACATCAGGAAGGCGAGGGTGGCGCCGATGGTCGAAGCGAAGGAGACAATCACCGTACCCCAGAGCAGCCCGAACACGGCACCGCCGGCCAGGGTGAGGAGCGCGGCGCCCGGAAAGGAGAGGGCGGTCGCGATGACGTACAGGACGAAATACGCGGCAACGCTGAGGAGCGGATTGTTTGCCTGGAAAGACTGGATGGCCGCCTGTTGCTCCTTGAGCGTCTGGAGATTGAGGTATTGCCCGAGGTCGAAGACGAAGAACCCGGCTATCGCCAAGCCAATCGTCAGTGCCAATGCCAGCTTGCGGAATTGCATGAAGTGCTCCCTGTTGTTTTACGACCAGGGATGGAAAGTTCCCGGCTTGATCATTAGTCGGATGGCAGACCGATTTCTTACACGCAGTTCGCTGAGCGTAATTCCCACTCTACCGCGCTGAAGACTCTGCCAGCCAGTCTGACAACGTATCGGCAAAAATGGCGGCGACTTTTCCGGTAGCAGCGGATTCTTCCGAATGCTACGGTCAACTCGATTTTTCCGCCAAAAATGAAATGAGGCGCCGGGTCTGGCGCCTCGCCGGTTGCGTCAAGCCGGAGGGGAGCCGGTCAGGCAGCCTTTGTGCAGCACCTGGCCAGCCAGTGGTCGAGCGATATTTTCCCCGGCCCCCGGGCGATCAGCACGAGCAGCACGGTGGCCCAGACGCCGTGGGTCGGGTAGGCGTCGGGATAGACGAAGATCTGGATGGTCAGGGTCATGACCAGCAGGGCCAGCGACGAGAAACGGGTGGCCAGGCCGAGCAGGATCAGGACGGGAAAGACATGCTCGCCGAAGGCCGCCAGCGGCGCCGCCAGTTCGGGCGGCAGCAGGGGCAGGCGGTATTCGCTGCGGAACAATTCGAGGGCGGAATCCGAGAGCTGTGGCCAGCCGAGCTGGAATTCGCCGGCAACCAGATCGACGGCGAAGCCCTCGATCTTGGTCTGGCCCGATTTCCAGAAGATGGCGGCGATGGAAAAGCGGCCGATCAGGGCAATCAGCGAATCGGGAATACGCGAGAAAAGCGCGACGAGGCGGCTGACCCCGGTGCACATTTGGGCTGCGGACGAGTTCATGACGGTCTCCGTGAGGGTTTTAGCGCCGTGATGGCGGCTTTTTGTAGGAGCAGGCCGAGCGTCCCGACCAGGTCGAAGTCCGCCTCGATGGTGGCAGCCGCTGCGGCCGCGTCGCCCAGGCTGGCCCCGGATTGAAGGGTAGAAATGAAAGCGCCCGCCGCCGGGGAAATTTGCATGACCTCGACGTCCAGGCCATGACGCAGGACGAGGGCGGTTTCCGGGCTGTCCGTGCTCACCGTCGATAATTCCAGAATGCCCTGGTGGGCGGCCCACAACGAAACCACGGCGGAGGCCGAGGCAAGGACGGCCAGCGAGGGATGCAGGGCGACCGCCAGGTTTGGCAAGGTTTCCTGGTCAGCCAGGGCGGCGGCAACGTTTTCGGCCTCGATGCCCGGCAGGTCGGCGGCGTGGTAGGCCACCACCCGGAGATATTCGAGCCGCGCCACGTCTGCCAGGTAGGGCAGGGCGGCGGCGGGCGGGAAGGTCGCGATGAACGCTGGCAACGAGGCGCCGTAGAAGGCCATCAAGCGTGATTGCGGCGGATTGGCGTAGGCATAGAGGCGAGCCATGGCCCGGAAAAAGTCTTCGCCGACCAGTTGTTGCGTCACCTCGAAGGTGTCGGCCAGGGCATCGATCAGCGAGACGATGACGTTGTTGCGGTAGATCCGGAAGCGGTGTGCCGGGTCGGAGCCGTTCCAGGCGGTCAACCCGGCCGGGGCGGGCAGATCCGGGTCGAGCAGGGCGCCGGCGAAGTCGATCTGGCTCATGCTGCCGCCTCGCTCAGGCAGGCTTGCAGCAATTCTTCCGCCTGTTGTGCTTCGGCGAGCAGCACCGGAAAGGCCGGAATGTCGTTGTCGCGCTCGATCAGCGTCGGCAGCGGGCCGCTGCGTTCCAGCGTGAAGCGGTAAAGATCCCAGACCGCCCGGGCAATCGGGGCGCCATGGCTGTCGATGAGCAGCGGGGCGCCGGCGGCATCGACGTCCTGCGCGTAGCCGGCCAGGTGGATTTGCCCGGCCGCCGCCAGCGGCAAAGCTTCGATATAGGCCTGCGGATCGCGGCCGTGGTTGGTGCAGGAAACGTAGACGTTATTGACGTCGAGCAGCAGGCCGCAGCCGGTACGCTTGACGACCTGGCCGATGAAATCGGTTTCAGCCAGAGTGGATGCGGCGAATTCAACATAGGTCGCCGGGTTTTCGAGCAGCATGCGGCGCTGCAGGCGTTCCTGGACGCGGTCGATGTGATCGCAGACGCGGTGCAGCGTGCTGGCGTTGTACGGCGCCGGCAACAGGTCGTTAAGAAAGGTGTCGCCGTGGCTGGACCAGGCTAGGTGTTCGGAAAAGGATTGCGGCTCGTAGCGGGTGATCAGCGCGGCCAGGCGATCGAGGTGGGCTTCGTCGAGCCGCCCTTCGCCACCGATGGACAGACCGACGCCGTGGATCGACAGCGGGTAGTCGCGGCGAATCTGCGTCAGGTAGCGATGGAAGGGGCCGCCATCGACCATGTAGTTTTCGGCATGGATTTCGAAAAAACCGAGGTTGGGCCGGGTGGCGAGTATGGTCCGGAAGTGCTCGGGCTTGAGGCCGAGGCCGCCACGCGCCGGCAAAGCGGCGGCACGGGCGGCAGGAGCGCCGGCGGTTGTCGACATGAAACAAGGGGTAGTCGTCATGGCAGGCGCTCCGCTTCAGTTCAGGGAAATCAGGCCTTCTTTTCCTTGAATTCGGCGAGTTGACCGTGGCCGGTCGGCGAGGTCTTGGACATCGTCTTTTCGCAAGTACCCTTGGGGACGAGCGACCAGGCGTTGCCCTGGTGATCCATCTTCGAGGTGCCGGCGCAGGTGGTGCCGGCGCCGGCCTTGCAATCGTTCTTGCCCTTCATGGCGACGCCGTAACATTTTTCCTTGTCGGCCATGTCGGCAGCGGCAACCGGGGCAGAGGCAACGGTCATGGCGGCGCCAAAGGCGAGAGCGAGGGAAGCGGCAGTCAGAGTCTTGTTCATGGTGGTATCTCCTGGTGAGGTTGGGACAGGGGTCTGTCCGGACAGCCGATCAATAATTTCGACTGCTGACCATTAGTCGGAGAACGGGGCGATTTATTACACCTGATTTGAAAATATTTGGCGCCGCCCAAGCTTCGATGGATTCGACGCGGTCATTGGCCAGGGGGCGGCGGGCGCGGCCTCGTCCGGGCGATACAAATTGGTCAGTTTTTGATCGTCGACCGTAGCAATCGGCAAATCGAAGGCGATCCGGCCGTTTTTCAGGCCGATGACACGATCGGCGAGCAAAGGCAGCAGGGAGGGGTTGTGAACGACAGAGATCAGCGTCGCATTGCGTGCGGCCTGGGCCAGCAGGTGACAGACCTCGCCTGCCGCAGCCGGATCGAGGGCCGCCGTCGGCTCGTCGGCGAGAATGAGTTTGGGCCGCTGGACGAGCAGGCGGGCGATGGCGACCTTCTGCCGTTCGCCGCCGGAAAGCTTGTCGGCCCTTGTAGTGGCGCGGGCCAGCAGGCCGACGGCATGCAGGGCGGCTTCGGCCCCGACGACCTCGTCGACCGGAAAATGGCGAACCCAGCTACGCCAGCCGGTGACGCGACCGAGGCTGCCGATCAGCACGTTTTCCAGCGCGCTCAGACGACCAACCAGATGCAGGCCTTGGTGGATCTGCCCGACTTCGCGGCGCAGGGCGCGCAGTTCCCGGGGCGCCGGGCTGCCATTCAAATCGCGACCAAGCACGTCGACACGGCCATGCGCAGCCGGCATGAAGCCGGTCAGCAAGCGGAGCAGGGTAGATTTGCCGGCGCCGTTGTGGCCGACAATGGCGATGCGCTCGCCGTGACCAATGCTTAGATCGCCGACATCGAGTAGCGCCCGCCCTTCGGCAATGCAGCAGACCTGCTGCAAATGAATGGCGATTTCGCTCATGACAGAGCCTGCCGGATGCGCCGGCTCATGGCGTCGAAGGCGGAAACCATCAGCACGATGACGATCAGTACGGTCGACAGCCGTCCCCACTGAAAAAGCGAGGTCGCTTCGGTAATCAGCAGACCGAGCCCGCCGGCCCCGATCAGGCCGAGGATGGTCGAGTCGCGGATGTTGAATTCCCAGACATAGAGATGGCTCGAAACAAATTGCGGCAGCACCGCAGGCCAGACGGCGTTGAAGAACACCTGATCGGGCGTTGCGCCGACACTGCGCACGGCATCGATGGCCGCCATGTCGAGTGACTCGATGGCCTCGGCAAAGAGCTTGCCGTAAGTGCCCATCGAATGCAGGCCGATGGCCAGGATGCCGGCAGTCGGGCCGAGGCCGACGATGCCGACGAGGACCAGCCCGAACACCAGCGTGTGGATGGAGCGGGCGATGTCGAGCACCCCCTTGGCCAGCCAGGCCAGCGGCTTCGGCGCTGCAAGGTTGCGCGCCGTCAGCACGGCCAGCGGCAGGGCGAGCAGGGCACCGAGTAGCGAGCCGAGGGTGGCGATGCGGATGGTCGTCCAGGTGGCGCGGCCGAGGCCGGCCAGATAATCGGCTTCGACTTCCTGGCGGTTCTCGACACGGAGCACCGTTCCGTCGTCGCTCTTGTATTCGAGCTGCGGGTTGCCGAACCAGACATCGAGAAAACTCGGATGGGCGAATTCACCCACCGTCTTGACCAGATTGGCCAGCGGATTACGCCCCAGCGACAGTTCGTCTTCGCGCGCCAACGTGCCGAGGCAGGCCGCGACGAGCAGCACGTAGATCAGCGTCAGCCCGAGAAAGCCGAGCCGGCCGCTGAAACGATTGACGACATGGTTCGCCAGGGCGTGGACACTCATTATTTGGCCTGCAATTTTCCGGTCGCCAGACCAGCATCGCGGATCGGCTTGTAGAAGGCGTTATCGCGGCTGACGAAGCCGGTGTAATGGGGCGGCAGCAACTTGGGGTTGCTCTTCAGGGCTTCGCCGACATCGCCGAGGGCGCCCTGGAGTTGACCGATCAACGCCTTGTCGCCGGCCAGTCCAGCGCTTACGGCAAAAGCATCGTTGGGCAGCGGCGCCGAGGTCCAGATGATCTTCGAGTCTTCGGCCTTGATCAGGCCCTGTTCGATCATCGCGTTACGGTTGCGGTTGTAGTCGGCGCCGGCATCGAGCACACCCTGGGTAACCTGGGTTTCGATCGCCTGGTGCGAGGTATGGACCACCTTGCTGAAATACTTTTCCGGCGTGATGCCCTGTGTCATCAGGTAGTGCAGCGGGATCAGGTAACCGGAAGTCGATCCCTTGTCGCCGAAAGCGAAGGTCTTGCCCTTGAGGTCGGCCAGCGTGTTGATGCCGGATTTCGGGTGGGTGATCGTGATGGCGAAATACTCGGGCTTGCCATCGTAAAGGATGGTCGAAATGACCTGGGCACCGGCCTGATGATTGGCCAGCACGTAACCCCACGGCCCCAGCAGCGCGATGTCGGTTTCCCCGTTGGCCAGCGACTTGGCGAGGCCTTCCCAGCTATCGACGGTGCGCAGCTCGACCGGACGCTTGAGTTTTTTCGCCAGATAGTCGGCCAACGGCCGATAGGTTGCGTCGTTCTTTTCACGATCAGGCTGGAACAGGCCGACGCCGAATTTGAGCGGCGGCTCGGCGGCACTGGCGTTGATTGCTACGGTCAACAGGGAAAAAGCGGCAAAAATGGAAAGAAGACGGGTGATGGATTTCATGGAGCTTCTCCGAATGGGGTTCAGGCATTAGTCGGAGAAGTCGAGGATTTCTTACAGGGGTTCGAGAAATCCTGAATAAATCGCTACAGCCGACTTCAAGTCAAACGGATCGCTTCAGGCGTTCCAGGCACCCCACCGAAACCACCTTCCACGCGCATAATTTGTATTATGTTAAATAATATCCAAGAAAGAAAAAGAGGATCAGTTCAGATCCTCATCCTTGGGCAGTGGCAAACTCAGGTGACACAATTCCGTCCCCCGGATTTCTACAATTTGTGACCGCAATTTAGCCCCCTGTTTCCTCAAAGTAGCCCCCTACACTAAATTTTGTCCATTTTTCATAAACGGCTAGTCAGAAATATCCCCCTTGTCCTCAGACTAAGGTGACACAAATAAGCCCCTTAGATTTGAAGACTTTCTGGTCACAAATTAGCTCCTTCGACCTCAAACTAGCCCCCTGGGTGAATTTATACAGGGTCACAATCTAGCCCCCTAGCCTTAGATGTCACAATTCTGTCCGGCAAACTGCTAGCGCGAGAGGCTGTTACACATACCTACACTCACTTCAATCGTGGCGCATGGCGAAATCCACAACGGATCAATTCAGATCCTCGTCCTTTAGTAGAGGTAGTTGCAATACGTTGATCCCTTCGTCTCGCAGTGCTTCGCATTCATCTACCGTCGCCTCCCCACGAATCGGTCGCTCGGGCGCTTCGTTGTAGTGAATCTTGCGAGCCTCCTCTGCAAATGATGTTCCGACATCTTCGCTCTGTTTGGCGATTGCATCTATCAATTGACGATAGATTGCCATCGCCTGCGCGCCAACAGGCATTAGCGCCGTGCTTCCAGAGGAGCTTGACTGGACAGATGATGTCTCATTAAGTTCGCTGTGGTGGCCGGAAATCATGACGGCCGACGGTACACGGCGAACTTTGTGGCTATCGCACTTCGGACAGCAGACAAGTTTGCCTTCAAGCTGGCTTTCAAACGCGCTGGCATTTTGAAACCAGCCTTCAAATTGATGATTGTTGTCGCAGTTAAGGTCGTAAATGATCATTTGTTAAATCGTGGTGGCCGGGACGTGGCGAACACAGTGCATAAAAGGATTGGAAGACACTTGGTGTGAAAATTAGTGCGCTATTGATACGAAAAGAATGCTTTGGAGTCTTCTTGTTTGAATTTTTGCTCACAGATTAAGTAGCTTATTGCTACCTACAGGCATTCGAACCGTTCTATTATCCCCCAGATCAATGAGAGGCGAAGATATCGGCAGTGGCTAAGCCATGCATGGGGCAGCCGAAATACGTTTTAAGAATAAAATTTAGGGCTCGATGTGTTATCCGTGTGCCCTACTATATCGACAATTTCCTGTTTCGCCGCGGCCCTCTTGGGGTGGTGGGCTTACTCGCCTGAAGTAACTTCGCTTCTTGGGTAAGCTCCACTTCTCTTCGCAGCAATGCCAATTGCGTCTCGACCCTGGCTTGAGACTGGCGGAGAACGGAAAGTTCTTCAAGTTGCTGATTAACTACCCCCCTAAGCTCATTCTGTTTGCCTTCCGCAACCCCTAGCTTCTGTCTTGTCTCTACCAACTCAGACTTGCTGGCAGCTAGGTCATTTCGCTGTCTCTCTTCACTCATGAGCCAGTTTTCGCGAAGTTGCTGGAGTTCTCGTTGTATCTTTGCCGTCATTTGACGTTCATGATCAATCTCCATCAACGCGCGTTTCTCGTTGGCTGCAAGACGCTCTTCGGTTCGGCGAAGTTCTACCCGGGATTTTTCGAGTTCGGCTGAATAATCTCTTCTGGCTTCGGCTAGAGCTGCCTCAAGAGTAATTTGCTGTCGACCGGCTGCCTCAAGCTGTTGTTCCAAGGACTCAGTTCTGGCGCTTTCAGCGGCCAGATTCCGTTCAAGCTGCAATATCCGCTCATTAGCGTCTCTGAGTGCTCCTCGAGTCTGATTCACTTCTGTTTGGGCGGCGACACGCGCCTGGTCCGCGGCCTCACAGGCCTGTTGGGAATTGGCGACCAGTTCTTGAGCTTCAAGGCGAAAGGCAGCGAGGCTTTCCTGGGCGCCCGCCTGGGCTTGCGACCACAGTGACGCCACTAGCTCCCCTGCAGCAGCCTTTAGGCTCTCTGGTAGATCGGGGTGTTCAATTCGGACCCGGCTTTTGTCACGCAAGTCAGACCAAAATCTAGCTAGCGCTTCGGCTGGTGCTGACATGCTCCCTTTTCGGACATATTGGTAGAGCTTGTTGGCTGTGGGCGTGATGCCGTATCGGAAAAAAAGGATGGTGCAGACCTCGCGATACAGATCCTGTGTCTCGAGATCACGGGCCTTGAGCGCTTCAATCTCCGCAATGATTTTGGCTTCTGTGCTCACGCTTTTGCTCCTATAGCCGCCAATCTGGCTGTATTAGTAGATTGAGCAATAAATAATACAACGTATAACGTTAAATATATAACTCGCAAGAAGGTAAATTTGACATTACGACTATACTGTCGAATTTATTCGGCGCTACAATAGCGGCAAAGTAGCCAGACCTGCGGAACCGATAAATGAGCGATTTGATCCTCGTAGCAGCCATTGCGCCGCTTGAGTTAGTCCGCTTGCCAGATCACCTCGATGGCCGGGCCGGCGGCAATCGCTCAACGCTTGGCCATGCTCAGATCGCTGCTCAGACCGATATCGATGCCTTGAAAGCCTGGCTGGCCCGCTTTCTCGATACGCGCACCACATTTGACAGCTATCGCAAGGAATCCGAACGTCTGTTGCTCTGGGCGACTCTGGAACTAGGAAAGCCCTTGTCATCGCTGACCCATGAGGATTTACTGGTTTATCAGCGCTTCCTCTCTGATCCACAGCCAGCTGAGCGCTGGGTGATGAAAGCAGGTCGAAAATGGTCACGGTTTGATCCGGATTGGCGCCCTTTTGCAGGCCCCCTCGCCCCAACCAGTCAGCGCCAGGCCATCATCATTCTGAATACGATGTTTTCCTGGCTGGTGAATGCCGGTTATTTGGCGGGCAATCCCTTGTCGCTGTCGCGCCAGCGGCAACGCAAGGCCAAACCCCGAATTACTCGATTTCTGGACGATGAGCTTTGGCTCGAGGTCAAAACGACGATTGAAACCATGCCCCGCGAAACTGATCGGGAGCGTGAACATTTTCATCGCGTCCGTTGGCTGTTTTCGTTGCTCTACATCTGTGGCCTGCGCATTTCTGAGGTCATTGAGAACAGCATGGGGGCATTTTTCTGCCGACGTGACTCTGAAGGTGAAGAACGGTGGTGGTTGGAAATCACAGGCAAGGGCGACAAGACCCGTTTGGTTCCAGCAACGGCCGAACTAATCGTTGAGTTGTCACGCTATCGTCGTGAAAATGGGCTAACGCCCGTCCCTCTTTCCGGTGAGCCCACTCCCCTCCTCCTGCCTATTGGCGGAAAGCAGCGCTCGTTGACGCGAAGTGCGGTGCATTTGATCGTCAAGGAGGTGTTCAACCGAACTGCGTCCCGAATTCGCGATCGCGGAGTTGAGTTTGAACGCCTAGCTCATATGGTCGAGGATGCGTCGGCACACTGGATGCGGCACACCGCCGGCTCCAACATGGCTGATTCGATGGATCTTCGACACGTTCGCGATAACCTTGGCCATAGTTCTATTTCGACGACGAACACCTATTTGCATACTGAAGATGATCAGCGTCACAAAGAGACCGAAGCAAAACATAGGCTCGGTTGGTGACCTGTTCGTTTCCACTCATCGGCCAAAACTCCCTCCAAAGTTCGGCCAGGATCAGACAGCTTGTGCGCCGATTACCAGCTGCTAGCACACCGTATTGTAAGCGCCCGGCAAACCCGTCTTGAAGTTTGATTCAGTGGGTAGTTTGAGGTTGCCAGCGATGTGGCAGCAATTCGCCAACGCGGCTTGCCGGCTGAGTCGGCAAACGAGTCAGGACATCCTTCAGGTAGGCCAAGGGTTCGTGACCGTTGAGCTTGGCCGATTGAATCAGGCTCATGATCGCGGCGGCGCGCTTGCCGGCACGCAGACTTCCGGCAAATAACCAATTCTTGCGGCCGATCGCGATGGGCCGGATCTGATTCTCGATCCAGTTATTGTCGATCGGCACCTGGCCATCGGACAGGTAATGCGTCAGCGCCACCCAGCGTTTCAGGCTGTAGTCAATCGCCCTCGCGGTCCCTGAACCATTGGAGGGTCGGCCGGGAATCATGAAAAATTCCCCGTTTCTGCTTTAAGCCTCTGATTCAACATCGAGAATCCGGAACCCATCCGCCAACACCGCAACCTTGCGCCGGAAATCCAGAACATAGTCGCCAAAGCGATTGATGTGTTCCAGACGGTATGGGGCCAGCCCAGCCAGAATTTCCTGGTTGATTAGCACTCCCTCGGCCTGCAACTGCTTCAGCACCCGGCTCATCCCCACCACATTGTGCAGGATGACCATGTTGGCGACGAGATGGTTGTACTTGATCACCTTGCGTTGTTCATGGCGCAGGTTCTCGGCGATCTCCCCTTCTCCACCGAAGAATATTTTCTTGGCGAAGCCATTGAACTGCTCAGACTTGTTGGTTTCAGCGTTGATGAGCCGGCGTAATTCGACGTCGCCGACGTATTTCAGCAAGAACATGGTTCGGACGACCTTGCCCAATTCCTTGAAGGCGAAATACAGTTTGTTCTTGCGGCTATAGGTACCCAGACGGCGCAGGATGGCCGAAGCTGATATTTTCCCGAGCTTGATGGAAATGGCCACGCGCAACATGTCCGGCAAATGGGTTTCGATCAATTGCCAGTTGATGTCGTCCGTGAATAGGCCGTCGATGTGCGCAAATTTCTTGTCGCTATCCGGACGATGGAACACCAGATCCTTGATGCCCCGGATACGGGGCATCAGCTTGATTCCAAGCAGATGCGACAAAGCGAAGACCGTGTAGCTCTGTGCCTGCGTATCGCCATGAATGGTATCCGGCCGAATATCCGAGGTGTTGGTCATCAGCCCGTCGAGGATATGCGTTCCCTCGTAGGTGCCGCAGGAAATGAAGTGACTGAACAAGGCGATAAACTTGTCCGAGACGTGGTAATAGCCGATGCCACCATAGCCACCATAGCGAATGTGGTGCTCGGAAATCAGGTTCTGTTCGTAGAGATTCCATTTTGTGCCATCGGCTGAGGCATGTTTTCCCGAACCCCAGTAGCCGGGCAATTCGAACTTGTTGTAGGCATTGATCACCTTGACGATGGCCTGTTCCAGCGCCTCTTCGGTCATATATTTGATGTTTAGCCAGGCAACTTGTTTGCGGCTCATTCCGCGAATCGAGCGTGCCGTCTGGGTGGGGCCCAGATTGCAGCCGTAACAAAACAAGGTGCTGATCACCCGTGGGCGCAAATCCTCGATCCGGCTTTCGGTCCCCATCATGGGCCGGAACAGCTTATGCATTTGCAGCCAGCGCTCGGTATCGATCAGCACGTCGACAATGCTGACGTTCTCCATGCGCTCGGTAATCAGATGGTCAATTTGGCGGATACCGGGCGGCAATTCGCTCGCCGGTGGCTTTTTCAGGATCAATCGGCCGTCGACGATCTCGGCATAGGCATTTTCCGGGAACTCGGCATCGACGGCTTCGGCCGTCTCCAGTAAGGCGGATTTCAATGCCTGGGTAAAGACCTTGGGATCGGTTTCAACGCCCGTTACCTGACCATATTCAGTCAGTTCACGATTCAGGGTTTCATCGTCAACCAACTGTTCGCGATAATCGTCATAGCGTTCGCCATGCTGAATGAAGAGGTCGCCTGACTTTAGCTCATCGCGAATGGCATACAAGACTGCCAGTTCAAAATAGCGGCGATTGATGGTGGCGATCCGTCCGTCGGCACGTTCGGTAACGACCAGTTTTCGCCAGGCAGCAGGCAACCACTGGAGATCGCGTTCTGCATCCAGGTCAATCAGCGAAATCGGCACGATCTCGTGACGCGAGCTGCGCAGTCCCTGCAACGCCTTCATCATCCGGATCAAGGTATCGTCCTCGCTGCTGCTCTGTGGATTGATGATTTCGATGCAGTTGAGTAATTGGGCGCGCACCGCCTTGTAGGGTTGGATGAGGAACGGCAGATAATTGCGACCGGCATAGGCCATGTGTTCGTCGCAGATGGCCACCAAGTCGTCGACGTCGGCAATCAGACTGGAACCAATGGCTTCCACGCGTTGATGGTCGGTGCCATTGATCTGGTAGGCCAGTAACACCTCCTTTAACTGCCCGATCAGGCGATCTGTTCGTTGCAAGTGTTCTTGCTGGTACTCACCCAACTTGGTGCGGGCCTGATTGTCCAGGTTCTGGAGCATGCGGACGAACAGATCGGTCGCATCGTCGAGGGTCTGCGCAAACTGCGCGCGGATATAAATGACCGCCAGCGCATAACGCTTCTGCGGTTTCAGTTCCGCCATCTCACTGGCATTCAGGGAGCGAGCGATATAGCGATACTGCTTGAGTTTGGGGACGGGAATATCCGGTTGGGGCAGTTGCTCAACGAGCAACTGCAAGCGCCTGATGTGTTGGAGGTAGGAGCGGGTTTCCTTGTTGGTTGGTTTCTTCGGTTCCCGCTTGAGCATGTTCCAGGTCGTGCTGGATTCATCCTTGCTGACCTTGAACAGGCTGTCGATCCGTTCCTTGACCTTGGTATCGAGTTGATTTGCGATACCCGCGAAATGCACCTCGTGAATCTTTTCCCGGGCCTGAATGGCCAATCGATCCAAACCCGTGAAGCCGGGCAACTCATAGCGGTGATGGACCAGTTCCTCCAGCATCACGTTGATGATGTCGGCCACGACATGGCGATTGTCGGCAGCCGTCTCGGCAATGTGCTGGAGCCAGGCCCGACCCTCCTGATTGAGTGGACGGACATCCAGGAAGCGGCGCAGCGATTCGATCATCCGTTCTCGGCCGGTTGAGCGGTCAAACTGCAACAACTCCTCCAGCCTTGGGGGACGGGCGAATCCCGTTTGCGCCACAATGTGCTGCCGGATGACGGTTGGTACATCCTTGATACGGATGAAATAGCCCAGTCGCTGAAAAAGCTTCAGATAGAGAAAGGCCACCGTGCGAGCGGGCGGTCGTTTGAAGGTCCGGTCAATGAAGGCAATTTCATCCCGCGTCAGGGTGTAGACCTCTTCAAGATCCTGCGCGGAAGGGTCCGCATTCAAGCGGGGATACGCGGTCTCGTACAGTTGGGTCATGCTGGATCAATCCCAATGCTTGCCGCTTGATGGATCGCGGCAAACTGCCTCCAGAAAGCATTCCTTGGCATCGGCAATGCGGTGGAGTTCATCCAGCAAAGCGTAGAGATGATCATCCAGAATATCGGCCGAGGGGGTCGGGACGGATAGCTGATATAGGCCGCGATCACTGTCGACCTGCTGCGCCTGAAAACGGGCGAGACCGGTATCCAGCATGTCGCGTAATGCACTGGCTTCTTTCCGACGGCTGCCGCTAAATGAAGATAGCTGGATCGATACCTCGATGATCGTCTGTGCCACTTCCGGAACGGCCGGAAGTTGCGGCATCGGCTTCACCAACTCCGGCAAAGTACGATCCAAGCCCTGCTCGAAGCGCGCCTTGAGACCAACATCAATCCCGTCCAGATAGCGCATGGCGGCCTTCACGTCGCGCCAGCCGACGTAGGTCATCAACTCCCGGATATCCCACCCGCTCGAACCTGCCCACTGGGCAAATCCCCGGCGTAGGGAGTGGCTGCTGAACGCTTCGGCATCGGCGATCCCCGCTTGCGCAAGGAACTGGCGAAGCATGGGAATGATGCTTCCAGGGAGAAGCCCAGTCTCTGAGAGATGACCCCAGCGGTTAATTTTACGAAAAAGTGGACCTTCCTTGAGTTCGGACAAGGCCAGCCAATCCTCGACCGCCTCCACCGGGCACAGGCGAGACAATGCCGGGCAGGAAAATTTTCGCCCTTCCAGTTGGCGATCCCCTTTGCTCCGCGGGAGATAACAGGTCATCCCCTCGCCAGGCTTGATCTCGATAAACTCGATGCACAGACTGGCCAATTCATCGGAGCGGAATCCCCGCCAGAACCCCAGCAGCACCAGAGCACGGTCACGGGTATGTCGTAGCGCGCTGCCGGCATCGCCCCGGACAACGGCGGCGGCTGTTGCCTGCACCAGCCAGTCACTGGTCTGTTGCAGGATGTCCAGTTCCAACGGCTTGGCGCGCTTCTCCTGGGCCGGATGCAGCGCCCGGATGCCTTTAAGAACTTGGCGGATCTTGGCGGCCTTGGTCGGGTCGGGGAAACCGTGTTCCTGGTGCCAGCGCGACAAGGCGGCCAATCGGTGCTTGAGGGTGTTCAGGGATAAGGATTCGGCGTGTCCGGCCAGATACCGGGCAATCGAATCGATCGTTGCCGGCAGTAGACCGCGCCACTCTATCTCGAAATGGCGGATGGCCGAGGCATAACTGCGTCGGGTATTGGCCCGCTCAGCCGCATTAAGGTAAAGATCGACCCGACTCATCGCTTCCGTTGTCGTCGCCTATCGCGTGTTGGTTATGTAGTGGCAAGAAGCCCTGCAACTCCAACTGGGATAATGAAAATTCCGCAGAATTTGCCATTCTAAGATAGATAAATAAAAGAGCGCTCGCAGCGCTCACCTTATTTTGATTTAATGCCCGGCGGCTGCTGTCGCCTTGCTAGCCGCATCCAAGCCCCCCTTGGCTTTCCACTCGGCAAAACCGCCTTGGAGAATTCGTACGTTGTCGTAGCCGGCAATGCGTAGCGCGAAACCGGCTTGGGCTGACAGACTGCCGGTATTGCAGTAGATCAATACCGGCTTGTCTTTGGGAATAGACTGGCGCTGCGCGATCACCTGGCGCCATTCGAGATTGACCGAGCCGGGAATGTGTTCCTTCGCATATTGATCCTTGTCGCGGGCGTCGATGACGTGAAAACGCTTCCAGTCTTCACGCGGAATTTGCTCGGCGAACATGGTGGCGCCGCCGTAGTCGACGAAATCGAGGTATTCCTCCATGGCCTTGACCGCTTCTTCACGGTTGTCAGCCATGGCTGGTGCAGAAAGTATGGCGAGCGCCAGCAGACTGACGCGGAGCAGCTTGATTGACATGGGTTGTCTCCTTTTTTGAGTACGTTGGGGAAAGCTGATTCAGCGCTGGCCGAGCAAGCCAAAGTGATAGGGGCAACTGGCTTGCAGATCAACGCTCTGGATAGCCTTGAAGCCGGCTTCCTCCATCCATGTCTGGCATTGTTCTGGTGTCGGCCGGATCTCCAGCGATGGTCCACGAGGCGTAGCAATGTCGCTACGCCAGTGGATCACGGAGAGCATGCCGTCTAGGCCAAGCACCCGATGTGCCTCGCGCAATAAGGCTACCGGATTCTCCAGATGCAACAGGTTGAAGATCATGGCGTGTGCCTGCGAACTAGCGGCCAGCCCTGTGCCATCGGTAACGAAGTCGCGAAGGACAACCTGAATATTGTCGTATGCCCTGGCCTCGGCTTTTTGCCGGACCGCCTCGACCATCTCTGGTTCGATGTCGAGGGCCGTGACGATGCCGGCGGTTCGCCGGGCAGCCGACATCGTGAAAGTGCCGAAGCCACAGCCAAATTCCACGATGTTGCCGGGCGAGTTATCCAATATCAGCAGTTGCTCAAGCGCGGCCTCCGGGTCAAAAAACGTCGCCCAGTAGGCCTCCTCAGGCATGCCGCTTTCACGTCCTTTCATGTTTTCCCCAATATCAGCGTCGAACTCAAAACACCAGTACCTTGTCGGCTTCCGCCGTCCAGGCCGCCAGCTCAAGCAATGTGCTGCGCCGGGTACCTTCGACAACCTCACCTGGCGTAATACCCCGGGCATCCATGCAGGTGCCGCACAAACCGACTTCGCCGCCGACCATGCGCACCATGTCACCGGCGTTGTAATAACCTTCCGGTACTTTCTGACCAGCCTTGGCACAAGCCACGGCATCGCCCATCAGAAAGATCCGGACCGATTCGCCATCACGTTTGGCCAAGGCCTTGGCGAGGCGTAGGGCGTTGTAACTACGCTCGGTGCCATAGGGAGCATCGTTGAGAATGAACAGTGTTTGCATGGCGAATCTCACTTTTGGCTTGATGAAATGCTTACTTGTCGCTTGCCTTCAAGGCATCGAAGTTCTTCCGCACGCTGTCGTTGAGCAGTAGTCCGGATTTCCCCTGTTTAGACACGCTTTCCATATCCAGCACATCGGCGATGATCTGGTAACTGGCGGCACCGTTGAAATCCTTCCCGTCGGCGACAATCAACTGCGTACCGTAGAACACTGCGGGCGCGGGGAGTCCCGGCGCCAGGCTGGACGGAAGTAGTTGGGGTCGTCTCAGAAAACGGAAAATAA
Organism: Betaproteobacteria bacterium HGW-Betaproteobacteria-4; assembly: GCA_002840785.1. Classification (GTDB taxonomy): domain Bacteria; phylum Pseudomonadota; class Gammaproteobacteria; order Burkholderiales; family Rhodocyclaceae; genus Azonexus. The sequence goes on along the minus strand of PHCH01000003.1, from coordinate 144,745 downwards.
AGCACGCTAAGCCGGTGGCAGCGGTCGCAATGGCCTGAACTTCCCCGCACCGACCTTGGCACTGCTGCGCCATAGGTAATCGCCGGTCAGGTTGATATGCTCCCACCCCAGCGGGGACAGATATTGCAGCAACGTGTCGTCCAGCGCCTTGCCGTGGGCACGCAAAGCACTGGTGGCACGCTCCAGATAGACCGTGTTCCACAACACGATGGCCGCCGTCACCAGATTGAGGCCGCTGGCCCGGTAGCGCTGCTGCTCAAAACTGCGGTCGCGGATTTCACCCAATCGGTAGAAGAAGACCGCCCTGGCCAGCGCGTTGCGCGCCTCGCCCTTATTCAGCCCCGCATGGACGCGGCGGCGCAGCTCCACGCTTTGCAGCCAATCCAGAATGAACAGCGTGCGCTCGATGCGCCCCAGCTCGCGCAGGGCGACGGCCAAGCCGTTTTGGCGCGGATAGCTGCCGAGCTTGCGCAGCATCAGCGAGGCCGTCACCGTGCCCTGCTTGATCGAAGTGGCCAGCCGTAGGATTTCATCCCAATGAGCGCGAATAGCCTTGATGTTCAGCCTGTCGCTGCTAATCATCGGCTTGAGTGCATCGTAGGCAGTATCGCCCTTGGGAATGAACAGCTTGGTGTCGCCCAGGTCGCGGATGCGCGGCGCGAACCGGAATCCCAGAAAGTGCATCAGGCCGAACACATGATCGGTGAAGCCCGCCGTGTCGGTGTAGTGTTCCTCGATACGCAAGTCAGACTCGTGGTACAGCAGGCCATCGAGCACATAGGTCGAGTCGCGCAAGCCGACGTTGACCACCTTGGCGCTGAAGGGCGCGTATTGGTCGGAGATATGGGTATAGAACGTCCGCCCAGGGCTACTTCCATACTTCGGATTGATATGCCCGGTGCTCTCTGCCTTGCTGCCGGTTCGGAAGTTCTGGCCGTCCGACGATGACGTGGTGCCGTCGCCCCAGTTTCCGGCGAAGGGTTGTCGAAACTGTGCGTTCACCAGCTCGGCCAGCGCCGTCGAATAGGTTTCGTCGCGAACGTGCCAGGCTTGCAGCCAAGACAGCTTGGCGTAGGTGGTGCCAGGGCAGGACTCGGCCATCTTGGTGAGCCCAAGATTGATACCATCAGCCAGAATCGTCGTCATCAGCAAGGTTTTGTCCTTGGCCGTGTCGCCGGTCTTCAGGTGTGTGAAGTGGCGCGTGAAGCCCGTCCATTCATCGACCTCCATCAGCAACTCGGTGATCTTGAGGTGCGGCAGCAACATCGCCGACTGGTCAATCAAGGCTTGCGCGGCGTCTGGCACCGCTGCGTCCAGCGGCGTGATCTTCAGGCCCGATGCAGTGGTGATGATGGCGTCCGGTAAGTCGTTGGTCGCCGCCATGCGGTTGACTGTGGCGAGTTGCGCCTCCAATAATTCCAGTCGGTCATGCAGATATTGGTCGCAGTCGGTGGCCACGGCCAGTGGCAATTCGCTGGCCAGCTTCAGGGTGGCGAACTTCTCGATCGGCACCAGGTATTCGTCGAAGTCCTTGAACTGGCGCGAACCCTGCACCCAAACATCACCAGAGCGCAGTGCGTTCTTCAGCTCCGACAGGGCGCATAACTCGTAGTAACGCCGGTCAATACCCTCGTCGGTCAGAACCAGCTTTGCCCAGCGCGGCTTGATGAATGCGGTTGGCGCATCGGCGGGCACCTTGCGCGCGCTGTCGCTGTTCATGCCGCGCAGCACGTCGATGGCATCGAGCACACCCTTGGCGGTGGGCGCGGCGCGCAGTTTGAGCACGTCCAGGAACTGCGGCGCATAGCGGCGCAGCGTGGCGTAACTCTCGCCGATATGGTGCAGGAAATCAAAATCGGCAGGCCGCGCCAGCGTTTGCGCCTCGGTGACGCTGGCGGCGAAGGTGTCCCACGGCATGACCGCTTCGATGGCGGCGAACGGATCGCCGCCGCTTCGTTTGGCTTCAATCAGCGCCTGACCGATGCGCCCATACATCCGCACCTTGTCGTTGATCGCCTTGCCGGAAGCCTGGAACTGCTGTTGATGCTTGTTCTTGGCCGCATTGAACAGCTTGCCGATGATACGGTCGTGAAGGTCGATGATTTCATCAGTGACGGTGGCCATGCCCTCGATGGCCAGTGCTACCAAGGTGGCGTAACGCCGCTGCGACTCGAACTTGGCCAGGTCGGCGGGCGTCATCTGGCCGCCTTCGCGGGCGATCTTGAGCAAGCGGTTTTGGTGTACCTGCCGTTCGATGCCAGCAGGTAGGTCAAGCGCCTGCCAGGCTTTGAGGCGTTCGATGTGTTCAAGCATGTGGCGCGAGTTCGGCTTGGCGGGCGATTGGCGCAGCCACGCTAGCCACGTCATTTTGCTACCATCCTTGCGCTTGAGCAGTTCGTCCAGGCGCTGGCGATGGACAGGTATCAAGGAATCGGCCAATGCCGCATGGATGCTTCGGTTGGCACGGGTAATGGCCTCGGCGCTTGCGCGCTCGATGGCATTCATGGTGGGTAGGATGATGCTCTGCCGCCGCAGGTTTTCAACAAGGGTGCTGGCCAGCACAATGCCTTTGTCTGTTTGCAAGGCCAGTTCGGTCAATGTATGCACGGCTTGCCGGTAATGACTCATGGTGAAGGGCTTGAATCCAAACACCGTTTGCAGCTCGACCAAGTGCTCCCGCCGTGTCTGCTCGCGCTGGCCGTAATGGTTCCAGCTTTCCACCGGCACCTTGAGTTGTGCGGCCACCATGCGCAGCAGGGGCGGAAATGGAGGATCATCGACGCCCAAGAAGATGCCAGGGAATCGCAAGTAGCAAAGCTGCACGGCGAAGCCCAATCGATTCGCGGCGCCGCGACGCTGACGGATCACCGACAGGTCGGTTTCGTTGAACGTGTAGTGCCGTATCAGTTCGTCTTTGGCATCTGGCAGTGTCAGCAGACTTTCGCGCTCGGTGGCGGACAGGATTGAGCGGCGTGGCATGGTCAGTCTTCCCGCAGGTACTGGTACAAGGTTTCACGGCTGATGCCGAAGTCACGGGCCACCAAGGTTTTCTGGTCGCCTGCCGCAACTCGCCGTTTCAACTCGGCAATTTGTTCGCTGTTCAGCGATTTCTTTCGTCCCCGGTAGGCCCCGCGCTGCTTAGCCAGCACGATTCCCTCGCGCTGACGTTCGCGGATCAGAGCGCGCTCGAACTCAGCAAAGGCTCCCATGACCGACAGCATCAGATTGGCCATCGGTGAGTCCTCGCCGGTGAACGTTAGCCCTTCTTTGACGAACTCCATGCGCACGCCCCGTTGTGTCAGCCCTTGGACGATGCGGCGCAGGTCATCAAGGTTGCGTGCCAACCTGTCCATGCTATGCACCACCACGGTGTCGCCCTCGCGGACGAAGGCCAGCAGCCTTTCAAGTTCGGGACGTTGTGTGTCCTTGCCTGAAGCCTTATCGGTGAATACCTTGCCGACTTCTATTTGTTCCAGTTGTCGATCAGGATTCTGGTCGAAGCTGCTGACGCGAACGTAGCCGATACGTTGACCTTGCAAGATGCCTCCAAAGGTAAAAATGTCAGGATGAAATCTATTACCCTTGGCTGAATGTGTCAATAAATATAAATTAATACCCTACTCTGACGTTGTTTGTGCTCAACATCTGACATCAGGTTAGGGTATAGTCTTAACTGACACCACCTCCCAGGGCCTGATATAAAGCAACACTATCGACTAGGCGTTGTGCCTGGACCGCAACCATATTGATCCGGATTGACTGTGCCTGTTGCTGCGCGATGAGCAGTTGCAGGTAGCTGGCCGCGCCCAGCCGGTATTGCCGCTCGACCGACTGCAAGGAGGCCTGTGCAGCCATATCAGCGGCAGCGAGGGCAGTCAAAGTTTGTGCATCGCTTTCCACCGCGCGCAGGGTGTCGGCGACGTTACGCAAAGACTCCAATACGACGCTCTGGTAATTGGCTACGGCGGCATCAAAAGCGGCGAGCGCCGCTCTTTTTTCAGCGGGTAGCCCTGGATTAAAAAGAGGCTGGGTGAGCTGCGCAACCAGGCCCCACACTGCCGAGCCACCACCGAACAGGGCACCGGTGGTCAGCGCCTGAGAACCAAGGTTGGCGCTCAGGTTGATCTGTGGGTAGAGCTTGGCGACAGCCACACCATAGTCTGCATTGGCCGCATGCAACAGCGCCTCTGACGCCTGGATATCCGGTCGGCGGCGCACCAGTTCTGAGGGCACGACGAGCGGCATCTCGACGGGTAGAGTGAAATCGGCCAGAGTGAAGGCCGGGATGCCACCCGTGCCTGGGGCACGACCGGCTAGCACCGCCAGTAGATGTTCGGTTTGTTGCAGTTGTTTACGCAGCGCAGGCAGTTCTGCCCGCGTTTGCTCCGCCTGAGCTTGTAGGCTCAACGCTTCATCAGGTGAGGCCTGACCGATACGCACGCGTTCATGGGCTAGGCGCAGTTGCTCATCCTGCACGCGCAAAATGGCAGTAGTGGCTTCTAGTTGCGCGGCGAGGCGTGCTCGGGTAATGGCAGCGGTTGCCATGTTGCCGGCAAGGGCCAGGCGCGCAGCATTCAGTTCGAAGCGACGGTAGTCGGCGCGAGCAGCCAAGGCTTCGAGTGCGCGCCGGTTGCCGCCAGCCAGATCGAGGTTGTAATGCACGCCAACGCTGGCGTTGTAGAGGCTGAATTGACGTGCGTCTCCGCTCAACCCTTGGCTACTGGGACTCATTTGCTGGCGCTGAGATCCCAGTGCGACATCTACCTGTGGATATTGCGTCGAGCCCGCCTGTGCGGCAAGAAGCTCCTGCGCGTGTCGCAAATTGGCGCTGATGCTCGCCAGCGTCGGGCTGACATGGAAAGCTTCGTTTATCAGTCCGTCGAGTGCGGATGAACCCAAGCTTTGCCACCATTGCGTTTCGATCGGAAGCCCTTCGACTAGACGTTGTGTTTCGCCGAACTGCGTGGGAGCGGACGCGGTTCTATCAGCCACTGGTATTGCAGTGTAGCGAGCCACATCGGGTGCGGTGGGACGCTTAAAATCAGGGCCAGCGGCGCAGCCGGCCAGACCGGCGGTGATCAGACCAGCTACCAGGTAAGTTGCCGCAAGCCGTCTTTCGAGGCTGATGGGGCGCTGGCATGTTTTAGCGTGCTCCATAAAAATGCTCCACGAAAGGTTTACGGAAAGCTTGGTGGCAGCCCAAGCAGCTTTCCTGCACGCGGGCGAATGATTGGATCACCGCCTTGCCGTCGCTGCTCGCAGCAGCCAGCTTCATGGCCAGCGCCGCCTCGTGAGTCTGCGCGTCAAAGTTTCTGAACTTGGTCGCATCAGCGCCGAGGTAAGCAAGGATGCGCATTTTTTCAGTAAGCGGTGGCTCGGGGTGTGCAGCAACTTTTGGGGCGAGCTGAACGACCTGAACCCATTCCTCCTGCGAAATCGCACCGGTAATAGCCTGCATGTTGCGCCCGAGTTCCTGCATGATCTTGCGTAGCGCCAGTGGCTCAACCTGGGTAGCGTCACCAGCCCAAGCTGGCAACTGAAAACCCCATAGAAGCAGGCAGGCCGTAACGGTCAGGGTGATAGTTCCAAATGCGTGGCTGTGTTTGCGGTGGGTCATGAAATTCTCCTGTAATTCAATCGTTCTCTCATTCGAACTCCCGCCCTTCGCCAGCTTCCTCATGGGTTACACCGTCGCGGATGTGGTAGATGCGCTTGAAGGTCGGGATGATCTTTTCGTCATGGGTGACGACGATGATGGCGGTCTCGAACTTGCGGGCCATGTCGTTGAGGATGCGGATTACAGCCATGGCGCGCTCGGAATCCAGCGGCGCAGTGGGTTCATCGGCCAGGATCACTGGCGGGCGATTGACCAATCCGCGCGCGATGGCAACCCGTTGCTGCTCGCCACCGGAGAGTTGCGAGGGCATTGCGCGAGCTCGGTGTTGCACATCAAGCGCCGTGAGCAATTCCAGTGCCTTCGCGCGCGACTCTCCATTCGCGACGCCTGCAAGCATCGGCAACAGCGCCACGTTGTCGGTGACATCGAGAAACGGAATCAGGTATGGTGCTTGGAAAACGAAACCGATCTTGTCGCGCCGCAAGGCGCGCAAGTCGCGGACTTTCCAGCCATCGTCGTAGATCACTTCATCACCCAGCGTCATGCGCCCGGCGGTCGGATCAATCACTGCGCCCAGACATTTGAGCAGCGTGCTCTTGCCGGACCCGGAAGGGCCAATCAGGCCAACCACCTCGCCGGGTGCCACCTGCATGTCCACGCCTTTCAAGGCATCGACCGCGGTATCCCCCTCGCCATAACGTTTTCTCAAACCTTCGATGCGAATGCCTTTGCCACTCATCTCAACCTCCAATGGCTTCGGCCGGATCGACCTTGAGTGCCATGCGAATGGCGACGATGCTGGCTAGAACGCAGATCACGAGCACGGCGAAAAAACCGGCGATGGAGTCGAACGGCATCAACAGTACGTACTTGGGAAACAGGGGCGCTGAGAAAGTGGCTGTGATCTTGCCGACCACGAAACCAATCACGCCCAGGGCGAGCGCCTGCTGCATGATCATCGCGGCGATGGTTCGGTTGCGTGTGCCGATGAGCTTCAACACCGCGATCTCGCGGATTTTGTCCATCGTCAGCGAATAGATGATGAAGGCAACGATGGCCGCGCTAACGATGGCCAGAATCACTAAGAACATGCCGATCTGCTTGGCCGAGGTGGCGATCAACTTGCCGACGAGGATGTCTTCCATCTGTGCCCGGGTGTAGACCGTCAAACGCTTCCAGCGCCGGATGGATTCGGCAACCTCGTCCGGCGTATGGCCAGGTTTCAGTGTGACCAGTACTGCATTGACGAACGCGTTGGTGCTCTGTGAAGCAATCACGGCATCCAGCAAACCTGGAACACCGGGTCGATTGAAAGCCGGGTTGGCTTCGGTGCGACGCCGGCTTTGCCAAATGGCGTCGTTGTCCTTGAGGAACTGAGCCTCTTGGGCATCCTTGAGCGGAATGAATACCATCGGGTCGCCGCTGGACGACACCATGCGCCGTGTAAGCCCAACGACGGTGTAATGATTTCGGCGAATGGCAAGACGATCTCCCAGTTTGAAGCCGGTGGCGATGTCGGCCACCGCCTCGTAGTGACCGCGCGTGATCTGGCGTCCAGCGACGAGATAAGGAGGCCATCCGGGTGTAGCCCCCAACGCGCCGGGCGCGATGCCGACCACCATGGTGCGTACATCACTCTCGCCCTTGCGTACCTGCATGGTCAGGTAGGTCACGTTCGCTGCCTGGGCGACTCCCGGCATGGCGAGGATGGCGCGATACACGTCATCGTTGAGGCTGGACGACTCCGCATAAGGACCCAGAGTGTCCTTTTGCACCACCCAAAGGTCGGCGCCACTGTTGTCGAGCAGCGCCTTGCCGTCGTCCACCATGCCCCGGTACACCCCGGCCATGACCAGGGTGACGCCGATCAGCAGACCCAGACCGATGCCAGTGAAGACGAACTTTCCCCAGGCATGGAGAATGTCGCGGCCGGCCAGGCTGATCATCGTGACACTCCTGGGATGTGGTCGACCACATGGATGCGGCTGCGCGCCGTCAGTGCCTTTTCGCTATAGGTCACAACCTGGTCCCCATTCTTGAGCCCTTCGCGCACCTGCACGTAACCATTGAGGTCGGAAGTGCCGAGCTTGACCGGGGAGAAACGCAGATCACCATCCACGATTTGCCAGACCCCGACTTTGTCGCCCTCACGCTGGACGGCAGAGTTGGGGATCAGTGGAGCGGCCGGGAGCGCCGGCAAGTCAACTGTGACTTCGCCCAGTTCACCCACCGGTGGCAAAGGTTCTGGTTTGTTATCGAATGTCACCTTGGCGAGCGTTTCCTCGGTTACCGCGTCGGCCTTGGGTTCCACCCGCAGCACGCGACCATTCAACGTCTGGCCGCCACGCGAACGCAGGACGATACGAGCCGGCAGCCCCCCAGCCAGCCCCGATGCGCTGATCTGGTCGAAGCGCACATTGATCCACAAACTCTTGGGGTCGATCACTTCCACCACGGCCTGGCCTGCGACGATGGTCGTGCCGGGATCGGCATCGCGCACGGCGACTACACCGTCGACCGGCGCGATCAGGCGCAGATTGCTCCGCTGCGCGACGAGTCCTTCGCGGTCGGAGCGTGCCCGGGCAATATCTTCCCGAGCGGCGGATAGGGCGGCATCGGCGATCTGCAGTTCCTGCCGCTTGGTGGTGACGATTTCCTCGCTGGTCGAGCGCACCGCAAACAATTGCTCATAGCGGCGCGCCTGGGTTTGCGCGTAGGCTTGCCGGGCTTCTGCCTCGCGCAAAGCCGCTTCCGCCCGCTTGAATACAGACTCCTGTGAGCGCACCCGATCATCGAGGTCGACCGGCTCCATCTCGCCGAGCACCTGTCCGGCCTTGACCTGGTCGCCTACATGCACCTCCAGGCGTTTGACGCGCCCGGCAAACGTCGGCCCGATCTTGTAGGTGTAGCGCGCCTCCACCGTGCCGATGCCGAACAGCGCCGGTGTGATAGCCCGTGATTCCACGCTTGCCACCGTCACAGCGACCGGGGCGAGCGGCCCTGATCGCAGACCGACATAAATAAAAAGCACCAGCAAAGGAATGATGACGGCAAGCAGCGCCAGGGTGCGGCCTTGCAAGGGTAACTTTTTCATTGCGCACTCCTTATGCCACGCCGATAAATTGCAAAGACGCGCGGCGCATCGCGGTGCATACGTCCCACATCACCCGCCAACAGCGATTGCATGACCAAGCCCTGGATCGTGCCAATGAACAGCGTTGCCGCCGCCTCGTTGTCAAGCGAGGGAGACAACTCGCCGCTGGCCTTGCCTTTCTCGATGAGACGATGCAAACGTTCGCCGTAGCGCTGAATCAAGGTTTGCACCATGCGCTTGGCCGGTGTCGATTCGGCACGCTGAAGCTCACCAAACATCATTCTTGGCACGCCTGGGTGCTCAGCTACGAATTCGATATGACTCATGAACATCGCCTCCATGGCTGCCAAGGGCGAATCGATTCCTTGTGCGGATCGATCGATTCTGGCTAATAGGCGCTCTGCTACCCACTCCATGACCGCCTGCCAAATGGCTTCCTTGTTCGGGAAGTGCCGAAACAGCGCACCCTGGGTCAAGTTCATGTGTTTAGCGATAGCCGCAGTGGTTATCTCGCTTGGGTTTTGTGAACCGGCAAGCGCCACGACGGACTCGACAGTTACGGCACGACGTTCATCGGCCGGCAGATGCTTTGGATGGGTGTCCACGAGCACTCCTTGTAAGATAGTAAATGATTACTATCTTACCACAAGAGGCAACTCAAACAAGAGAAAACCCGACGTACTCGTCAATATCTAGAGTCTGCAATGGGCTTAACGTGCTTTATTTTCCGTTTTCTGAGACGTCCCCTAGTTGATTGAATAGGCACGCGGTAGGTGTTGGCAATCTCGGCAGCCACTTGAAGGTTACCGTTGCAGCGTTGCCCTGGCGGGTCTTTGGCGATGAAGGTCAAGACAGAACGGCCGGCAGCATCCTTGGCTCCAGGCACCGCCATCGAGACATCGGCAGCACTGACCGAAAAGGAGATGAGCACGCCGGATACAATAATGATCAACGATTTCATGGGGACTCCTCCGCTGTTGGGTATCAGTTTTTGCTGGTTTCGATGGGTAGACCGCAGGCCGCCCATTCGCTGACACCATCGCTGATCTTCTGGGCGGTGAAGCCATTGGCGCGCAGTAGTTTCACGGCCTCGTCGGACATCAGACAGAACGGCCCACGGCAGTAAGCGACGATCGCGCAATCCGCCGGCAGGTCGGCCAGACGCTTTTCCAATTCGCCCAAAGGCATGGAGCGGGCAAACGGCAGGTGGCCGGCTTCGTATTCAGCCGGTGGGCGGACATCAATGACGATGACGTCGCCTTGCTTGGCTTTCTGCAACAGGCTTTCCCGGCTCTCCGAACAAAGGCTGTCCGGTTCGCTAGCCATCTGTTCAAGGGCAACGCGCAGTTCGACGAGATGTTCCTCAGCGGTTTCCCGTAGCGTGACCCAGAGTTGGGAGACATCCGGGCCGCTCAAGCGGTAATGAATGTATTTGCCGTCACGCCGGGTTTCGACCAAACGGGCTTCACGTAACGCCTTTAGGTGAGCACTGGCCAAGCGCATATCTATATCGGCCTGAGCAGAGAGGGTTTCGACCGGCTTTTCGCCCTGGGCCAGCAGTTCAAGTAGTTCCAGACGCTTCGGGCTGGACAGTGCCTTGCCGATGCGGGCAACGTGTTCGTAGAGGTAGGACTTGGTAGGCTTGGCTTTCATACGATCAATCTAACGTCTGTTAGATTGATCGTCAAGAAAAGGTATTGCTTGAACCGGCCCCCTGATCAAGCAGCCTTCCAGCCCGCCACAATGATGCCCATGCCCAAAAGGGCAATTCCAGCCCCCAGGTAGTCGAACGGAGAGAGTTTCACACCATCGATGACGCGCAGCCAGAGCAGAGCTGTCGCTACATAGACACCACCGTAAGCGGCATAGACCCGGCCACTTGCTGCTGGATGCAAGGTCAGCAGCCAGACAAAGACTACAAGACTAAGCGCAGCCGGCAGTAGCAGCCACGGGGAGCCATCCTTGCGCAGCCACAGGTAAGGCAGGAAACAGCCGATGATTTCGGCCAGTGCGGTAGCAAAGAACAGCAAACCGGTCTTGATCATTGCCCGTCCTCAGTGTTTGTGCGCATGGTGCGCATCGGGAAAGTGCGCGTGTGTATGCTCAATCGACGCGTGCTGGTGGCGATGGGTATGGCTGGTTCCTGCCAGCACTGGTCCAGGGTGATTATGGATGTGGTGGTCATCAAGTTCCCCATGGACATGCTCATGCGTATGCTCAAGCGCTTCGTGCCGATGTCCATGCTCATGTTGCTCCGATAGATGCAGCCAGACACCCAAGGCCATCAACAACCCGGCCACCAACAATTGCGGGGTCACTGGTTCGTTGAGCAACAGGATCGCCAGCAGCGTTCCAAAGAATGGCGCCACGGAAAAGTAGGCGCCAGTGCGGGCAGTCCCCAGATGGCGCAGCGCGATGACGAAGAGCGTGAGGCTGGCGCCATAGCTGGCGAAGCCAAGCAATGCCGCCTGCGCAACGACTCCAGGTGCCGGCCAGAGCGCCCCGGCCAAAAGCGCCAGTACGAGATTGGTGATTCCGGCGACCAAGCCCTTGACCATGGCGATGAACGAGGCATCAGCCAGCGCCACCTTGCGGGTCAGGTTGTTGTCGATCGCCCAGGCGAAACAGGCACCGAGAATCGCCAGCGCCGGCCATGCCCCGGAGAACTGCGCATCGGATGGCCAACTCAGGACCAGTGCCCCGGCGACGATAGCGAGCATGCCCAGGGCGATACGACGGTCAAAGTTTTCATGAAAAACAAACCAGGCAAGCAGTGCGGTCAGAACGCCTTCGGCATTCAACAACAGCGAGGCGCCCGATGCCGGCATGGCTGACAACCCGATCATCAGCAGTACCGGCCCGATCATGCCACCGGCGACGGTGGCTGCAGCGAGCCAGCGCCAATCGCCCCGATCAAGGTGCACCTTCGGGCTACGGCGAATCTGGCGCATGAGCCAGAGGCCGATGCCAGAGCCGAGATAGAGCAGCGCTGCCAGCAGCCAGGGGCTGACCTCGGCCAGCAGCAGCTTGGATAACGGGGTGCCTATCCCGAACAGACCGGCTGCCGCGAGGGCAACGGCAATGCCGCGATGCCAACTCATGGGCTACGCTCCTTGGGTGGCCAAAGGGGCAATCACTGCCTCCAGTTCGGCCGGCTTCGAAAGTGCTTCGCTATGACAGACGCAGGCTTCATGGTGAGCTGCCGCGACCAACTCATGAAGAATCCCGCAGTCCCCGGCGAGATGGCTGTTGCCGCATCGGCCGCGCAAGGCAGTGAGTTGGCGCTCCAGTGCCTGCATGCTTTGCAAACGGGCCTGGACGCGGGCCAGTTGCGCATCGATCAGTTGGTCGATATCGCGGCAATCGCTTTCCGGATGCGCCACAAATGCCAGCAAGCGCTGAATGTCGGCCAGCGAAATATCCAAAGCCCGACAATGGCGGATGAAGGCCAGCCGTTCCACGTGCAAGGGAGCATAGGCACGGTAGCCGTTTGGATGACGGGCCGGCGCCGGTAGCAGTCCCGCTTTCTCGTAATAACGGATGGTTTCGATATCGACGCCAGTGGCTTGCCCTAACTCACCAATTCTCATGACTCGATCCTCCTTGCTGCCCGGGCATTTCGGAAAACTTTATTTTACGCGCTTGACCCTATAGTTACTACAGGGTGTGTAATGCAAATAACAACTCGGGCATTGCTTCGGCTCCGACTATTTTCCTTAATTGCAATTGCTTGACCCTGTAGCCACTCAAGGGTTTCTAATACAGGAAACAAGGAAAACACCATGAGTCTTGACCCAACCCCAAAGCCCCTTCAGGAAACCACTCACTGCGGATGCGCCAGCAGTTGCTCCGTAGCGGTGCCCGCCGCCGCTGACATCCCAGCAGCCCCCGATCTCGCACAAAGCGATGGAGTACCCGTCTTCCTGATTACGACCATGGACTGCCCGACCGAGGAGAACGATATCCGTCGTGCGTTGGCCAGTATCGAGGGCATCCATTCCCTGCGTTTCCAACTGTCGGCACGCACCGTTTCGATTGATGCCACGACGGAAGCACTCGATGCCGCCTTGGCCGCCATCCGCAAGGCCGGTTTTGACCCCAAGCCGGTGTCGGCAGGTCAGGTCGCAAAGGAAAACGTCGGTGCCAGTGAACTATGGCGAGGCATTCTGGCGCTGGGCCTGGCCGTCGGCGCGGAAGCGCTGGATTTCTTCGCGCCCGACACATTGCTTTTCAAGGGGTTCGGTATGGCATTGGCCGTCGCCGCGATCTGGTTGTCCGGTATTTCAACCTATAGCAAGGGACTGGCGGCATTGCGGCGCGGGCAGTTGAACATGAATGCGCTGATGGGTGTGGCGGTGACCGGTGCCTTCCTGATCGGCCAGTGGCCGGAGGCGGCGATGGTCATGGCCTTGTATGCCATTGCCGAGTTGATCGAAGCCCGCTCCGTGGATCGGGCGCGTAACGCCATCAAAGGCCTGCTCGACCTAACGCCGCAGACGGCGGAAGTTCGGCTGCGTGCGGGTAAAACCCGGCGCCCGGATACCGCTCGATGGTCAGGTGACGGCAGGAACGAGTGCGGTTAATCAGGCACCGGTCACCGGCGAAAGCATCCCGATTGATAAGGCGGCAGGCGACCCGGTGTTCGCCGGCACGATCAACGAAACCGGCATTCTGGAGTTCCGCGTGACGGCTGCCGCCGCCGACACGACGCTGGCCCGCATCATTCACGCGGTCGAACAGGCACAGGGAACACAAGCGCCGACGCAGCGCTTTGTTGATCGGTTTGCCGCGATCTACACCCCGACCGTATTCACCTTAGCGGTTGCGGTGGCCGCTCTGACGCCATGGCTGCTCGACTGGACCTGGACGCAGTCGCTCTACAAGGCCCTGGTGCTGCTGGTTATCGCTTGCCCCTGCGCGCTGGTGCTCGCCACGCCGGTGACGGTCGTCAGCGGACTGGCGGCAGCGGCCCGACGCGGCATCCTGATCAAGGGTGGCGTCTATCTTGAGGAGGCCCGCAAGCTGCGCGTCATTGCCCTCGACAAGACCGGCACCATTACCGAAGGCAAACCCCGTCTGGTCGCCACGGAGATACTTCCCTCAACGGTCCCCGAATCCCAGGTACTCGCTTGGGCGGCCAGCCTTGCCGGGCATTCTGACCACCCGGTCTCGAAAGCGATTGCGACCGGCCTCAATCTTCCCGAAAACGGCCTGAGCGATTTCGTCGCACTCCCGGGACGAGGCCTCGAAGCACGCGCTGACGGCCAACTGCTGATCCTCGGCAATCATCGTCTAATCGAAGAACGCGCTTTGTGTAGCGCCGAGATCGAGGCCCGTTTACAGGCGCACGAAACCCAAGGCCGGACGGTGACCATGCTGGCATCGGAACAGCAGGTGCTGGCGATTTTTGCGGTGGCGGACACCATCAAGGAAAGTTCACGCGAGGCGGTGGCCGATCTGCACCGTCTCGGTGTCGTCTCGGTCATGCTGACCGGCGACAATGTGGCGACGGCCGCGAGCATTGCCAAGGAAGCCGGCATCGACGATGCCCGGGGCAATCTTCTCCCAGAGGACAAACTGGCGGCCATCGAAGATTTGCAGCGTCGCTATGGCCCGACCGCGATGACCGGTGACGGCATCAACGACGCACCGGCGCTGGCCCGCGCCGACATCGGCGTGGCGATGGGCGCGGCTGGTACGGACACGGCGATGGAAGCGGCTGACGTGGTGATCATGAACGATGACCTGCGGCGCATTCCGGAAACCATTCGCCTGTCCCGGCGCACGCATGCGGTACTTTGGCAGAACATCGGGCTGGCCCTCGGCATCAAATCCATTTTTTTGGTGCTTGCCATTTTCGGCAATGCGACCATGTGGATGGCGGTGTTCGCCGACATGGGCGCGAGTCTGCTGGTGGTGGGTAACGGCGTGCGCATCCTGCGGTGGACTTCCGGAAATGAGTTTCGCTGATAGAATCCGGCCCATGCGCCGCTGGCTGACCATCCTCCTTCTCGTTTTTCTGCCGTTCCAGTTCTCCTGGGTTGCGGCTGCTGGCTATTGCCAGCACGAGACCGGGTCGGCTGCTCAGCACTTCGGTCATCATGACCACAAGCATCAGGCCGCTGCCGATCACGTCGGCACCCCGGACGCTAAAACCCTCGGTGGTGGCGTTGATGGCGATTGTGTAGCCTGCCATGCCGGTTGCGCTGCCGCGATCTTTAGCATCGTCAGCTTGCCAACTTCCGCCATCGCGTCTTTTGCGATTCCCTGGTTACCGGGGCATCTGAACGAGCCACCTCTCGCGCACCCCGAACGTCCCAACTGGTACTCGCTCGCCTGATACGGCGGGACGGATGCCTGTTCTCAAGTCAGCACGCGCTTTGTAGCCAGTGCTCTCCGTTTCGCCGAATTTATCCTGTAATTTCTGGAGAATTCGATGCGAAGACGTCTATTGCCGCTTGGGTTGGCGGCGCTGTTATTCAACCCCTCTTTTGCACAAACGATCGATATCGGACGTGGTGGCACTTACGAAATCAGTAACGGCAGCGCGCCGCGTGCTGTCGAACCGACATCCTCACTCAGCCTGAAGGCGGCGCTGTCCCTGGCGTTTGGCGCCAGCCCGGAACTGTCGGGCGCCAGACGCGAATTGGAGGCGATCGAAGCAACGATCATTCAGGCGCAAGTCCGCCCGAATCCAGAGCTTGCAACGCTGATCGAGGATACCCAGAAGGCGACCCGGACGACGACCCTGCAGTTGAACCAGCCGATCGAACTGGGTGGCAAGCGCGCCGCCAGGATCGATGCCGCCGAGCGAGGCCGCGATGCCGCAACGGTGGAACTGGACGCCAAGCGCGCTGAAATTCGTGCCGCCGTGGTGGCGTCCTTCTTCGATGTGCTCATTGCCCAGGAACGTTTGCGCCTGGCGCAGGGCTCGGTCGAGTTGGCGCAACGCGCCAGCGGCGCCGCCTCGCGCCGGGTCACAGCCGGCAAGGTGTCACCGGTCGAAGAAACCAAGGCCCGCGTGGCCGAAGCCGGGGTGCGGATTGAATTGACGCTGGCGGTCAGTGAACTGGCGACGGCACGCAAGCGACTCGCTGGCATTTGGGGCAATCCGGCACCGCGTTTCGAGCGCGCCGAAGGGGATCTGAATGCCTTGCCGCCGCTCCCAGCGCTGGCCGATTTGAACGCCCGCCTGGCCACGTCGCCCAATCTATTACGGGCAAAAATCGAGGTTGACCGCCGGCAAGCTCTCGCGGAGATTGAACGCAGCCGGCGCGTTCCGAACGTGACCGTCAGTCTGGGCGCCAAACGCGATGAACAACTGGGTAGAAATCAGGCGATTCTCGGCTTGTCGATTCCCCTTCCCGTGTTCGACCGTAATCAGGGCAACCTGCTGGAAGCACTGCACCGTACTGACAAGGCGCGGGACGACCTGTCGGCCACCGAAATCCGCCTGTCCAACGAGTTGGCACTGGCCTATGAGCGACTGAATAGCGCACGCTGGGAGACGGAGTCGCTGCGGCAGGACATTCTGCCCGGGGCGCAAAGTGCCTACGATGCCGCGACCAAGGGCTTTGAACTGGGCAAATTCAGCTTCCTCGACGTGCTGGATGCCCAACGCACGTCATTCCAGGCCAAATCTCAATATCTGCGCGCTCTGGCCGAAGCGCATCGATCTGCGGCCGAGATCGAACGCATTCTCGGTGAGGCATCGGCCAGTTCCCCCTCTGCCTCAGCCGCTACAAAACCGTAGGAACCCCATGAAAATCGATTTCAAGAAGAAACAAACGCTTTCCATTGCCGGCGTTCTGGTGGCCGGCGTCTTACTTGCCGGACTGATCCTCGGCACCGACAAGTCGCAACCGGAAAACGACGAGCATGGTCACGGCAGTCACACGGAAGCGGCTACGCATGCCGACAAGGAACACCACGGTGAGCCGGCCAAAGACGGCCATGCGGACGACAAGGGGCACGCCGACGAAGAACACCATGAGGCGAGCGCTCCCCGGAAAGGCCCGCACGGCGGGAAACTGTTCACGCAGGAAGGGTATGGCGTCGAGGTCACCATCTTTGAACAGGGCGTCGAGCCGGAGTTTCGCGTCTACGCCTATCAGGATGGCAAGGCGCTCGACCCGGCGGCCAGCCAGGTCAGTCTCACTCTCGAGCGCCTGGGGCGCCCGCCGCAGGCTTTCACCTTCGTGAAGGAAAAGGACTACCTTAAGGGTAATGCGGTGGTCGAAGAGCCGCATTCGTTTGCCGTAACGATCGCCGCCCAGTACGGCAACAAGGCTTATCGTTTCGCTTACGAGCAGATCGAGGCACGCGTCGCCATGTCCGATCAACAACTCAAGCAGAACAACGTCGAGGTGCTGACGGCCGGACCGGCGCGCATCAAGAGTGCCCTGCAACTGATCGGTGAAATCCGCTTCAACGAGGATCGCCAGGTGCACATCGTGCCGCGCTTGACCGGCATCGTCGAATCGGCGGCGGCCAATGCTGGTGATCAGGTGCGCAAGGGCCAGGTTCTTGCCGTGATTTCCAGCCAGGCACTGGCCGACCAGCGCAGCGAACTGCTGGCTGCGCAGAAGCGCCTGGCGCTGGCGCGCACGACCTATGCCCGCGAGAAGAAACTGTGGGAAGAGAAAATTTCCGCCGAACAGGACTATCTGCAAGCCGGCAACGCCCTGCAGGAAGCCGAAATCGCCAACCAAAACGCCCAACAAAAACTGGCTTCGCTCGGCGGCGAACTACGCGGCAGCGGCAATCTGACGCGCTACGAGATTCGCGCCCCGATTGATGGTGTGGTGGTCGAGAAGCACCTCTCTCTGGGCGAAGCGGTCAAGGAAGACGCCAACATCTTCATCATCGCCGACCTGTCCACGGTGTGGGCCGAGATGACGATTTATGCCAAAGACCTCAACACCGTCAAGGTTGGCCAGAAAGCCAGCGTCAAGGCGACCGCGTTTGAATCCCAGAGCAGCGGCACCGTTTCCTACGTTGGCTCGCTGATCGGAGAGCAGACCCGGACCGCGAAGGCGCGGGTCGTACTGCCCAACCCGAAAGGCATCTGGCGCCCCGGTCTGCCGGTCAACATCGAAGTGGTGGCCGACGAGGTCGAGGTGCCGGTGGCGGTCTCGGCGGAGGCGATCCAGAGCGTGCGCGACTGGACCGTCGTATTTGGCCGCTACGGCGACAACCTAGAAGCGCGGCCCGTGCAACTGGGGCGCAGCGACGGCAAATTCACCGAAGTCGTCAGCGGGCTCAACGCGGGTGAGCAGTACGCCGCGCAAAACAGCTTCCTGATCAAGGCCGATCTGGGCAAATCCGGCGCCAGCCACGACCACTAGGAGATCATCATGAAACAGATCATCGCCATTGTGCAACCTCACCGTCTGGAACAGATCGAACACGCCCTGCATGGCCTGGCGCATTTGTCCGGATTCACCATCTTTCCGGCGCGCGGCCATTCCCGCGGAAAAGGTCCGCACCACGCCTTCGCCGCCACCGAGTGGAACCCCGACGCCCACGACCGCCTGGTCTTGATGATGTTCTGCCCCGATGAGCAAGCGCCAACGGTGGTCGAGGCCATTCGCGTCGCTGCCCATACCGGCCTTGCCGGCGACGGCTTGATTGCGGTTTCCGAACTTGCCGACGTGTCACGCATCCGCTCCGGCGAACGCGGCGACGCGGCGCTCTAACCGAAAGATTCCCATGTTCGAAAAAATCATCCGTTTCGCCATCGAGCAGCGCTGGTTAGTGCTGCTGATGGTGCTCGGTATGGCAGCGCTGGGTGTTTATAACTACCAGAAGTTGCCGATCGATGCCGTACCCGACATCACCAACGTGCAAGTGCAGATCAACACGGCGGCCCCCGGTTATTCGCCGCTTGAAGCCGAGCAGCGCATAACCTACCCGATTGAAACCGTCATGGCCGGCTTGCCCGGCCTGCAACAGACCCGTTCGCTGTCGCGCTACGGCCTGTCGCAGGTCACCGTCATCTTCGAGGACGGTACTGACATCTACTTCGCCCGCCAACTCGTCAATGAACGCATCCAGCAGGCGAAAGGGAAACTGCCGGCCGGCACCGAGCCCGGCATGGGACCGATATCCACCGGCCTGGGGGAAATCTTCATGTGGACGGTCGAGGCGAGCGACGGTGCGCTCAAGGCCGATGGCACGCCCTATACGCCCACCGATTTGCGCGAGATCCAGGACTGGATCATCAAGCCGCAGTTGCGCAATGTGCCGGGCGTGACCGAGATCAACACCATCGGCGGCTACGCCAAGGAGTTCCAGGTTGCCCCCTTGCCCGACAAACTCGTTTCCTACGGTCTGGCCATGCCGGACCTGGTCGCCGCGATCGAGCGCAACAATGCCAACGTCGGCGCCGGTTACATCGAAAAGCGCGGCGAGCAGTATCTGATCCGCGCCCCGGGTCAGGTGGCTGACATTGCCGACATCGGCAACATCGTGGTCAGCAGTCGCCAGGGCGTCCCGATCCGTATCCGCGATGTCGCCGAGGTCGGCATCGGCAAGGAGCTGCGCACCGGTGCGGCGACCGAGAACGGGCGCGAGGTGGTGCTCGGCACAGTGTTCATGCTGATCGGCGAGAACAGCCGCAAGGTCTCTCAGGCCGTCGCCAAGCGTCTGGACGAGATCAACCGGACACTGCCGCCAGGCGTGGTGGCCCAGACTGTTTATGACCGGACGATACTGGTGGACAAGGCGATCGACACGGTCAAGAAGAACCTGATCGAGGGGGCCCTGCTGGTCATCGCGATCCTGTTCCTGTTTCTCGGTAATATTCGGGCGGCGATCATCACCGCCCTGGTCATTCCGCTCGCCATGCTGTTCACCTTCACCGGCATGGTCAGCAACAAGGTCAGCGCCAACCTGATGAGCCTGGGTGCACTGGACTTCGGCATCATCATCGATGGGGCAGTGGTGATCGTGGAAAACTGCGTGCGCCGGCTGGCCCATGCACAAGCCGTAGCGGGTCGGCCGTTGACGCGCAACGAACGGTTTCATGAAGTGTTCTCGGCGGCCAAGGAATCGCGCCGTCCGCTGTTGTTCGGCCAACTCATCATCATGGTGGTGTACTTGCCGATCTTCGCGCTCACCGGCGTCGAAGGAAAAATGTTCCATCCAATGGCGTTCACCGTGGTCGCCGCCTTGCTGGGCGCCATGATCCTGTCGGTTACCTTCATCCCGGCCGCCGTGGCGCTGCTGATCGGCGACAAGGTCAGCGAAAAGGAGAGCCGCCTGATGCTGTGGGCCAAGCGAGGCTACGCGCCGATGCTCGATCGGGTGATGCTCAACAAGCCCCTCGTCCTGACCATTGCGGCGGTCGCCGTCATCCTCTCCGCCTTGCTGGCCACCCGCATGGGCAGTGAGTTCGTGCCCAGTCTCAACGAAGGCGACATCGCGCTGCATGCCTTGCGCATTCCCGGGACCAGCCTGTCGCAGGCGATCGAGATGCAAACGGAACTGGAGCGAACCATCAAGCAGTTCCCGGAGGTCGACAGGATTTTCGCCAAACTCGGCACGGCTGAAATCGCCACCGACCCCATGCCGCCCAACGTCGCCGACAACTTCGTCATGTTGAAGCCGCAATCGGAATGGCCCGATCCAAGCCGCGACAAAGCTGATCTGGTCAATGCCATCCAGGCAGCGGTTGCCAAGGTTCCCGGCAATAACTACGAGTTCACTCAGCCGATCCAGATGCGCTTCAACGAGTTGCTTTCCGGGGTGCGCAGCGATGTGGCGGTCAAAGTGTTCGGCGACGACATGGACACGATGAACAGCACCGCCGGGGAAATTGCCGAAGTGCTGGAGAAGATTCCCGGCGCCGCCGACGTCAAGGTAGAACAAACCACGGGTTTGCCGATGATGACCATTCAAATCGACCGCGAGAAGGCCGCTCGTCTGGGTGTGAATGTTGGTGACATCCAGGAGGCAATCGCCATCGCCGTGGGCGGCAGGGAAGCCGGGGTGCTGTTCCAGGGTGACCGGCGTTTCGACATCATCGTCCGTCTGCCCGAACGGCTGCGCAATGACATGGAGGCCATGAAACAGTTGCCCATCCATTTGTCCATGGACGAGCCGGGGGGACAAAATCGCCGTGCCTATCTGCAACTGGGCGACGTGGCGAGCATTGAAGTCGCGCCGGGGCCGAACCAGATCAGCCGCGAAGACGGCAAGCGGCGGGTGGTCGTCACGGCCAATGTCCGCGGCCGGGATATCGGGTCTTTTGTCGCCGAGGCCGAAAAGAAGATGCAACAGACGGTCAAGGTGCCGGCCGGCTACTGGACAACCTGGGGGGGAACCTTCGAGCAGTTGCAGTCGGCGTCAAAACGTCTGCAGATTGTCGTTCCGGTGGCGTTACTGCTGGTATTCATGCTGCTGTTTGCCATGTTCAACAACATCAAGGATGGACTGCTGGTGTTCACCGGCATACCGTTTGCGCTGACCGGTGGCATTCTGGCGCTCTGGCTGCGCGATATCCCGCTGTCCATCTCGGCCGGGGTCGGTTTCATAGCGCTGTCTGGCGTGGCGGTACTCAACGGCCTGGTGATGATCGCCTTCATCCGTTCTCTGCGCGAGGAAGGTCGGTCCTTGGATGCGGCGATTCATGAAGGCGCCCTGACGCGACTGCGCCCGGTGCTGATGACCGCGCTCGTCGCATCACTCGGCTTCATTCCAATGGCCATCGCCACCGGCACTGGCGCCGAGGTGCAGCGCCCGCTGGCTACCGTTGTCATCGGCGGCATCTTGTCATCGACAGCGCTGACCCTGCTGGTATTACCGATCCTGTATTGGCTGGCCCACTGCAAGGATGATGAGGAGGAAGCGGGTGTCGCGGCATAAGCAGTAGGCCACTTGCGCATCAGGTATACCCTGAAAAAGCCTTGGCCGATAGGCTGGGGCTTTTTCAGGGTCGCCAACCCAGCATCCCGGAGAACCAACTGCGGCGCGGTTGATATCAGTCCACGCCGAGTGAAAGGGAAAACACTACCGGTGGGTACTGGGCAACGAGAGCGTAAAGCACGTTTTTCCGCCTTCTGAATCGACCGCAACATTCCCGCCGTGAGCAAACACGATCGATTTTGTGATCGCAAGCCCTAACCCCGAGCTTTCTGTCGTTCGCTGTCGTGAACTATCGACACGATAGAAGCGATTGAACAGACGAGGCAAATGTTCCACAGGAATGTCGCTCCCAGTATTCTCGACGACAACGAGGGTCTTGCCGTCGCCATTCTGGTTGATTTTGACCGTGACCGTGCCTCCCGTCGGCGTATGCCGCAGCGCATTGGACAGCAGATTGCTTACCGCCCGACGCAACATGAGCCGATCACCGACTATTTGGCCATTGCCAGTAAGCGACAAGACAATCGCCTTCTCGTCGGCCAGCACGTCGTAATACTCCAGCAAATCGCCGATTTCCTCAGCGAGATCGATCAGTTCTTGGTTGGGAATGATCTGGTTGTTGTCGGCTTTGGCCAGGAAGAGCATGTCGGAAATGGTTCGCGACAGGCGCTCGAACTCTTCGGCATTCGAAGCCAGGATGTCCCTATAGTCGTCAGCTGACCGCGCTTTCGACAGCGTGACCTGGGTTTGGGTCAGCAAATTGCTGACCGGTGTTCTCAATTCATGCGCCAGATCCGACGAAAAATCCGACAGGCGCTGAAACGACTCCTCAAGCCGCGACAGCATGTCATTCAGGGTGTCGGTCAAGGCGGCCAGTTCAAGCGGAATTGCCTCCGCCGGCAAGCGGGTATGCAGGCGATTGGCGGTAATTTCGGCAGCTTGGCGTTTGATCGAGTGCAGCGGAGCGAGACCGCGGCGGACGACAACCCAGCCCAGCAGCCCGATGGCCAGCGTGGCCAGCGTGATGAACACCCACAAGGTGCCCCGAAATCCCGACATAAAGTGTTCGTGATGGGATATTTCGGTCGCGATGACTATGGTGTAAGGGGTCTTTCCGTCGATCCCGGCGGTCACGGCGGCAGAAATGCCTCGCCATGGGAGCCCATCGGGAGCAGTCCACTTGATGGGGTGCTCGGGATTGCTGACGGCTGGCCGATCGAACAGCGCTGGGGGAAAGGCCAGATTTTCGTTGCCGTATAGAGCTTGTCGGGATGGTCCAAAAACTGCAACCACCAGGCCGTGGTGGCCGGTCAGGGCATCATCGAGTTGCCTTCTGAGCGCGTCGTTGTCTTGTGTTTTCGAATCTCTTTTAAGAATGTGTTGGGTCAGCTCCATTTTTCCGGAGAGCGCTTCCATATCCTGCTGCACGAAATGCTGCTCCACCAAATTGCCAATGAGCAGTCCCAGCAGAAAAAGGACGAGTGCCGCCGCCAAGGCAAACAACAGCGTCAGGCGCAGTGTCAGCGATCGACTCCAGGTAACGTTCAATCCGTAACCTCCAGCACATAGCCCATGCCCCGTACCGTACGGATCAGCTTGGGTTCGAATGCCTCGTCGATCTTTATCCGCAGGCGCTTGATGGCAACTTCGATCACATTGGTGTCGCTATCGAAATTCATGTCCCAAACCTGGGACGCAATTAACGACCGCGGCAAAACCTCGCCTTGCCGCCGAAGCAGCAGTTCGAGCAAGGCGAATTCCTTGGCGGTCAGGTCGATCCGCTTGCCCGATCGACTCACCCGGCGCCGCATCAGATCGAGTTCAAGGTCGGCAGCACGTAGATACTCCGACTCCTTTACCTTGCCGCCACGACGTAACAAGCCTCTCACCCTGGCCAGCAATTCCGAAAAGGCGAAAGGCTTGACCAGATAATCGTCGGCACCGAGTTCCAGCCCCTTGACCCGATCTTCCACCTGGTCGCGGGCCGTCAGGAACAAGACCGGCATTTCCTTGCCGGCCCGGCGGATGCCTTGCAGCACCTGCCAACCGTCAATGCCCGGCAACATGACGTCGAGGATGGCCAGATCGTGGGCTTCCGTCAGTGCCAAATGCAATCCATCCAGCCCGTTGGCGACCAGATCCACCACAAAACCCGCCTCGACAAGGCCCTGCTTCAAATAGGTTCCGGTTTTTGGCTCGTCTTCGACTACCAGTATTTTCATGGCGCTCACTACCTCTTGTTGTTGGTCTATAGAGAATTCTCCTTCGGTTTGCCGGTGCATTTGCTTAGATTACGTAAATGTAATCCGCAAGTCATCCCACTGTCGGTTTGGCAAAAGCACCATGGCGAGCATGGGAGCAATCAGACTCCAACATCCCCACGGAGAAAACACATGAACAAAATACTTATCGGCGCTTTGACGACAATCGTTTTTGGGGCAGGTACGGCCACCATCGTGGCCGCCTCCGGTCTTATCGACATGGGCGCGGATACGCCGCATAACCCGCTGGTCTATAAAGCCCTGGAATTTGGCCGGGAGCGATCGATTGCCCGCCGTGCGGCCGACCTCAAGGTGCCCGATGATTTCGGTAACCCGGAGCGGGTCCGGCGCGGGGCCGGGAATTACGATGCCATGTGTATCGATTGTCACCTGGCACCCGAAATGTCAGACTCGGAAATCCGCAAGGGCTTGTATCCAAGGCCGCCTAATCTAGTCACTCAGGCTCAAATGCCGGAACTCTCCAGGGATTCCGCACGTGACTTCTGGATCATCAAGCATGGCATCAAAGCGTCGGGAATGCCGGCTTGGTCGAAAGGCGGCATGGATGACGAGGCGATCTGGGATTTGGCCGCGTTCGTGCAGAAACTGCCGGGGCTAGCAAAGGCCGACTACGACCAACTGGTTGCTGCCAGTGATGGTCACGCGCACGGCGGCGTAAACGACCATGTCGATGGTCATGACGAACACGAATCGTCATCGGCGGTAAATACAGCGCTCAAACCCGTCGGTTCACCGGCGGCGGTGCACAGTCATGATGACCATGGACACGGCACGCACAAGCATTAGGCGATCGAAGCTTACAGAAATGTAATTTCGCGGTCAGCTTTTTGTTGGTCACGTAACACCATACTGACCGCACTTGATCTCCTGAGGAATATTTTCATGACGAAGCCCATCGCTGTTTTCCTGACTGTATTTGCCCTGGGCACAGGCATCACCTTGCCTGCATCGGCGGCCGAAATGGTCGATGTCTATAAGAGTCCCTACTGCGGTTGCTGCGGCAAGTGGGTCGATCATCTCAAGGCCGCCGGGTTCGAGGTGCGCACTCATGAGGTCAACGATGTGCCAGGGACGCGCAAGCGTCTGGGTATGCCCGATCGCCTCGGCTCTTGCCATACTGCAAAGGTCGCCGGCTATGTCGTCGAAGGCCATGTGCCGGCAGCCGACATTGAACGCTTGATCAAGGAGAAGCCAAAGGCCCTCGGACTGGCCGTGCCATCCATGCCGCCAGGTTCTCCCGGGATGGAAAGTCCTCGCCCTGTGCCGTATGAAACCCTGCTGGTCACTCAGGACGGCAGCACTAGTGTCTACGCCAAGCACTGACGGGAAGCAAAATGAAACTTTTTCAGAGGAACAATCCGGCAAGTATATTAACGCCACGTCGCCGGTTCGTGCAGGGTCTGATCGGCGGTGGTGTGCTGGCAGGCATCTCGCCTTGGGTGCAAGCAGCAGTCGCCCCGCTTGGCCTGACGCCGACGGGTAGCGCACCCGTACTATCCGGACCCGAAATTCAACTGACAGTCGCGGAAACCCCCGTAAACTTTACCGGGGAGATGCGACTGGCGACGACCATCAACGGCTCGCTGCCGGCGCCTACCCTGCGCTTGCGCGAAGGCGACATGGTCACCATCCGGGTGAACAACCGTCTGCCGGTCGCCACCTCGATTCATTGGCACGGCATCCTCCTGCCCTTCCAGATGGATGGGGTTCCCGGCATCAGTTTCGCCGGCATTGCCCCCGGGGAAACATTCACCTATCGTTTTCGCCTCCAGCAAAGCGGTACTTACTGGTATCACTCGCATTCCGGCCATCAGGAGCAGACGGGAATGTACGGGGCGATCATCGTCGAACCGCGGGGCGGCGAAACAATCCGCGCGGATCGTGACTATGTTGTTCAGTTGTCGGACTGGACCGACGAGAATCCGGAACATGTGTTCGCCAAACTCAAAGTCCAAAGCGACTATTACAACTACAGCAAGCCAACGGTCGGCGATTTCTTCCGTGATGTCTCGGATGGCGGTGTCGCTGCAGCAATCGAGAAGCGCAAGATGTGGAACGAAATGCGCATGAATCCGACTGATCTCGCCGATTTGTCCGCAGCCACCTATACCTACTTGATGAATGGCACGACCCCGGCTGGCAACTGGACGGGGCTTTTCCGTCCCGGCGAGCGGATTCGCCTGCGCTTCATCAATGGTGCCGCCAATAGCTTTTACGACGTGCGTATTCCGGGCCTGAAGCTGACGGTCGTCCAGTCGGATGGCGTCAATGTCGAACCGGTCACCGTCGACGAATTCCGCTTCGGCCCGGGTGAAACCTACGATGTACTGATCGAGCCGACAGAAGAAGCACATACGATCTTTGCCCAGTCCATGGATCGCAGTGGCTACGCCCGCGGTACGCTGGCCGTGCGTGCCGGATTGGAGGCGCCGGTGCCGATGCTTGACAAGGTCGAATGGCTGACCATGGCCGACATGATGGGCAGCATGGGGGGCATGAGCCATGGGGCAATGCCGGGAATGGACCGCGCATCCATGAGTCATGAGATGCCGGGCATGGATCACGGCGCCATGCCGATGGCGCATGACATGGACAATATGGGGCATGGTGCGATGGCAATGGATCATAGCCAGCACATGATGCACGACAATCCGCTGGCCAAACCATCCGCTAAAGTCCACCACGCCAGGACGGAGTATGGCCCGAGCACCGATATGCGCGTCGATATGCCACGCACCGGCCTTGATGATCCTGGCATTGGTCTGCGCAACAATGGTCGCAAGGTATTGACGCTGGCCGATCTGTCCACGATTGGCGGCCCGCTCGACCCGCGCGGGCCGACGCGCGAAGTCGAACTGCACCTGACCGGCAATATGGAACGCTACACCTGGTCGTTCGACGGCCTTGAGTTCGGCAGCAGCACGCCGGTGCATTTCAAACATGGCGAACGGGTGCGGGTCATTCTGCAGAACGACACGATGATGACGCACCCGATGCATATGCACGGTCTGTGGAGCGAGCTGGAAACAGCAGAGGGGAAATTTCAGGCACGTCGCCATACCATCCCGGTGCAACCGGCTCAACGCATCAGTTTTCTCGTGAATGCGGATGCGGTTGGACGCTGGGCCTGGCACTGCCACCTGATGTTCCACATGCACGCCGGCATGTTCCGAGAGGTGGTGGTGTCATGAGTAAATTCGGCCAAAAGGGAATGAAGATGAAGATGCGCAAAGCGCTGATCGCCCTCGTTGCGATTGCCGGTTTTCAGCCCGTCTGGGCTCAATCGGGACAGGAAATGGCTGCTATGGATCATGGCAACAGGAGCATGCAAGGCGGATCAGCCCCGACCAACGCGCGCGATCCGCATGCCTATGCGGATGGCAATACGCTGGACAGTGGCGAATATGCGCAGTCCGGACCGCGCCAACTGCGACTGGCCGACGAGCACAATTTCGGCAGCCTGCTGGTTGACCGTCTGGAGCACATTAGAACCAATGACGGCGCCAATTCGACCGCCTACGACCTGCAGGCATGGTTTGGTCGTGACTACGATCGTCTGGTGATCAAGGCTGAAGGAGATTACGCCAAGGGCCAGCTTCAAGAAGCCCGTACCGAACTGTTGTGGGGGCATGCCGTCGCCAATTACTGGGATGCGCAACTTGGCGTACGCCACGATAGCGGTGTCGGCCCCAATCGTTCCTGGCTGGCTTTGGGCATCCAGGGGCTGGCCCCCTACTGGTTTGAAGTGGAAGCGGCCGCCTATCTGGGTGAGGACGGCCGTAGTGCCTTGCGCCTCGCTGCAGACTATGACCTCCTGCTTACCCAACGCCTCATTCTGCAGCCACGTGCCGAGTTCAATCTCTATGGCAAGCGCGACCTGGCACGGAATATCGGCAGTGGCTTGTCCGACGGCGCGTTGGGTTTGCGCCTGCGCTACGAATTCTCGCGCCAGATTGCCCCCTACATCGGGGTCGAGCGGGTAGAGAAATTCGGTCAAACAGCCGACATAGCTCGTGATGCTGATGAGCGTGTCGGAGAAACGCGTTGGGTGGCCGGATTGCGTTTCTGGTTCTAGGTCAGTCCGCCGATAACGCATCAGTCGCCTGAATATTCCTTTCATTTTGTAACATCTAAATTGAACCACACCACAGGAGTTCTCATGAAAACTGCAATCACCGTCGCCACCCTGGCTTTCCTTGCCATCGCCAACACCCCGGCCATCGCCGAGTCCGGACACATGGACATGAAGCACGGTGCAGGCATGTCGCATGACGCCGGCCAGCCCATGGCCAAAATGTCGGAAGGCACGGTCAAGAAAGTGGACAAGGCGGCCGGCAAGATCACCATCGCGCACGGTCCGTTGGGAAACCTCAATATGCCGGGCATGACGATGGCTTTTGCCGTCAAGGACAAGGCGATGCTCGACCAGGTTAAACCCGGCGACAAGATTCGCTTTGTCGCCATGGACATGGGCGGCACGCTGACCGTGTCTTCGTTGGAAAATACCAAGTAAACAGTGCTGGAGACCGCAGTGATGGATGCTCGCCTGGTTCGCTCAGGAAAAAGCCCGTGGCGCCTTGCCGCCGTTGCCGTGTCGCTGGCGCTCTGGACGCAGTTCGGCATGGCGGCAGAAGATGTACCGGGAAAAACGGTCGACGAATTGTTGGCCTACGCCCGCGAGCACAATCCCGACCTGCGGGTTCGTCGCCTCGATGCCCAGGCGCAGCATGAACGGGTGGAATCCGCATCGGCCTTGCCCGATCCGAAATTCCAGGTCGAACTGATGGATTTCACCAATGCGATGACCCCCGGTAAGTCCGCGTCGCTGCTGCCGGGCGAGGTGGGCACCACCCGCTACCGGGTCATTCAGGGGTTTCCCTTCCCCGGCAAACGCGGCTTGCGGGGCGAGGTCGCGGAAGCGCTGGCCGGCCAGGCGGATACCAGCCACGATACGGCCCGCCTCGATCTGGAAGGGAAAATCAAGACGGCCTATGCGCGTTATTTCCAGGCGGTGGGCCAGTCGCGAATTCTCAACGAAACCCTGCAACTCGTTGGCGCGCTCGAGCATCTGGTAGTTCAACGCTATAGCGTGGGCCTGGTGCCGCAACAGGACGCGGTCCGCGCCCAGAGCGAGAGCACCAGTCTCAAGGTCGATCTGGTCGAAAGCGAACGGCGGCGCCGCGATGCTGCCGCCAAGCTGAATGCTTTGCTGCCCCGGGATGCCGATGCCCCTTTGGCCGAACCAGTACGTCTCGCGACAATCCCGCCAAGTCCGACGCTGGTGCAGGTTTTTGCCCGCGCCAAGGAGATTTCCCCCGACTTGAGCCGGGAGCGACTGGGGGTCGATGCCGCCGAGAAGGGCAAGGATCTGACCTACCTGAATCGCTATCCCGACTTCGGCGTCGCCCTGACCAACAATCGTCCGCGATCCGAGATGATCGGTCCGCAAACCTGGGACCTGATGCTGGAAGTCAATATCCCGCTGCAACAATCTTCCCGTCGCGCCCAGGAACGGGAAGCCGGGTACCGGCTGGACGCCGCCCGCGAACGCGTGGCCGCCGCTGAGGCCCGGCTCAACGGGCGTCTTGGTGAAACGTTGGCCGGCCTCAATGCCAGTGTCGACAAGGCCCGCCTGTTGCGCGACACGCTGTTGCCGCAAGCCCGAGCTACGCTGGATGCGGCACAGGCCGGCTATGAAAGTGGACGGGTCAATTTCAATACCCTGATCGAGGCGGAACGGCAGATTCTGCGCGCCCGGCTGGCTCTGCTCGACGCCGAGGTCGACGCCAATATCCGTCAAGCTGAACTCGAACAATTGGTAGGAGCACCGCTGTGAAGAAGTCGTCCCTCGTTTTATCCCTGGTCGCCGTTGCGGTTATTGCCGCCTATGGTGGTTACCGAACCGGTCAGCACGGCGATACGAGCAATGCCGCCACCCCAAACCAAGCATCGGTCGCCGGCGAAGGCAAGGCCGAACGCAAGGTGCTCTACTACCGCAATCCGATGGGCTTGCCCGACACCTCGCCGACACCAAAGAAAGACTCGATGGGGATGGACTATATCGCGGTCTACGAAGGCGATGAACCGGATGGCGAGGGGGCCGTCAAGGTCAGCCCGGCTCGCCTGCAGACCCTGGGCGTCAAGACTGCCAAGGCCGAAATGCAAGTGCTCGATGGCGGTGTCCGCGCCGTCGGCCGTATCGAAGTCGACGAACGGCAAACTTACGACATCGCGCCCCGCTTCGAAGGATGGATCGAGCGACTGCTGGTCAATGCCAGTGGCGATCCAGTCAAGCGCGGCCAGCCCCTGTTCTCGGTGTATAGCCCGGAACTGGTTTCGGCGCAGAAGGAACTGGCTATTGCGCAGGCCTTGAAGCTCGATACGCCGGGCGCCGACCCGTCGGCGCGCGAGGCCGCGCAACGCCTGGCCGATGCGGCCCGCGAACGACTGGCCAACTGGCAGGTGGGGGTCAAGGACAACCAGGTTGGGAGCCGGATCACCTTTGCTTCGCCGGTCGCCGGCATCGTTCTGGAAAAGAAGGCGGTCGAAGGCATGCGCTTCGCACCGGGGACGACAATTTACCGTATTGCCGATCTGTCCACAGTCTGGGTCATCGCCGATGTCTATGAGCAGGATCTCAAACGGGTCAAGGTTGGTGAGTCGGCGATGGTCGATATCGATGCCTTTCCGGGGCGTCACTTCGCAGCCAAAGTCAGTTACCTCTATCCGACCCTGAATACGGCAACCCGGACCACACCGGTGCGCCTCGAACTGCCGAACAAGGACGGCTTGCTGCGTCCCGGCATGTTCGCCCACGTCGAACTGGCGACCGCCGGCAATACGACCCGGCTCACCGTACCCAAGTCGGCGGTTATCGACACCGGCGAACGCCAGATCGTCCTGCGCGTTGCCGGTGAAGGCAAGTTCCAGCCGCAGCCAGTCAAGATCGGCATGCGCGGCAAGGATGCCGTCGAGATTCTCGAAGGGCTGGAAGCCGGTGTGGAAGTCGTGGTGGCCGCGAATTTCCTGATCGACGCCGAAAGCAATCTCAAGGCGGCGCTGTCTACCTTCTCCGAACCGAAAGCGGCGGCGGCCGCGAAGAGTTATTCGGCGATGGGCACCATTGATACGGTCGACGCGGCAAACAACACGATTTCGATGAATCATGAAGCCATTCCGGCCTTGAAGTGGCCGGCGATGACCATGGAATTCGGCCTGGCTGACGCCAATGTCGCCAAGGGTCTGCTGCCGGGGCAGACCGTGCATTTCAGTTTCGAAGACCGCGGCAACGGCGAATTCGTGATCGTCCGCCTCGAAAAGATGGACGGCAAGACGACGACCAGCCATCAGGGAGCGCACTGAGATGCTCGGCAAGTTGATTGAATGGTCGGCCCGCAATGTGTTCATTGTCCTGCTGGCCACCCTGGCCTTGATCGGCGGCGGCATTTATGCCGTCAAAAAGACGCCGCTTGATGCGCTGCCCGACCTCTCCGACGTCCAGGTCATCGTCTACACGCCCTATGCCGGGCAGGCGCCCAAGGTCGTCGAGGACCAGATCACCTACCCGCTGACCACGGCCATGCTGGCGGTACCCAAGGCCAAGGTCGTGCGCGGTTTTTCGATGTTCGGCGCCTCCTACGTCTACGTCATTTTCGAGGACGGGACCGATATCTACTGGGCACGTTCGCGGGTGCTCGAATACCTCAGCGCCGCCCAGGGCAACCTGCCGGCCGGGGTGTCGCCGCAACTCGGGCCGGATGCGACCGGCGTCGGCTGGGTCTTCCAGTACGCGCTGACCGGCAAGAACCAGTCGCTGGCCGACCTCAGGAGCATCCAGGACTGGTATGTCCGTTACCAGCTGACCAAGGCGGGAGGCGTCGCCGAAGTCGCCAGCGTCGGCGGTTTCGTCAAGGAATACCAGGTCACGGTCGACCCGCACCGCCTGGCCACCTACGGTATCCCGCTCGCCCGCCTGAGCCAGGTCATTCGCGAATCGAACCGCGATGTCGGCGGCCGGGTGATTGAGATGGCTGAAAAGGAATTCATGGTCCGCGGCCTCGGTTATCTGAAAGGCATCGAGGACATCGAAACGCTGGTTCTGAAAAGCGACGGTGGCACGCCGGTGCTGGTGCGTGATGTGGCGAAAGTCGAACTGGTGCCGGCCGGCCGCCGTGGCATCACCGAACTGAACGGCGAAGGCGAAGTCGTCTCGGGCATCGTCATGGCGCGCTTTGGTCAGAATGCGCTGGATGTCATCGCCAACGTCAAGGCCAAGATCGAGGAATTGAAATCCGGGCTACCAAGTGGCGTGGATATCGTTCCGGTCTATGACCGATCCGGCCTGATCGAGCGCGCGATTGACAATCTCAAGCACACCCTGCTCGAAGAAAGTCTGATCGTCGCGGTCGTCTGCGTGGTTTTCCTGATGCACGTCCGGAGCGCACTGGTCGCCATCCTGACCTTGCCGATCGGCATCCTGATCGCTTTCATCGCCATGCGCTCGCTGGGCATGGGCAGCAACATCATGAGCCTGGGTGGCATCGCCATCGCCATCGGGGCGATGGTCGACGCGGCCATCGTGATGATCGAGAACGCCCACAAGCGGCTAGAGCACCTCCCACCCGACGCCACCCAGGCGGAGCGCGGGGCAACCATGATCAAGGCCTGCAAGGAAGTCGGCCCGGCGCTGTTCTTCTCGCTGCTGATCATCACCGTTTCTTTCCTGCCGGTGTTCACGCTCGAAGGCCAGGAAGGCCGTCTGTTCAGTCCGCTCGCCTTCACCAAGACCTTTTCGATGGCCGGCGCCGCCTTGTTGTCGGTGACGCTGGTGCCGGTCCTGATGATGTTCTTCATTCGCGGGCGCATCATGCCGGAGCAGAAAAATCCGGTGAATCGCTTCCTGATCTGGGCCTACCGGCCAATCATCCAGTGGGTAATGCGCCACAAGATCCTGACGCTGGTCCTGGCATTGGTGTCGATGGCGGTGACGATCATTCCGGCCCGCCAGATCGGTTCCGAATTCATGCCGACCCTGAACGAGGGCTCGCTGTTCTATATGCCCGCCTCGCTGCCCGGCATGTCGGTGACTGAAGCCGCGCGCCTGCTGCAGACCACCGACCGGGTCATCAAGACCTTCCCCGAAGTTGAGTCGGTCTATGGCAAGGCCGGCCGTGCGGCCACGGCGACCGACCCGGCACCGATGGAAATGTTCGAAACCGTGATCAACCTCAAGCCGGAAAAGGAATGGCGGGCCGGCATGACGGTGGACAAGCTGATTGCCGAAATGGATGCGGCGCTCAAGTTCCCCGGTGTGGCCAACTCGTGGACCATGCCGATCAAGGCGCGTATCGACATGCTGTCGACCGGCATCCGCACGCCGGTCGGCGTCAAGGTGTTCGGCAAGGATCTGGGCGAGATCGAGAAGCTGGCCCGCCAGATCGAACAAGCCGTCAAGACGGTGCCGGGCACGTCGAGCGCCTACGCCGAGCGGGTGACCGGCGGCTATTACCTCGACATCACCCCGCGCCGCGACCAACTGGCGCGCTACGGCATCACCGTCGGCGATTTCCAGCAAGTGGTCAGCACCGCGCTGGGCGGTGCCCCGGTAACCACCGCCGTCGAAGGGTTGGAGCGCTACAACATTGCGGTGCGCTATCCGCGCGCCCTGCGCGAGGATCCGCAAAGCATTGCCAGTGAAGTCTTCATTCCGAGCAGCATGGGCATGATTCCGCTTGGCCAGCTGGCCAAGGTGGAATTGCGCAACGGTCCCCCCGGCATCAAGACCGAAAATGCCTTGCTTGCCGCTTATGTCTTTGTCGACATTCGTGACCGCGATGTCGGTTCCTACGTCAAGGACGCGCAGAAAGCCGTGAGCGAGAAGGTCAGCTTTCCGCCGGGTTACTACGCCACCTGGTCCGGCCAGTTCGAATATATGGAGCGCGCCAAAGCCAAGCTGGCGGTAGTCGTGCCGCTGACCCTGGCGATCATCTTCGTGTTGCTCTATCTGAATTTCCGGCGTCTGACCGAAACGGTCATTGTCATGCTGTCCGTTCCCTTCGCCCTGGTCGGTGGCATCTGGCTGATGTGGTGGCTGGGCTACAACATGAGCGTCGCCGTCGCGGTCGGCTTCATCGCGCTGGCCGGGGTGGCCGCCGAAACCGGGGTCGTCATGCTGATCTATCTCGACCAGGCCTGGCAAGAGCTCAGGCAAAGGCGACGAGCCGAGGGTGCGGTGCCGAGCGCCGCTGACCTCTACCACGCAATCATGGAAGGTGCTGTCGAACGGGTGCGTCCGAAGATGATGACCGTCGTCGCCATCATGGCCGGCCTGCTGCCCATTATGTGGAGCAGTGGTACCGGTTCCGAAGTGATGAGCCGCATCGCGGCCCCCATGGTCGGCGGCATGATTTCTTCGACGATCCTGACGCTGGGCGTGATTCCGGCGCTCTACGCACTGGTCAAGGAGTGGCGATTGAAGCGAGGTTTGGAGCAATGAGTTTGCATATGCGTCGGTGGGGCATGTTGTTTGCACTGTCGATCGGAATGGTTGGCCTCTCGCATGGACAAGGCTGGGTGGTTCCCAAACCCAGCTTCGGTTTGATGCCAAATGCTGCTGCTGGCAAGCAGCTATTCGCCAAGCACTGTGCGGCCTGTCACGGCGCCGACCTGAAGGGGTCGGACAAGGGGCCGCCTTTGCTGCACAAGATATACGAACCTGCGCACCACGCCGATGCCGCTTTCCAACTGGCAGCGGCCAATGGCGTGCGCGCTCATCACTGGAAGTTTGGTGATATGGCGCCTGTCAAGGGGGTAACCCCGGACGACGTCGCCCACATCACCGCATATGTTCGGATGGAACAGCGGAAGATTGGCATCCAATAGCAGCGGGATCGCCTGAATCTTTCAGGGGCTTGTGACCAATGGTGCCAGATAGGAAAAGTTGAATTTCTTGCTTGAGCAGAGCGAAACACACAGGGCGGAGTTTTGACAAGGGGCTCATTGCATTCTTGAAGTCAGCGCTCCATCTGTCCCCGACCGTTTGAAGAATCCCTGCGCTGAAGCAATTCCTGACGAAAATGTAATTAACACGTCACCGTGTGGACGGCCGGCGAAGCCCAAACTGCAATAGTCCAAGCGATTTCGACTTTGACGCTTTTCGTCTAACACAGGAGCCACGATCATGAAACTGTCCATTCTCATTGCTAGTGTTCTTTTTGCTGGTGCCGCCACAACTGGCGTTGCCTTTGCCGGCAACGACGATTCTCCAGCCCAGAAAGCTGCTGAAACACAGGCGGACCATTCCGTGGTCAAGCCGCATTCCCATGTTCAAGAGAAAACTGGCGTGCCGCAAACGATGCCAGGCTCAAAAGCCGATAGGCCGAATGCAGCCAAGGATAAGAGCATGCACAATCACCCGCGAGACATGAAGTAATTGGTTTTTGAGAGGCCCCGGACCAGGGGCCTTGTCACTTATTCGAGCGTGGATATTTGCAAGCCAGCCAAAAATGCAACCATTGGAACAATCCCGCTCCTCCGAATTTGACTTGACGCAGCCGGCGCCCGAGGGCGATCCGAGGCTGTGCAGCCACGGATCGATGAGTTACGTCTTGGACCTCGCTTATTCCGACGAGGTTATCGTGCCTTTTCCCAGCCTCGGCCACCATCCCGGGACGCTGGACATATAGGATCGATATTCCTCGCCGAACTCCGCTATGGCCAGCCCTTCCTCCTTGCGGGCGAGGCGGATATAGATAGTCACCAGGATCGGGAAGAGGACGAGGGTGATCAAGGTCGGCCACTGAAAGAGGAAGCCGATCATGACCAGAATGAATGCGGTGTACTGCGGATGGCGGATCCGTGCATACGGCCCGGTGCGGGCCAGACTTCCTTCGCGCTGTGCCTGATAGAGAACCGGCCACGCCTTGGCCAGGAGCCAGAAGCCAGCGAGGATGAAGACCGTGGATAGCAGATGGAAGGGACCAAAATGCGGATTGCCGCGCCAGCCGAAGAGCATTTCCGGCAGGTGGCCGGCGTCGTGCGACAGCCAGTCGATGCCGGGAAAACGTTCGGTCAACCAACCCGACAGCAGGTAAATCGTCAGCGGGAAGCCGTACATCTCGGTGAACAATGCCACGATGAATGCCGAAAACATGCCGAGCGTCCGCCAGTCCTGGCGGCTTTTCGGCTTGAAGAAACTGGCGGCGAAGACGATGAAAAAGATCGAGTTGATGACCACCAGGGACCACAGTCCGTAATCGCTGTTGCCGTGGTTCATTTTTCGTCCTTCGCGCTGCTGTCTTTTGCCTGCTGGCCATGTTCGCCATGTCCATGGTGCATGAACAGGTGCATCAGCGGACAAGCCAACAGGATCAGCCAGGGCAGGACGCCAAAAAAGTGTGCCTGATGCTCGGACAGCAGGTAGAACAGCGCTGCTGCCGCGAAAATCCACCATCCCCAGTTTAATCGCCGCTGATGATGCGTGTGCTGCATTGGTGCAGCGGGCTTGCCGGTCGTGTTTTCAGTCATGTTTTTTCTCCGCGCAGCGTTACTCAGTGCAGCTTGGCTGGAGGGCGGTTGCAGCAGGCGCCGCTGCCAGCATCGGCGGCGTTCTCGATTTCATTGCGTTCGGTGAACCGCCACCAGTCGCGGCGAAAACCATGCAGTCCGCCTTTGAGGATCAATCCGGAGCTGGTCGCCACGGCCTCGATCTGCGCCAGTGTCGCCTGCCGCAGGTCATATTCGACGAGCAAATCGTCATCGACAGGCCGGGCTACGGTAACGCCCATCATCTGCAGCAACTTGTCGCTGGCCTTACGCAGTGTTTCAGACGCCGGGGAAACGAACTGCAACTTGCGCTTTTTCGCTATCGGACGGATGTCGACCGTACGTTGCGGCCCGGTATAGAGCGCCGGGTTCTGAGTAAAGCGCTCCCGGCATTGCTCGGAACAGAAATGAAAAACGAGACTGCGGTGGGTTGTCGAATAATGTGATTCAGCAACCGGGATGTCCATGCCGCAGACCGGATCGCGGCTTGTCAAACTCTTGCCTGCCATGATGTATCTCCTTGTGCGTCGGGTGAGATGAGCGTGCCATTGGAATGACAATCACCCCACCGGATGCCTTTCAGTCTGCGCC
The DNA here is from genome assembly GCA_002840785.1 of Betaproteobacteria bacterium HGW-Betaproteobacteria-4. Taxonomy (GTDB): domain Bacteria; phylum Pseudomonadota; class Gammaproteobacteria; order Burkholderiales; family Rhodocyclaceae; genus Azonexus. The sequence goes on along the minus strand of PHCH01000003.1, from coordinate 107,751 downwards.
GCTGAAGCGGTCGACATGGTGACCAGCTGATTACATTTTTGTCAGCCGTTCGCTTCAGGCGCCCCTCAGCCGGAGCGCGTTGCCAACCACGCTGACCGAAGAAAGACTCATGGCGGCGGCAGCGATGACCGGCGAGAGGACCAGTCCGAACGCCGGGTAGAGGACGCCGGCGGCGATGGGGATGCCCAGCGCGTTGTAGAGGAAGGCAAAGACGAGGTTCTGCCGCATATTGCCGACCGTCGCGGCGGACAACAGGCGTGCCCGGGCAATGCCGCGCAGGTCGCCCTTGACCAGCGTCACCTGGGCGCTGTTCATGGCGACGTCGGTACCGGTCCCCATGGCCACCCCGACATCGGCACGGGCCAGCGCCGGCGCATCGTTGATGCCGTCGCCGGCCATCGCAACGACCCGGCCTTCGCCCTGCAGGCGCTCGACCAGGGCTAGTTTGTCCGCCGGCTTGACCTCGCCATGCACTTCGTCGATGCCCAGCCGGGCACCGACGGCCTTGGCCGTGGTCAGCCCATCACCGGTGGCCATGATGACCCGCAAGCCCACCGCCCGCAGGCTGGCCAGTGCTTCCGGGGTACTGGCCTTGACCGGGTCGGAAACGGCAAGCAGGCCGAGCAATTTTCCGTCGGCGGCGAGATGCATGACGCTGGCACCATTTTTCCGGAGTTTTTCGGCATCGTCGGCTAACGCTGCCGTATCGACGCCTTCCTGAACCATCAGTGCCCCGTTGCCAAGCGCCAGTCGGCGGCCGCCAAGGTTTCCATGGACGCCGATGCCGCTGGCCGATTCAAAATCCTCAACTTTGTCGAGAGTTAGCCCCTGGTCACGGGCGGCGCGGACAATCGCCTCGGCCAGCGGATGTTCGCTCCCTTGGTCGAGGCTGGCGGCCAAACGAAGTACCTCGTCCCTGGTGGTGCCGGAAACGGCGATTGCCTGCTCGAAAGTCGGCCGTCCTTCGGTCAGGGTGCCTGTCTTGTCGACAATCAGCGTGTCGACCTTGCACATCCGCTCGATGGCCGCCGCATCCCGGAAAAGGATGCCCTGGGTGGCCCCGCGGCCAGTCGCGACCATGATCGACATCGGCGTGGCCAGACCCAGCGCGCAGGGGCAGGCGATGATGAGTACCGAGACGCCGTTGATCAGCCCGAGCAACCAGCCGCGCTCGCCACCAAAGAAGCCCCAGGCAAAGAAACTGGTTAGCGCAATGCCGATCACGACCACCACAAAATACGCCGCCACGACGTCCGCCATGCGCTGCATCGGCGCCTTCGAGCGCTGGGCCTGGGCGACCATCTGGACGATCTGGGCGAGGACCGTCTGCGAGCCGACCTTCTCCGAGCGGATGACCAGACTGCCGGAAGTATTCATGGTGGCGCCGATCGTTTTGTCACCCACCCGCTTGGTCACCGGCAAAGGCTCCCCGGTGAGCATCGATTCGTCGATGGCACTGACACCTTCGATGACGACCCCGTCGACCGGGACTTTCTCGCCGGGACGAACGCGCAGCTGGTCACCGACGTGGACCTGGTTGAGCGGCACGTCTTCCTCCGTGCCATCGGGCGCAATGCGGCGGGCGGTCTTGGGCGCCAGGCCGAGCAGCGACTTGATGGCGGCCGAGGTCTGCGAACGGGCCCGCAATTCCAGCATCTGGCCGAGCAGGGTCAAGGAGATGATGACGGCGGCCGCCTCGAAATAGACGCCGATACGACCGTGGGACACGAAGGAAGCCGGGAAAAGCCCCGGTGCCAGCGCGGCGACGACGCTATAGACGAAGGCCGCACCGGTGCCGATACCGATCAGGGTCCACATGTTCGGACTGCGCTGGATGATCGACCGCCAGCCGCGCACGAAGAACGGGGCGCCGGCCCAGAGTACGATGGGCAGGCTGAGCAGCATCTCGCTCCAGGTCCGGACCGCCGGCGTCAATCCGGGAATGACATGCCCAGCCATGGCCAGGACGACGACGATGACGGTCAACGGCAAACTGCCCCAGAAACGACGACGAAAATCCTGGTACTCGCTGTCGTCTTCTTCCTGTTCGAGTTCAGGCAATAGCGGTTCGAGCGCCATACCGCATTTCGGGCAGCTTCCCGGCCCGATCTGGCGGACTTCCGGGTGCATCGGGCAGGTATATTCGGCGCCCGGATCGGTGACCGGCACTGCCGCCGAGGTCTCGGCAGGTGCCAGATAGCTGGCCGGATCGGCATCGAATTTCGTTTTGCACTTGGCGCTGCAGAAGCGGTAGGGAATCCCCGCCAGCATGCTTTGGTGGGGCGATTCAGGCTTTACGGTCATGCCGCAGACGGGATCCTGGTTCATACAGCTTCCTTTCGAAGGACGATTCAAATTTTCAGGCGAGCCTCACGGCATTGCATTTCATTTCCACCATCTGGCGCAGGACGGCTTCCTCGGCGATAAAAATCTCGACCGCTTCCGGCGAGAATTGGGTGCCTGACAGGCGTACGATTTCCTGGCGTGCACTGTCGAAAGGCAGCGCCTTGCGGTATGAACGATCAGAGGTCATCGCATCCAGGGTGTCGATGACGGCGAACAGGCGAGCGCCCAGCGGAATCTCCTCTCCGTGCAGGCCCCGCGGATAGCCGGTACCGTCATGACGCTCCTCGTGGCAGCGGACCAATGCCGAGGCAATGGCGAGGTCCGGCAACTGGCTCACGATGTGATAGCCCAACTCGACATGGGTTCGCATCTGCACCCATTCCGCGTCGTTGAGCCCTTGCTGTTTGAGCAGGATATGGTCGGGAATGCCGATTTTTCCGATGTCGTGGAGTAAAGCACCCCAGTAAATCTGGCGCAGGTACGCCGGGTCGGTCACCAGATGGCGGGCCAGGACCAAGGTGTGGCAGGCTGTCCGGCGCGAGTGAAGGCCAGTTTCCTTTTCGCGGATATCCAGGGTCTCGGTGAGCGCCTCGACGAAGCGCCCATAGAGTCCCTCGATGGTGAGCGTAGCACCGTGCGGCTGCAGGCACCGGTCCAGCAGACAAGCTTCACATTGCAGGGCATCGCAATTATGCAGATACAGGCGGTTCGTTGCAGTCGATCCGCAATTAGCGCATTTTTCGGCAACGTGACCACCTGCCTCCATCGCCAATTCCTCCGGGGGAGTTTCCATGATTTGCCCGCTACGGTACCGGAAGGAAGCGATGCTTAGGGCTTACCCATGCCAGGCATTCCTTGGCCACCGGACTTCATCATCATTTCCATCATGTCCATGCGTTTTTCCATCTGCTGCATGCGCTCGTCAGTGCTGCCCATCGGGCCGCCTGAACCCATCATCATGCCCATGCCGCCCTGGCCCATTTTTCCCATCATCGGGCAACCCATCATGCCGGCTTGCATGCCGCTGGCCATCTGCATGTTCTCCCGCATCGTCAGCATATGCTCGGCCATGGCCTTCTGGCGCTCATCGTCGGTCTTGGCCTTGGCAACACGATCAAGCTGAAGCTGCATTTTTTCGACGTTTTTCTGCATCGCCTTGACCGTCTGCTCCGATGCCTTTGCCGTTGCCTGTGTCGGCGCCGATTGTGCTGCGGGCGCACGTTCCGGATGATGAGCATCGTCGGCCACGGCCGGCATGGCCGTGGCGATCGACGTCGAGGCGATCAGGGTGGCCAGCATTAAGGTATTCAGTTTCATGATTCATCTCCTTCATTGAGATTAGTTGCCCATCCGCCAATAGACTGTCGAATGGAGTCGAGTGAGCCTTCTCATTGATCCCATGATGGTCTTTCAAACCTTACGGGAACATGAGCAGAACATTACCGATTCGTCAGTTTGTACCCGCCGAAGCGGAAACCGGGACTTAGCGCCCGCGCTTGCGGCACTACTCAATGATCTTTGTTGCGGTCGCTTGAAGGTGGCTCAGGGCAGCGGTGCCAAACTGCGACAAAGAATGGTAAAGAATGCAAGTGATGAGCAGTTTCGGTGCATCAAAATGGGAGCGACTCCCGAAGGAGCCGCCGAGTTCGCGTAACGCTTGTGATCAGCCGCGATGGTCCTGATGAAGGATATTGTCCAAACGCATAACTTCGTCACCGTGCATCATGATCTTTTGACCGTCTTTGGTTTCCATGACTTGGCCCTGTTTCATTCGCACGGCACGCCCAAGCTTGTCCTCCATGCCCATCTTGCCGTCCTTGAGGATATAGACCGTCGAGCCATCCTTGAGCTGGATCGCTTTCTGAACCTCTTCGGCGGGGTAAGCCGCGAAGGCGGAAACGGCGGCGGTACTCAGAGCGGCAACCATCAACAATTTCTTCAGCATTTCTTTCTCCTTGAGAGTATTTAACTTACATTTCAGATGCTAACTACGGATGTCTGACGATTTCCCAGTTGCCGGGTGACAATTCCGTCATCCGGCAGTCAGGTTGTTCAGCCCCCTTGATAGGCAGGGTTTTCAGTCACATAGACCGTGATGCCGTCGGCTCCCGGGACGATCCTGGACAGCGGAAAGGCCGCCGTGCCGAGCGTATCGAAGGTCCAGACAACACTCTTGCCACCGACATTGATCTTGATGGTTTCCAGGCGCGTGACGTTCAGATACTTGCCGCCGCTGGGCAGGCTGACCTCGCGGTCGGCGTTTTTCGTGGCAGCGTAGCCGAACGGAGCCTGTTGATTGGCCGTCGGAGTGCTCTTGCTTTCCGAAACGTGGCTCAACCAGTGGAGGGATCCTCCTTCCGAGTAGTCCTCGTGGGCGTACGCCGTTCCGGCAGCGGCAACACTGATCGCAGCAATCAGGGCCAGTTGGGAAAATTTCGCTTTCATGGTTCTCTCCTTGTGACATCGGGTTAATCGTATCGGACTCATTTCGTCCAACCGTGATGCCATCTTAGGAAGCCGATACCAACAGAACGCTGACCCGGGCGTTACGTTTTTGAAAGCTTTTCGCCGGAAATTGTCAGGAATGAAACCGGTGATTTCGTACCACTTCTACATGCTTTTTCCGTCCAAGCACGACAATAAATAATCAACCATTATCACGTCTTAGCATTGTGACTTCGTTAGCCTTGAATTTCGTTGATTTAGTATGTAATATCATATTACGTAATATGGTACGAAATTCGAGGATGCCATGGCCAGAGCCGGAATCTACAAATCAGAAGTCGTCAGAGCACGTAACAACCTGTTGGCAATGGGACGCTATCCATCGATCGATGCCATCCGCAGTGAATTGGGCGATACCGGCTCGAAAGGCACGATCCACCGCTACCTGAAGGAAATCGAGGAAGAGGAAGGTGGTAGCACCGGCACCCAGGTTGCTGTCAGCGAAGCCATCCAGGATCTGTCAGCCAGGCTGGCCGAACGCCTGCATCTGGAAGCCGATCAGCGCATCGCCGCACTGACTGACAAGCACAAGGCGGAAATCGCTGCGCTGAACGACGCCATGAGCACGTTACGTAATGAAGTCGAGTCTTTCCGTAGCCAGGCAGAGCGCCAGGCCATCGAGTTGGCGGCAGAGAAAGCGGCTCATACCGAAACCCAGACCAAGCTTCAGGAAGAAAGGATCGGTCGGGCACAAATGGTTCAACGTGTCGGGGATATGGAGGAGCAACTGGCGAAGGAAGAAGCGCACCGGATATCACTGGAAGAAAAGCACCAGCATGCCAGAGAGGCGCTGGATCATTTCCGCACCGCGGCGAAAGAGCAACGTGAGCAGGATCAGCGGCAGTTCGAGCAGCAGATTCAGTTTTTGCAGGGCGAGTTGCGTGCAGCCAAAGACACCGCGAATACCAAGCAGCAGGAACTCATCCGCAGTCATGAGGACAATGCCAGGCTATCGAGTGAACTGGGAAATGCCCGAGGTGAAATTCATCGTCTGGATACCGAAATGCGGCTGCTGCGTTCAGCCAAGGAGCAATTGATCGTCGCTGAATTAAAAAATCAGCAGTTGTCGGAGCAAATTGAGCAAGCTGATGCGCGGGCAGCCGATCTGCTCAAGGAAAACCAAGCGAACGTCTGCAAACTGCAGGAGACCCTGGAAACAGGGCGGCGGCTGGAATCCGAACTGATGGCGGCAAAAGCTGTTGTCGTTAACACAATGAAAAATAGTGTTGACAGTCAGAATTCGCTTTTTAATTCAGAAGAGTAGGCGGTTTTCGGGGAATTTTTCATGATTCCCGGCCGACCCTCCATTGGGCACCACCTGCCGTTGTCGGGTCAGCCAGGCATGCAATTCATCAGCAATCGGTCGGGCTTTCGCCTCCCGAATTCGTCGTCGTTCATCGGCATTGAGTTCAACGACTTCCCGCTCGACCCCATAGAGTTTGCCGAAATAATCCAGTGCCTCGCCGGCGATCAGGCTCTGCTTCTGGCTGTGCAGGTCGAAGAACTTGCGCCGTGCATGCGCCATGCAGCCAGCCTCGGTCAATCCATTGGCCAGCAACGCCTTGTAACCCGAGTAGTCGTCACAGACCAGCGTGCCGCGCCAGTCGCCCAGGAATTCCTGGGCATGCCTGCCGGCACGGCTTTCGGCAAAGTCATAGATCACCGCTTTGGTTGGCTCAAAGGCGCCGATGCTGTAGGACCAGAGATAGGCCCGATGCGTCTTGCCGGCCCCCGGATCGAGCATGGCGACCGGCGTTTCATCGGCATGGAGTACCCGATGCCCGAGCATCTCATCCTTCAGGGCATCGACCAGTGGCTGGAGTGCCACCCCGCATTTCCCAACCCATTGGGCCAGCGTCGATTGCGGAATGGCCAGTCCGGCTCGGCCGAACATCGCTTCCTGGCGGTAGAGCGGCAGATGGTCGAGATACTTGGCAACCAGCACCTGGGCCAGCAGTCCGCTGGTCGGGATGCCCTTGTCGATGACGTGCGCCGGGACCGGCGCCTGGATCAGCGTTTCGCACTGCCCACAGACCCATTTGCCACGAATATGGCGCTCAACGCTGAAGACGCCGGGCGTGTAATCAAGTTTCTCGGCCACATCCTCGCCGATGCGCTTCATCGTGCAGCCGCAAGGGCAGACCGTGGATTCCGGTTCGTGATGAATGTCGGTACGCGGCAGGTTTGCCGGCAGTGGCTGGCGCTTGGCTTGGCCTTTCGCCTTTGGTGGCGTTGCAGATAGTTGCGCTAGTTCCTCTTCCATCGCCGCCAGGTCGGCATCAATGGTTTCCTCGAACAATTGCCGCTGCTCGACCGGCCAGTGCTCGGTCTTGACCCCGAAGCGCCAGCGCTTGTGCATGGCCAGTTCATGGGTAAGTTTGTCGATCTTGCCTTGGCGCCAGCCCAACTCACGGTCTTGCCGGTCGATCAATGCATCGCGCTCGGCAACCTGTAATGCCAGACCTTGCGCCAATTGGCGAAGTTCTTCGGCAGTCAGTTGGTCAAGGTTGGCAGGCAGCGTCATGACCGGCATGATGCCGGTCACCACAGCCTTTGACTATCGTGGACTTCCCTACTGGTGGACCGTCAAACAATCCGGATCACGCCGCCATCGGCCAGGCGCTCCCAAGGCAGGCCGAGGATGAGTGCATCGAATTGTGGCCGGGTCAGCTCGACGCTGGTGTTGCCATGTCGCCAGCAGAAACGTCCCTGATTGAGCCGACGGTTCGCCAGCCAGATGCCGTAGCCATCATGGACCAGCACCTTCAGTCGATTAGCTCGGCGATTGGTGAACAGATAGGCATGGTGCGGCCGGGCTTCGCCAAACATCGAGACGACCCGCGCCAGGATCGTTTCGGTACCGGCCCGCATATCCAGAGGCGTGGTCGATAGCCACAGGGCATCGACCCGAATCACCGCAGCCAGTCTCGCAACCAGGCGGCACAATCACTCGCCGCCGGTCCGGGCCATTCAATCTTCACCGCCGTGTTGCCACGCCGGACTTCGATCCGAATGTCAGGGATGGCCGAGACGACGGGGGGAATCGGTACCGGAACAAATGCAGGTTCGGTACCGCACTCCGATGACATCGACCGCACCGGAAGGCTACGGCTCGGCGGCTCCATGCCTCGTTCTCGCATCCAGCGACGGACCTGATTTGCATTGAGCTCATTGGCTAGTGCAATGCCGGCGACTGATGCACCGGCTTCGCAACAGGCTGCGATTACCGCCTGCTTGAACTCTTCTGTATGGCTCCGCCTGCGGCGGATTGGCTTCTCGATTTCCATAGTGTCCACCATCGTCTTTAGTGGACACTATCTTCACGGTCTAAACCCTGAATTTACAGATGACTTCGCCGGGGGCTTACACCGTATTTCGTAAAGCGATCTTCCAAATTGATGAGCGCGAATTCTCGATCTGGATTGGTATGACGATAAACGACAACTTACCGTATTTCGGTTAGGACGTTCTTCTCGTTTGCTAGTTGTACGAGTCAGACCAGATTGAGCGATACCGTTCGGACAATTTTGTCGATTGCGCTGTTTCAGGATCGGTATTGTGCGATGCTCATTATGAGATCGTTCCGAGGCTCATGATATGTTTCCGCAGAGTGGTTGCAGCCGGACCGAACTTCGCCTCAGTGTCGCTTTTCGGATCGTAAACGTATGGAATTGTTGTCACGCCGGCCAGGTCGCTCGGGAGCTTGACTCCTTCGCCGCGCGGTTCCATCAGGATCGCGCGCTTGCGGCCGAGGCGCCCCATGAATAGGCCAAGCTCGAAAATTACGTTATCGCGAGGGGCGGGCCATTCGGTGCCACGGCTATTTGTAGTATCGTCACCGCCTGCAATTGCCACCGCGAAATCGCATTGATCTAGCTCACGCTCGATGTCCTCGAGGGTGTACGACGCCACCCTGAAGACGCCCTGGTTCCAAGGCACGGTCAAGAAAGGATCGTGCGCGAACTCAGCCTGCAGCAGGCGCGCAACTGGGATCGCTTCTGTGCTAGAAATCACAAAAACACGGATTTTGTCGCGCCGCCTGTTCACAAAGTGATTACGCTCCATCAGCCTCTTCGAGAGCTCTTTGGCCATGCGGCGCCAGATGTCGGGATAGCGGCTCGCCAGTTCTGTCAGTTGTGCTTCAGTGATCTTGCCTACGATCGAATCCTCCGCAGCACTGACCGTTGCGGAACGCTTCTGAATTGGTTCAACCGCAGCCATCTCGCCAACGGAATCACCAGGACAACGCTGGCGAATACGGGTCGAGTTCACTGTAATGTCGAAAGCTCCCGTGATAATGAAGTACAGGTCGTTGTCGGTCCCGTCCTGTTGGATAATGATCTCGCCGGCCTTGACCGGGATTAGCTCCGCCATCTCAACGAGCTCAGCGGCAAGATCCTTATCGCCGCCCACCAACTTTTGGTTGAGGAAGGCGTCAAAGCGCAGCCGCTTTCCTGTGGGCCCGGAATATCTCTCAAACATACCTGTAATCTCCACGCTTTTTTTGCGATAGCTCACGCTGAATTTTATACCATTAAACTTTTTTATTCGTGTGCAAGCGGCTCCGGGCCAAAGGCGTTGTCACTACAGGTAGTGTCTTGACTTGAGTGGTGCTACTGCATATAGTATTTAGCACTCGGTACAAAAGAGTGCTAATAGGGTTCCTTGTTCCGAAAAACTAAAATTCATAGGCCTTTTTCCCCGGGCAATATATGTAGCAATTTGTGCGTAGTTGGGAGGCTGCCTATATTCGCCCACGGTTCGCGCGTGATCCTTAGAAGGCCGCTTGCCACCTCTAGAAGGAGAAGTTAGTGAGTAAGAACTGGAATCATGACCGTGCTGCCGAACACATCGACAAGAAGCTGGCTGATGTGAAGGATGTCATTATCAAAGACTACTCCCGTGACATGTCTTTGGAATTGATCCCGACAAATGTGGCCTACCGCGTTGACGGGGTTCACCTGTATGCAGACATCCTCAACCTCGACGACATGCTCAACATTACGGATATCGAAGGTGTTGAATGCCACAAGCGTACACTGCGCTTCCTGGACCAACACTACCGAGCCGTCAAGCGCATTCTTGACAGGGTCGACGCCCGGCGCGTCGATTTCCATAGTCAGAGGTTGCATTCCTTGTTCACCAAGCCCTACAACAGCGAGACCAACGCCGAAACCAAGCGTGTCCAGCGTGCTGTCGCCTCGGCCCAGCTTATTATCGATGTGCTCGCAGAAACTGGCGATGATGATGAACATATCCCAGCAGCTAAGGTGCGCATTGGCATCGACACCGGCCGCGCCCTTGCCGTCAACAATGGACGCAATGGCTACCGTGAACCTCTATTTCTGGGCGATCCTGCCAACCATGCAGCCAAGCTCGCCAGCAACAATAACGCCAAGGGTATCTATCTCACGAATGCCGCTCGTAAGGTGATTGGCCTGCCGGAAAAGGAATCTCCCGAAAAATCTGTCCTCAGCGCCGACGAGATCAACGGCTGTCAGGAAGTGGCCAAGTTGGATGTGACCGTTGACGAAATAGTCAAGGAATGGCGCGATGACTTAGAGAAAAACCCTATTGGCAGCTATCAGCTTACTCGCCAGACCCCGCCCTTGTGTGAAATGGATATCTCCGCGCTGACGCCCGCGAACTCAAAACGCCAGGAAATGATCAGCCTATACGCTGATATCGATGGCTTTACGGCATACGTGGCTAACCATATTGATGATAATGCCGAGGATGTCGTGCGCACCCTGCACGTTCTGCGCGCCGAACTGGAGCGCGTAGTGACTTCTGACTTCAAGGGGCGCCGGGTCCGCTTCATCGGTGACTGTGTGCACGGTCTGTCTTGCGATGGCACAGCTCACACTACGGATGAGGAGACGTCCGTTTCAGAATCTACCCGCTTGGCTGGGGCTCTACGCAGCAGTTTCAACTTGGCGATTGAGCGCTTGCACGCCGAGGGCCACGAGACGGGTGACTTAGGGTTGGCTATTGGCTTCGATTTGGGTCCCATCTCGGTCACCCGTTTGGGTAAAAAAGGCGACCGCATTCGCTGCGCCATAGGCCGTAAGGTGCTTGAATCAGAGAATCGCCAATGCGGTTGCTCGGGTACGGAGACGGCGATCGGTCAGGCTGCCTATGACGCCGGATCCGATGCCGTTAAAAACCTGTTCGGCAAAATGCGTAAAGTCGCAAACATGGACTATGTGGAGGCTACTGAAGCGCTGGCTGACAAGGGAGATGAGTCCGCCAAGCAAGCCCGTGCAGATGCCTACGCCGGATCTCCCGCCATTATCCGCGCCGATCACCGCGAAGTTCGTCCCCATGCAAATGCAAAGACAGCTGACCACTGAGTCAAGGCTCTCTTGACCTCGGCTATAGCCCTCATTTCGCTGGCTGCTCCCGAGTTCGGCGGCGCGTGCACTGAGGTTTCTGATACATCAACCATTCTTGAATTGCCGGTCAAATTGGTGGACGGCAGGATCATCCCCTACAAGCTACGACTCAAGAAAAAGGGGGAGCGGGTAACGGCACAAGAAGAAGTACCACAGCATTTGCCGTCGTTCTGTCCAGAGCGGCACATTAATCCGGACGGCACCTTCTGTCTGTACTATGCTGACATTACTTGCTTGGATGTCGTCAATGAAGTGTCCGCAAGTGCATGGCTTGAAACTGTATATAAGTACCTAAAGCTGCAAGAGCGCGCCCGTGTACAACGCAGGTGGCCGAACAACGATGTGTGGGCCCATGGCGATGCAGCCTACTACCAATTACGGGCGCAGGCTGCGGTTGTCGCCTTCAATGACAATATGGCTACCGCACTGGCTGATAGGCGCTTACAGCTCAAGCACAGACACTCAAAGGGCAGGCCCATTCTTGATCTATGGATTGACGGTACTCACTTCTACAGCGTTTGGGAGTTGAGCAAGAAGGTTATCAACCAGAAGCAGCGCTGCTTCTGCGGAAAATCCGGCATGCGGATACCCAAGAGGCTGCGTAGCTGCGCAGACCATGCCAAGCAAGCTAGCGAGCTAGTCCTTGCCCTTCGTGACTGGGAGCAGGCAGAAGAACTGTATTGGAAGAGCATGCAGGAGAAGAGTTGTTGCGGGACATGCGATTCCTGCCCTCTGAAACGCCCAGAACCGGTAGCGCAGTACCAAGAGCAGGAAGCAGTTCAACGTTGATGCAGAAGCAGGCACGTCGGCACCGAGGTCGGCGATGTACGGGAAATCAGATGATGAATCGCTACTTGCTGGCGGGCTACGGGCTAAGGAATGTCGGTGAGGTGCGGGGAGCCCTTCCTGGCTTAGACACCGTATAGCCAAGTCGAACAGTAAATTTCCATATTGCTCATTGCAGTCCAATAGCGCTTTTCCCACATCTCGCGGCCATCGCCAGATAGTTTGACGTCTTTATTCATTGAGTCATAAACCGTCTTCGTGATCCACAGTGGCTTGTCGGATAGGTTTGTAAGCTTCGCTGCGTAGTTGGCTGCTCTCCCAATCCAAACGAGATCGTTGTAGCCGCGTACTCCAATTCGAGCGGCTCTAAGTTGGCTGCTGTCTATACCTATGACATGCTTTAGCTCGAAGTTCGTGTTGGGATACTGTTTGGCGATGGCAGGTCGAATAATCTCTTCAACGGCATAGTTGATCTTCATGGCGGCCCGCACAGCACTTGTATTCTTTGTAGTACCGGTGAAAACAGCCATCACGCGGTCACCGTCGTAGGCAGTCACGACCCCACCCTCTTCTGCAATGATTCGCGCAGCACATCGAAGATACCCTTTGTAAATCTCCGCACTGAACGACCATTGGTAACTGTCCACCATGTTCGTTGAACCATCGAGATCCGCGTACAGAACTGTAGCGGTTTCCAGGTCTTTCGCGTGATTTGAAAGTCGCAGTTGTTCGGGGTCGGGTACCCCCTTGGTCGATTCAACCGTCCACTGCTCCATGAGAATCTGTTTGACCTGTGACTCGAGGTCTTCTTTGAGTGCCATATTTTTACCGTTAGAGCCTGTTCAAGATCTTCTGAGCAATTGATTGGCCAATAATATATCCGTCATCGGCCAAGATTCTCGTAACAGCTTGCAAGTCGGCGGCACGGCGGTTAAGAACTAGTAAAGCCCACCTTTTCGGTATTGAACCGAACAGCGTCCCGAATTCGAACATGTTGCCACCCCGTCAATTTCGATCACATTACCGCGGCACGGATCGGGGTGCTTTGCCGCCAGTTCATCTCTCAAGTCACTTCGGCACCTGCATCTGAGCCAATAACACGATGGCAATAACCCACGGCGGTGCCGATAGGAAGGACCAGATAAGTGCGTTCTTAACCCAATGATGCTTCTCGGCGGCAATCTCTGCGTTGCGGTGTACCTGGGCTGCGCAATCCTCCAGCAGTTCCAACTCTGTAGCGGCACGGAATTTTCCGATGAAATCAGGTCGCGGCTCACTGCAAATGCGTCCGAAAAAGATCATCGATTTCTCTGGCCCATCGGTGCGAGGAAATAGCGCCTGGCTGGCGCACACGAAAGCCCCAATCGCGCATACGAATGCTGCAACAGTGAAGAGGATGGCCCATTCCGTCTTCTGTGGTACAAAGCCCAGAGCCGCTGCGAGCCCACCGGCCATGGCCGTCTGTATAGCAATGATCACTCCGATTTTTACATCGGCAATGGCAATCCAGCCAATTTGGCGCTCCAATAGCCACTGTGCGAATTTGAAGCGCTCTTGGTCACAAATCATTTATTCCCCCTTGCCGACAGTTTATCCGGCTTTTCGGAAGGGGGAATAAAACTAGTTGGCTGAACCGTTGTCATCCCTTACCTTACGTTTGACATTATCCGCCTAGCGCTCAATTTCCGAGTGTGAAATGCCTCGGGCCGTTTTCAGGGCGCCAGCCAAATCCAAGCAAAGAGAGGCGAAAGAGCGCCGCGCTATCGCCTCTGGCAAAGCCCAATCCCATTTTTCACGCAAGGTGTTATTGGCTCCGTTCAACAGAAAAACAGGATCGATATTTTCCAGCTCGGCTATATCTCTTAAAGCCTCAAGAACGCGCTTCTTTGTGCTTCCTGTGATATTCACCACCAGCCCCTCGTTACTGGCCTGCAAACCGTGTCGAGCAAGCAGCAACGCTAAGGCATCATTGACCCAGTCACCATGCCATGTGAGCAGACCGATTTCGTTGCCGCGTTCCAAGATATGGTTGGCGTCCAGGCCCGCGTGCTGGTAATAGCTCCGCCCCTCGGCCAATAGCGTTCGAGCGCCCTCATCAAGGAATGGCACCTTATCGCTACTCGCTAGGACTGCCCGCATTTCCTGTCGGACTCGGTCATGCACCATCGCTCCGCTGCCATCGAAAGTTGGTGGAGCACCACCTTTATCCGGAGAGACCACAATGAGCTTTTTGTCGCCGTCCACCTCCAGAACCCGCCAACGCCGGCCTGCAAAGATGATCCGTTGTTCAGGCACGAGAGGCCTGGTCACAGGAAGAGAGCCCAACGCTTTGCCGTCGCAAACTAGGCGAAATTCCTCATCGCTGGAGAAGGCCGCGAAGAACTCGTAATGATTGACAAGCTTCTCTCCAATCTCGCCATGCAAGAGAAGGCCTGAACTGTCCTGGATCACGAGGTGCCGTTCCCCCATGCACTTAAGCAATAGGAAAAAATCTTCCCGCGACAGCCCCTCAAAGGGACATCCCTGCGCAGTCAACGCCTCCCACAATTCTTTGGCATGCGCACCGCCCCGCTCGGCGATGATCGAGAGTATTTGCTGGACCAAAGTCGAGCCGTGTATGCCGCCAACACGAGGTGGTTCAAACCACCCGCCAACCAACAAGCGGATCATGGCCACGGACTGCACCAATCCTTCCCGCAAATTGTCCGAAACGCCGGATTTCGGCCCTAGGATAGGTTCGATGCAGTAGCCTCGAAGAATTGCCGACTCTCCCTTGCGGCGCCCCGATCGGCCAAGCCGTTGCCGCAGGCTCGCGACCGACGGCGATGGACCGACCTGGCAGATACTCTTTACCGAACCGATATCGATCCCCAACTCCAAGGTCGTCGTGCAGATAGCCGTCGCCGGGCGTGTCCCTTCCTTCAGTGCCCGCTCCGCCTCTTCCCGATAATCCTTGGCCAAGCTGCCATGGTGCGCCCAAAACTCATTGGGCACGCTATCACGTTCGCAGTGGCGGCGCAGCAAGTCTGCGTATATTTCGACCGAACGCCGGCTGTTGGGGAACACTAAGTTGTTCGAGCCGCGCAGCGCCTGATAGAGGTGCGCCGCCACTTCCACCACACTGCCAGGCACCACATCCTCCAATTCTGGATTTTTCAAGTTGGGCTCGCTTTCGATCCGCGGCGGTGTTTCTGTGTAGCCTTTCAAAAGGATCTTCAATTCTTGGCCACCACTTTGGGCTACGATCAGGTGCACCTTGTCCTCGGCGGACGGGCGAAGAAAGCGCGCTGCCAGCCCCATGTCGCCCAGCGTGGCCGACAGGCCCACGCGAGGCACCGGATGGCCTGCTATCCTGTCAACCCGGTGTAGCAACGACTGCAATTGCTTGCCCCGCTCCGATCCTATGAAGGCATGCAACTCATCGACCACGATGTATCGAAGTCCCCCCATCAGCCCTGGCATGGCCGAACCGCGCATGACGAACAGGGCCTCGAGCGATTCTGGGGTAATCAGCAGGACACCCCGGGAATGCTTGAGAAACTGGTGCTTGCGGTTGGCTGCTACATCGCCGTGCCAACCGACGACCGGCACCTCCAAGGACTCGCACAGGTTGTTCAACCGACCCCACTGATCGTTGATCAGCGCCTTCAGCGGGCAGATGTAGAGCACCAAGCCGATCTCCGGGGCGTCGCGCAGCAAATGCGTCAGGATGGGAAAGAAAGCCGCCTCGGTTTTACCTGCAGCCGTAGCGGCTGCCACAATCACATCCCGGTCGGCCTCGATGAGGGCGGGAATCGCCTGTTCCTGGGCGTCCCGCAACGTGGTCCAGCCTTCGCTCCATATCCAGCGTTGGATACGCTCGTCGAGTTGGGAGAACCCTTGTGAGTCAGAGCTGGAAGCTGGCGAACTCGTCGTCATTCTCGAGCGCCAAGTCGGCTGCGCCGCCAATGTCCGCGACCACCTCGGTGACCCCTATGAGCTCCTTCCAATCGGCCCCAGGGTTCTGCTCGAGCACTGCCAACAGGTTAATGAAGGCCGTGATCGTGGTCCGTGGTGTCCTGAAATAGGCGTCCCCCAGCCGCTTGGCGCAATGCTCCATGAAAGCGGGAATGGCGGAGTCCGGAAGGAGATATTGGGTGACCTCGCCTGACGCATAGAGATGCCGCAGCTTCTGCAGCAGGACGAAGAAATCCTCTGGTGCAAGACTGGCCAAGCGCATCACTGGGCCCGAGTAATCAACCATGCCGGCCTTGGCGAAGGAATTTTCCGCCAATCGGGACTGCAGAGCGGCATAGCTATATAGCCCCCGCCGTGTGTCCATGAGAAACTCAGGCGTTCCCCCCAGTACAAATCCCAGGCCATCGGCCGAACCTTGCAGGGAATCGTTCAGGATGCGCAGGATCTGCTCGTAATTGGAGTTTCGGGCCTGGGTGTTGGAGAGCTTGTAGAGATTGACCAACTCGTCGAGGCAGACCATCAGGCCGCTGTAGCCTGCCAGACGGACGAAACGGGCCAGCAGCTTTAACTGATCGTAGAAGGACGCATCGTCAATGATGGTTCGGACACCGAGCGCCGCCCGGGCATCGGTCTTGGTTGTGAACTCCCCGCGCAGCCAGCGGATGGCGTCGCCTTTGAGCTGCTCATTACCCTCTTCGAAACCCCGGCAATAGGCGGCGATGACTTCGGCAAAGTCGTAGCCATTGACCATTTCGGTCAGGTGATCGAGCCGCTTTCGGATCGCTTCCTCAGTGGAGATGCCGCTCGCCTTGGCTTCCGATTTTGCCTGCGCGACGAACTTCTCAACCACGCCGGCCAAGGCGCCGCCCTCGGGCTTAGTACGGGTAGAGAGGTTCTTAGCGAGTTCGGCATAGAGCGAGCGTGCCTGACCGCCGGTAGCTTGCAGTCGTCGGTCGGGATTGAGGTCAGCGTGCACGGTAACCAGCTTCTTCTCTAGCGCAATGGCGCGAACGAGGTTCAGGAAGAAGGTCTTACCGGAGCCATACTCACCTATGACAACCCGGAATCCGGAGCCGCTGTCGGCGATGCGCTCCACATCCTTCATCAAAGCTTCCAATTCTCTGACTCGGCCGACCTGAATCAAATGTTGGCCCGTGCGCGGCACGACGCCGGCTCGCAACGATTGGATAACGGCATCGCGGTCTTTGGCGCGGATGGTGCTCATAGGGGAAGTTTCTCCAGAAGCTCTTGGTTGATTTCGATGGGGTCATCGCCTTCGGCGAGCGGCGCCTCGAACGAATCCAGAATGATCTCGTTGATATGTTCTAGCGCACCGTCCAGCATCAGTTCCATATCCGCCGCTATGTCGGCCAACTCGTCTCGCGGCCACACGTGTCGGCCAATCAATCGGCGCAGGAAGGCGGAATGGTCGTGATCCAGGCCCAATACTCCGGATTCAGCCGCGAGCAATGCTTCCGCAGGCGCCACTTCATCTGCGGCCGCTTCGACAGGCGCTTCCTCCGCGAAGACATTCGCCAGCAGCGCGGACACGGCCTCGGTTTCCTTCTGTAGCTGGGCAATACGCTCGGCATCGAGGGTAAAACCGGAGGACTCGGCCGGTGCTACAGAGACGCCAAAGGCTGGGGCTGCTGCGGGCGCACCGGTCGCAGCTTGGACATGCAGGTCGGAATAAACCTGTTGGGACTCGATCCCCAGCATCTTGTAGACCCGCTCGAGGAATTTCACCTCCTCGGGGGTGACCTTGCCGTCGGTCTGTGTGAGATGCGCCAAGAAGCGGACGATGGAGCGTTTGGCGTCTGCCGGCAAAGGCTCCAGTTTTTTCTTGAGGGACGCCAACGTGGCTGGCTGGTCGACCCCAAGCCGAAGATGAGCCTTGAGGCGCTTTCGATGCGCTTCGCTCAGATGCGTCCAGGAATCCACCTGCTTCGTAATGTGCAGCAGTTCGTGGGCTGACGTCTCGCCATCGGCCAGCGCCGCCACGCAGGCGAGATCTAGCGTCACCGCGGCCGCCGAGTAGGCAGGCCCCGCACGTACCGCCCCGTCCTCCGGATGAGTGGCAAACAGGGCGATTTTATCCTCCACCTTCGGAGTTTTGGCGCCCGCCAAAATGTCGGGCTCCAACCCGAGGTGGAGGTTCTCCAGGGCCCGGGCGAGGCCTAGCACCTTATCGCGCGTCAAGCCGCCCGCGCTCTTCAAGCGCCCAGACAGTTCGCCGAAGCTCATGAGAATCAAGCCGTCACCGACTCGCTTCTTGAGGTCATCAAGCTCCGCCCTTACGGGCGCCGGCCAGAGTTCGGCAGGCAGTTGCAGGAGTCCCTCTAGTGCTTGCGCCTTGTCGGGATGGCGCCCGATATACCGGCTATAGGGATCGAGCGCCGCCGTGCATTCGTTGACCAACTCCTGCAATTTGGCGACCGGCGTCTTTACTGCTGATACGTCAGGTAGATCCCCAATTGTGCGGGTGAAATCGAAGGAGCGGAGACCTGCCGAGGCTGGCGTGTAGCTTACCTTGAGCTTGGTGCGATTAACCTTGAGGACGAAACCTTCGCCATAGACCTCGGCGTACCTCTGCATGAACAAACTGGCGAACAGATCGGCGCAGCGGGTCGCAGCCGTCCGACGTGAGATGTTCGGGTCGGCCAGTGACCATGCCAAAGCCCAGTCGGCGGGTACCGGCTTCTGGTCGACCGCTAGCTGTCCTAGGCCAACGCGTAGCGGTAAGGGAAGAACAAAAGAGTATTCCGTGATGACTGGCGGCGGTCGGAGATAGGACTTCTCGCTGACTCCGGCGGAAACGATATAGCTCAGGAATTGGCTCGCGTAATTCCGGAACGAGTTATTGCCGCCGTAGATATCCAACAACCGCTGAACCTCGGCCGCAATGGCCGGGATATCCGCCTTGGCAACAGGATCTGTCTGCACATCCAAGAGGACTCGGCGTTCCAATCCATAGAAGAAGAGAAAGACGTAGCCGATGTTGGCCTGCGGCGCCTTGCGTTCGCTGGAATGCCACTGCAGGTAGCCCTTTCGAGCATCCGGCGAAATGCTCGAGTAGCTGGGCCAGTAATCGGTCAACGCTAGGTTGATGTCGACATCAGCGGTGGAGACCTTGAGGCTCGGGTTGATTAGGGCTGGATCGACATCGTAGCAACCCGACTTCAGGCCGGTACCGACATAGATCATTCCCCCCGGAACAGAGACTCCGGCGACGGTGACGGTTTCCCCAGCCAGGATCCAGCGCATTTTTGGCTGAGCGCCGGCCGGCGGCATTGGGATTCGGTATCCATCGCTGCCATGCGCTCCGGTAACGGTGACGGTGGCAAATGTCTCGGGTTGCTTGGCGCTGTTGCTGGAAGCAGGGGCTTGAGGTGTGACAGATCGTGCAGGCGTGGTTGTCCGGACTTGAACCGGCGCCGGTTTAGGTAGGGAGGCGGCGTCCTGTCTGGCGTCCTTCGTTTTCGTGAATTTCAGGACAATCCAGACAACAATCGCCAGGACGATGAGGCCAATCCAAATCTCTTTAGGTATCGAGGCCAGGAGCCCGATGATGAGGGCCGCCCCGACAATCAATCCACTACCTGCGGAATTCTTCTTCGCCACGATACGCCTGTGCTCCCCTCTGGTTTGTCATTACCACATAGGCATGATCGTAAGTCGCTTGGCATGGCGAGGCAACGACATATTTTCCATGGCTGTGGATTTTGACCATAGCAAGGGCGAGGCGCTTTAGTTGGCGTCCTCCTGTAAAGCCGATGGCTAAAATTGAATCGCCTTGAACTATTCGTGCAACCAGCCCGAACCGCCAAAGAGGATCAGTTCTCTAAGGCTAAACGCGCAAGCTTTTCAAGAACACTCATCTTCGAATTGTCCCCCCCAACAAGCACACCATTGGTCATGGTGTGCAAGTACAACTGCACGAGAGGCAGATTCAGCAGACCGTCCTTGCAGGCAGTACCGTCGGCGGCGTAGTGCATCACGTCTCGCATGCCGGAAAGCGCGTCCCCGGAGCCGTTAATACCACCTTCCGGCGGTACAAATAGCCGTACCCACGAACCACAGTCCTGCACAGGCATCTTCAGCCCAATTCGCTCACCGTGCTTCGCGTGCTCCGGTTTGAACATCGAGATGTAATACGGTAATAGGTTGAAGTCGCGGCTTTTGGAAAGAAGCCGGCCCTCGCCGCCCTCCTCCTTCTGTGCAGATTGGTGATCGTCCTGTGCAGCGATGGCTGCTTCGATGCCTGGATATGCATCATTGAGGATGATTTTGGGCACGAAAGTGCCCGCCCAGACGGTCAACCTCTCGCCCGTCATGGCATCAATGACCCAGAACTGCCCGTCCCGAATCCAGCTCTTGCCGCTCTCTTGCAGGAAGGGAAACTCTGCTACGAACTCCAACAAAGCGCCGGGCTTCCCCCACGGGGTTCGGCGAGTCCGTGTCACGCATACCGCACCGCCCTCGAGCATCACATCGACAGCTGCCACCATCTGCTCAGGTGCCTGGCGGCCTGGTTGCTTGATACGCCTAGTTGCAAGAAGTGTCAGTTGCCGCGGGACAAGCTCAGGCATCGACGGGACAAAAACTGGCTTTTGGCCCAGCAACACCTCTTTGAGCGAGAGTTCCACGAAGCATCGCTTGAGAGCTTCCTGTAGTTGCCGGGTGTCGGAATCCTTCGACTTGCCTGGTCGGAGTGCCGCAAGCGCACTGGGGCCGTAGTTGAGGCCCTGCGTGGTCACTTGGAATACCGCTTTGGCAAGAAGGTTATAAAACTTTGCTTCCGTGTACGGGTCCGCCCTACCTTCACCCTTCGCCAGTGCCGTGTATGCAACCTCGGGCCGTACCGACTGCTTGTCGCTGCCCGGGCCACCCTTAGCGAGGCGAATACTCCCCGATTCCTCGTCGCCCTCGCCGTTCAAGAAAAGGTAATTCAGGCCGCCATCGAGCTGAACGGGTACGTCATCCGCTACCCGCACATCCGGGGCTAGAAAATGCGTCTTCTTGTTGCCCGCAACGTGATAGTCAGGCAAGTACTCGGAGAACCTCGTCAGAGGGGCCATGGCATCGTGGTCCATTGCTTCCGCGGTGGTGTTCACCACAACCAAGGGACGCTGCAGGTTCGCCAACGGTTCAAGCGGAATGTATGCGTTGTCTACGTAGTGAGTCGCAACGAAGGTTTCTCGTGCAAAAGGAATACCGGTCCTGACGAACAAGCGAGCCGCAAATTCTGTGAGCAGGTTAAGGTAGTACAGCCGGGTGCGCCGGATTTTCTCGCGGTCGAGGCTCAGGCCCTCCATCGGGCTCTTGCGCGCGTCAACCTCAAAAAAGTCGTCCGGGACAATGCGGGTTACCCCTACAAGGTAGCCTTCGCCCGCCGAGGCGAGACGCGTTGCAGCAGCTGTATCTGAGTCCGCGGAAGCCTTTCGAGCAAACCGTTTTGACTTGACGTCACATAGCACGAGGCCGTGCTTCATGTTGACCTCAAACTCGGCTTCAGCTAACTGGAGATACTTCTTCGATGCTTGGCTGGCGCTACCAAGGTACACACTTGGCCCAAAGCCGCCTCGAACGAAAGTGTCTTCCTCGAAGGCCGCTGATTCAATCAGCGCCTTCATCAGCATGAGCTCAATGAACTTGGCCGGCTGCGCGGCTACCGCGGCCAGCATCGACGGAACGTCAAGCTTCGGGCGTGGGCCGAGGTACCAAGCGTCTTTGCCGGCCATCGTGAACGACAGTTTGGAAGCAGCCTCTCCGTTTAGGTCAAGTGCCTTGGCGATTTCGGCTCGCACAAGCTTTGCCCTTTCCCGGAAAAACCCCGCGCCGCGAGAAGCTCCTTCTTCCCCCTTGGGCATCGCCACAGGGATGGGCACAAGCAGACTACCTTGACTAGCCTGCCACTTGGCTAGATGCTGGGCTGCCTCTACCACCGAACAATTGAATCGGAGCGCGTTCAGCCGCGCATGCGCTGTGACCTGTGGGTCGAGTGTTTGGATAGACATTACTTTCCCAGAATGGCGTCACGTAGGTTCGCATTGGGCATCCACCCCGCATCGCCGGTATTTTGAACGTACATGGCCATGAAGCGAATGGTCCCCTGCGGCGGGCGGGTCACTGCAAACTTGTGGGCACCCTGCAAGTTTACGTATAACGTGTGAACGGTAGCTTCTGGTAGCAGTTTACGAAGCTTGGCGTGCTTCTTCTCCGCAGCCTCCTGCAACTGCAGTTTCTTGAGGCTGTCGGTGTTTCTGGTCCAATTCTTCAAGTCCACTGCCACCCACACATCCGGAGCCGGCCGCAGGTAGTAGTCAAAGAGTTGGTAGAGCTCAGCATAAAGCGGATGCTGTTCCGGCTGGACATATTCAACCGGACCACTACCCAACTGCAGATCCTTCGCCCAAACGTTGAACTGCTCGCCAACGTACTGCTCGAACTCAAGCTCTGCGATGTAGCCTTTCATGATTTCAGTCACGAACCAGGGTTGCGGCAGCAAACGCTTGGTCTTGTCCGCAAGACGGATGCCGCGCCACTCCTTCAGCAGGCGGTGTGTGCTTTCCGAGAGGCGCGACACCAGACTGTCGGGTGCCACCATGCCCGTCCAATCAAACACTTCCGTTCCGTCGTCGGCATCTGTAATCACCAGATCAGACATGCCAGCCATGGAGAACAGTCTGGTGTAGACGTCGGCACCAGCCGGGACTTCCACGAAGCAGCCATCTAAGTAAGCCTCAGAGACTCCGCTGGCCCGCAGATCCTCCAGGTACTTGACCGGATCGGTAAACATGGTGGAGCGAAACAGCAGCTCCCACGTTGTACGGGCTGCCGTGTCAGACCGGAAGCGCGCCGGCATCGAACTGGTGAACTCCCTTAAAGCCAGTGCCTTCTGGAGGCTCTCAATGTGATGGCGCTCCCGTTCGGTCGCTGACGCAAAAATACCTGTCTTGCTATGATGCAACGCCAGCCTTTCCAGGACGGCGCGTTGGGCCGGAGAAGCCCGTTTGCGCAGTTCGGGTGCGTGCCGCAGGCCTAGGTGAACCATTCGAGCAGCCTCCGAGCTGACATACAGGTATTGGCGCCGCATCTTCTCATTGGGTCGGCGCTCGCCTCGGCCGAGGGCTTGGAACACCGTCCGAGTGATGTCGATGACGTGTTCTTTACGCAGACGTTTCCAGCGATTACGCGAATACTCGAACAGCAGGTCGCCCTTGGACATGGCCGCCCATTCTGGGACATCATCCCGCAGTACCTGCGCGAAGCTCTGGAACATCTCCATCGAGAAGCCGCTTGAGCCAGGCCGAGTATGCCGCGTGTAGTAAGGGTCATTGAGCAGGCAGAACAGTTCAAAATCGCGTTCAGTGCCGTGCTGCTTGGTCAAGAAGTTGATGCCGCGAGAGGCCGACGCGTATGCCGTCCAAAGCAGCACCTTTTTACGGCTGATATCCAGCGCATCCTCCAGTTCCTTATTGAACTGGCCTTTGTCGTCCTCCTCCTCAGCTGCGCCAGTTTTGGTGCGGTCTTTTTTGCGGAAGCGTTCCGCCGAGTACAGGACGATATGAATTTCTTCGGTCTGCTCAAATTCGTGAAAGGTCGGGACTGCCCGCGGCTTCACTACGAAGTAGTCGCCCGTCGTGTCTTTCTGCGTGACCAGCCCCAGCGAAGAGTTGGCCAAGCGAATCAGGCATTTCTTTACATGTTGGGTGGTCTGGCACAGGACTAGGCCCGAGCGAATGCTAGTTGCCATAAGCTTGTCCAGGCTGGCGACCAAGCCCTGCAGTTCGTGCCGTTTGTGTCTGTTCAACGGCCCGTAGCCGGATTCGCCCTTCTTTGGGCGAGCCTCATCAAACAGCTGGTACAGCCCTTTGAATGCCGTCGAAGTCTCGAACGTGGGCGCTGGGTCCTCGTCGTCGAGGATGACCACCTTCCGCTCCCGCTTCCTCAGGAACTCCAGTGCCTGGGCACCAACCACCTCAAGTTCGTCGTCTCCCATCTCCGAGAAATGGCCACCGCGTTCTTCCAAGTAGCGGCGCAGGTGTTTTGTGTTGAAGGCACCCGAAGAAGCGGAATCCAGGCCGCCAGTGGCGCTCATCAGGAACACGCCGTTCGTGCGCCCGAGGGCTCGAACAATGTCTTCCTCGGGGGTGGCACGCAGAGAAGTAATGGTCAGGGTAAGGCAGATGTCCGCCTCTTTGTTGTACTCCTCGGCCTGATTACGGCTCTCCTCAAGCGTGACCACGGACTTGGTGTGTTCGAACAAAAAGGAGTCCGTGAGCAATTCCTTATCGCTCACCTCGGTCTCCAGCCCTTCGGACGCCGTCTTGCCGTCGAATAGCCGGCGTACATCGGAACGGAACCTGTCCAGACTGGGGTACCTCTCTTGGTCCACCTTGGACATCTCGATGGCATCCTCCCCACTGGTCACCGCCAAAACGCGCGCCATAAAGATCACCAAGCGAAGGTAATCGTACAGGCTGTACGCTCCTTCGGGGACATTGCCATCGTGGTACTGTAAGCGGATGGTCTGATGCGCCGTGTCTTTCATAAGCTGAACCTGGCGCAGGAACTCGGTATCCATCACGCTAGCGGACTCAGTGAAGAAAGTTTGCCCGGGCTGGTCTAACACCTCGCCGTACGTCGAACGGCTCATGGTGAAGAATTTCTTGTTCACTACGAGGTCGTGCAAATTCACGAAAACGTCGTAATCGGTGCCCTGGTCGGGCTGCCTAATATCCTGCACGTACGAGCGAATCCGCTGGAGGACCCGCGCCTTTTGACGAAACCGCTTGAAGTCTGCATGGGCGTCATTACGCTCATGAAGCTGTGTGAGAATCTGCAACAATTCTTCGTTGGTAAAATGATTCGCCGCTTTGGGGGACAGTTCGAATAGCTTGGTACGCAAAAGCTCAACCCTGCGCTGCGGCAGGATGAACGATGCCTTCGTGCGTTCGACTTCCAGCTTGAACTCATCCTC
The DNA here is from genome assembly GCA_002840785.1 of Betaproteobacteria bacterium HGW-Betaproteobacteria-4. Classification (GTDB taxonomy): domain Bacteria; phylum Pseudomonadota; class Gammaproteobacteria; order Burkholderiales; family Rhodocyclaceae; genus Azonexus. The sequence continues at coordinate 82,779 of PHCH01000003.1, read as the reverse complement.
CAGGCTTTTGCTGATACGAGCGAAGTCCTCCAGGTGGTTGTATACCTTGTACGCCAGCTCCCGCCGTGGGCCAGACAGCTCAAGGCGCTCGAACGCCATCGGCCACTTCAGGTCGAAGTATTGGAAAAACTCCGTGATGACCAAGTTCAGGTCATTCCGGCCGCCGGAGTTCACCACCGACTTGCGCTGTTCGAACAAATACCAATAGGAGTCTTCCTCCTCATCGACGAACGTTACAACGCGAGCGGAATCTGGGCATCTGGACACCAGCAGGCCAAGTGCGCTCCCCTCTCGATTCAGCTCCTCCAGGAACAGTGGTAGATTTTCCCAGTCGTGTTGTTTGAAGCCACCCTTCCCATCAGCCGCAAAAACCTTGTGTGCTACCTGCGCCTTGGAAGCCGTGCACACGATAATGCCTGGAGCATCAAGAAAAGCCTGAAGTGGGTGAAGGCGCCTTACTAGCTCAGCAACTTCTCGAACCTGCATATACCGATCTTCCTCGCCATTGGCGGACCGGCTTTCTACGTCCAACTGAATCAGCTTCCAGACGAACCGGTCGGCGAGGCTGCGGGCTTGTCTTGCCGACTTCAAATACGCTGTTCTCGTATCCTCGTAAGTATCGTCTGTAGTGGACATTCCGAGAAAGTTGGACTGCTCACACGAAGCCGCTTTGGCGCGCAGTTCCTGAATGCGGCTGCGGATGCTTTTATCGGTGTCCGCGTGTTTGGGCGAGCGCTCCATCTTCGCGACAACTTTGGGGTGGTGCTCCAACCAGCGCACCAGAGCTAAACAGGCGCTGAAGAAGGTACGGTCATTGACGTGGTAATCAATCGAGTACAACCGATAGACTGGGATCTCCGCACCGTGCTCGATCACCGCTCGTTCAATATCGTCGGCGTAGTTCCGGGCCTGTTCATGATTACGTACTTCGCTATTGAACTGTGAAACTAGCGATTGCAGTGGCGCAATGAAGACGGGAATGACCTCGCAATTGAGGAATAGCTCAATGCTGAAGGCAGCGGCGTTGTATGTTTTGCCAATGCCCGTGTACCAGTTCAAGAGTTTGATGAACGGGCGGTCATGCGAGCGTAAATAGGGTTCCTTGAAACCCTTGAGAAAAATCGCTGTCGCGGTCCGGGATGGTTTTAGGGTCATTCGCCCGCTTGCCCGAATACGTCGAACGAATCCCAAGAGGAGTCCTGCAGCTCCAGCAAATTGGGCAACGACGTGCTCATTGCAGCACTCTCCTGGGCTCAAAACTTAGAAAGACGGCACGCTCCAGCGCTAAAGACCAAGCATTGGCTCTAGCGAGGTCTCGAAGTATGCCTTTATCGACGACGAAATAACCCATGGCATAAGCATACATTGCCAACATAAGTTCGTCGACGACAGCACAGAATTCCGTTACGCCGTTGTTTAAAGGCGGTAGGGAGCTTCCGCTCCATCTGCACCATTTAGGTCCCTTCCCTACTGTATTTCGTTTGACATTACCCCCCCAATGTATGCTTGATGGGCGTTTGATCAGGAGCCGTAGAACCATCCTGCTGTTCGTACGGAAACAAATAGGTAGCCGCGAAAGGCAAGTCTACTTGCGCTCACCACCGACAAAACCCAAGGCTTTCAGCCACTGGCGGTCGCGGCGAATGGTATCGAGACGAATGCGGCGGTTTTGCCTTTCGGCCTTGCTCTGGGCGTAGCGCACCAGGCCCTTGAGCAGCAGAGCATTGGGCGTTTCGGCACCGGGCAGGAAAGGTATGCCAAAACTGACCAGGGTCGGCGTATAACGCTGGAAAAGTTCATCGCTTAGGCTGACGATGGCCTCGACGGAACCTGGATTGCCCTGGCGGGCCGAGCGTCCGAACAACTGCCGGTCAACCCGGGCGCTTTCGTGGAACTCGGTCAGGATGACATGCAGGCCGCCGCGCGCCTCGACTTCCGGGGTCAGCTTGATATCAGTGCCGCGTCCCGCCATGTTGGTCGCCACGGTGATACGGCCGGCCATGCCGGCCTGCCCGACCGCGTCGGCCTCTTCTTTGTCTTGGCGGGCGTTCAAAACGGTATGGGCGACGCCGCGAGCGGTCAGCAATTGGCTCAGGATTTCGGAGGCTTCGACCGAGCGGGTGCCGACCAGAACGGCCCGGCCCTCTTCGGCCACCGCCTGGGCGCGTGCCGCAACCACCTGCCAGCGCTCGTCCGATGTCCGGAAAAGCCGGTCGGGCAGACGCAGGCGCCGCGTCGGCTTGTGTGTGGGAATGCGTGTTACGTCTAAGTCATAGACCCGCTTCAGTTCCGGCCCGACCTCCTTGGCCGTCCCCGTCATCCCCGCGAGCAGAAGATAACGCCCGAAAAACCGCTGGTAGGTGATTTGCGACAGGGTCCTACGCTGCCCCGTGATCTCGCAATTTTCCTTGGCCTCGATCATCTGGTGCAGGCCGCGCTCCCAGGTGCGGTCAGGCATCACCCGGCCAGTGAACTCGTCGACGATCTGCACCTTGTTTTCGACGATGATGTAATGCTGGTCGCGCTGGAACATGTGCAGTGCCGACAGCGCCTTGCCGATCAGTTCCTTCTGCCATAACGGCGATTTCCAGACACCGCCAAAATCCTTGACCAGTCCCGCCACAGTGTTCTCGCCGGCAGCCGAAAGCCAGATGTCGCGCTGCAGCCCCCGAACATAATCGAGCTTCGGCTGAAGCTGCCCGGCGACGGCGATGGCCTGCTGGTAGATATCCTCGCCCAGGTCGTCCGGCAGGGTTTCCGAGATGATCAGCGGCGTTCTAGCCTCGTCGATGAGAACGCTGTCGGCCTCGTCAACGATCGCGACATGCAGGCCGCGCAGGATGCCGTCGGCCGCACCGCGCTCCCGGCCAAGGCGGCGCAGCTTGAGTTGCGAGGCAATCGTCGCACCAAGGGCGATTCTGTCCTTGAGGTAATCAAAGGTCAGTTCTTTGTTGGAAACATAGACAATATCCCGGCTATATAGCGCCCGCCGGTCGTCGATCGACATGTCCTGCTTGACGACCCCGATGGTCAGGCCGAAGAAAGCGAACAGCGGCGTATTGTCCTCGGCATCGCGCTCGGCCAAGTAATCATTAACGGTCACCACGTGGACGGCCGCGCCCGCCATCGCAGCGGTGCATACGCCCAATGTCGCGGCCAGCGTCTTACCCTCGCCGGTGGCCATCTCGGCAATGCGGCCACGCATCAGGGCCTGGCCAGCGAGTAGCTGGACATCATGGTGGCGCATACCCAAGGCTCGCCGCGACGCTTCACGCACGATGGCAAAAGCGCGAGCCAGAAAGTCATCGCGAAACCCCACCGTCTGCATCTGCCTGCATACAGCGCGCATCGCCGCGCGCAAGGCATCGTCCTCCAACGCTTTGATCTCTTCTTCCAGAGCATTGACCTGGCGTACGAAACTACCATTGCGCCTGGCGGTGCCGCCGGTAAAGCGGGCGACCAGGGCGCGCAGCCACTCTTCGACGGCATGCGTAGGCTGGTTGGCGTGTTCGAGATAGGCACCGTCGCCAAGCTCAATGCCGCGACCGATCAGCAGGGCCCGGGCGTCAGACATTGAATTGGCTCAACAGGAGTTGGCGCAGACGGCGAAGACCTTGCCAGGCAAGCGGTTCCCAGCCATGGCCGAAGCGCACATGAACCCGTTCGCCGAAGGCCGTCGAAGGCACGTCGGCCGGCAAGGCCAGATCGACCAGGAAAACCCGCTCCGTGGTCTTGACGCCATTGGCGTCGCTGGGCAGCGTCGGAATCTGACCGCCACCGGAAACGCCGAGCGCAGCCGTCGGCAACTCCTCGACCCCGCCGGCCGGCGTGCGGACCAGCGTTGCCGCATGGCTCGACCCGACCCAGTCGGCCAGCCGCAGTTCGGCCGAGCGGAAGTAGGCACGAACCAGATCGATATCGCTCTGCGGCACCACGACACGCACGATCAGCGAACTCTTTTCGAGGACGTAACCGGCCAATTCGCCCTTTTTCAGATAGCGCCCCGGCATGTCCTGCGAGGCGGCGGCGGCCAGCACGCCATCGGTTTCGGCATAGGCGACCAGTCTTCCTGCCCGCTCCTTAAGTTTGGCCAGCACGGCTTCTTCCTGTTCAAGCTGACGCCCAGACAGTGCCGCCTTGGACTGGTCCACAAACTGTTCCGAGCGGTATTTCGCCTCGGCTTCTGCGACCTTGGCTCGCGCCACTTCCAGTTCGGTACCTAGCAACTGATCTTCCAGTTCGAACAACGCCTCGCCCTTGCTGACCGGCGTTCCCGGCTCGATCAGCCAGTGCTGGAAAAAGCCGTTACCGCCAGCGCGCACGATGGCCTGATCGGGCAGCCAAACGACGCCTTCGGCACGGCTATGCAAAGGCACCGGAACGACAAAGAGCAGGAACAGCAAGGCAGCCGCCAGGCCCAGCGAAATCCGCAAGGCGCGAACCCGATGGCGTTGCAGTCCGGGACTGCGGGCAACATGCTTATAGGCCTTCCAGAGCGGCATGCCGATCAGCGAGACCAACCCCCAGAGGGCGATCAACACGCCGAAAATAAAAAACTGCCCTGCCACGAACAATATGATCGAGACCGTGACGAACACCCGGTAACACCAGGCGAGCGGCGTGTACGAAACCAGCCAGCGTTTTTCGCCACGCCCCTCCTGCGGCTCGTCCACGTCATGGGCATCGAACACGTAACGATCCCACAGGTAGGTCAGGTACTTCTGGCCGCGCTGGGCGAGATTGGGCATCTCGATGAGATCGGCAAGGATGTAGTAGCCGTCGTAGCGCAGCAGCGGATTGCCATTGACGATCAGGGTCGATACGCCGGCCACCACCATCACGTTGTAGGCGACGGCCCGCACCACGCCGGGCTCGACCAGTAGCCAGACATAGATCGCAAGAGCGGCGAGGAAAAGCTCGACCAGCATGCCGGCCGCCGCCACTACCGCGCGCCGCCATTTCGAGGGAAATACCGACGAAGCCGAGGCGTTGACGTAGGGCACGGGCGCAAAGACCAGGAACATCACACCCATTTCGTGTACCGGCCCGCCCCAGACCCGGCTAGCGAAGGCATGGCCGAGTTCGTGGAGCAACTTGACCAGCGGAAAGACAAAGGCCATGACCAGCAGGTTGCTCGACGACAGCACCTGGTCCGACATGTTCCGGGTCAGTTCGGACCAGTGCTGGCCCGCCAGGACGAGGGCCGGCAGGACAAAGACCAGCCAGACGAAGCCGCCTGCCCGCGAGAAGCACCAGGCAAACGATGGCGCCCAGCGCACCAAGAAGGGATCCGGATCGAGCAGCGGCACCTTGAGACTCATCGGATTGAGCAGGAACTGCTTGAGGCTGGCGCTGCGCTTCTTGCGGTAGCGGTCGAAGAGCGCCGCCGAATCCGGATTGGTATCCGCCTGCAGCAGGTCGGCAGCGTGCAACTGCACGAGCAGATCGACAATCTCGTTCTGCGTACAGGCATCGCCGGCCCCCGACTGGTTGGCCTTCTCCCACAGCTGCTGCACCGTCTGCGTGCCGTCCATGCCCAGCAACAAGTTGTAGGCGGCCGGCGAAAGCCGGTGATAGCGCCCGCCGGTCTGATCCTGCACGACATACCAGACCTGGCCGCGATAGACGTGACGGTGAATGCGCGACTGTGGCACCAGACGCGGCCGAAGATCGGCCACGCTGTGCCAGGACGAACTGAACAGGCTACGCGTCATGGGCGCTCAAGGCAGCCAGGTCCACAGCGAGAGGATCAGCCAGTCGGTGAAACTGTGGGTCAGCACCCACCACAGCGAACGGCCGCCGACCTCAATCTTGCCGATGCCTTCCATGCCCGGCCGCAGGCGCGGCGAAGCCTCGGCCAGCGCGGCCTCGACCCGGAAGAAATTCCTGCCTTCCTGGGCCGTCGCCACGGGCGTGACTTTAGCCACCTTGAAATCCATCGGTTCACCGGCAATGCCTGTCATTACTAGGCGCCCCGCCTGCCCCATCTGGACATGGCGAATTTCGCGCTCATCGACCTGCAGGATGATGCGATAGCTTTGCAGGGGCGCAACTTCGAACAATTTCTTGCCGGTTTCCACCGGTGCGCCGATCTGCTGGCTGAGGTCGCCGGACACCACGATCCCCTCGAAGGGCGCGCACAGGTGGGCGCGGGCGATTTTCTCGGTAACCAGGGCGAGTTGCGCCGCCGATTGGCGCAGTTGCGCGCCGACCACCTGCATCGCAGTCAGATCGTGATTGGCCATCGCCTCGCGCAGGCGGTTGTCGTACTGGTCGCGCTCGCTCGACCATTTGGCCTCCTCGATGCGCAATTCGCGATCATCGAGTTGCGCCAGCGGCTGCCCAGCCTTGACCGTATCGCCGGCCCGCACGTAGGCGGCACCGACAAAGCCCTCGAAAGGCGCCGCCACGACACGCTGGATTTCGCCCTCAATCACTGTCCTGGCCGATACCCGATAGCTGATCGGCACCAGGATCAGGATCGCGCATAGCAGCAGTACGGTAGCAGCCCCCGCCTTCCACGTCAGGTGGCGCGGCCCGAAAATCTTCTCCAGCACCTGCCGGGCATCGCGTCCAAGGCGGCGAAAGGCACCGCGTTCGGCCGCCTGGCGCTGCTCGATGATGGGGGCAACGAGGGCACCAAAGGCGTCCAGCCAGACCAGATCGTCGTCGGAAAACGGCTTCGCTTCCCGCTCCAGCGTCAGCACACCAATCGCCTGCGCGCCCATCATCAGGGGGAAGGACAGTGCCGCACCGGCCCCGGACGCCGAGCGCAAGGCTTCGTGTTTCGGCCAGGATCGCGTCTCCGCAGTCGTCTCCACACTCGCCTCGGCCGTGGAGCGCACCGCGCCACCCTCGTCGTAGGCCTCTTCCATGGCCTGTTCATAGGCCTTGACCAGGAGGGCATGCTTCTCAAAAACCGCCGCCTCGGACAACGTCAGCAGCTTGACCGTAGCCGCCGAAACCAGCCCGATGGCGACGCGTGTGCAGGCGAAACGCTGACGCAGAGTATTGGCAACCTCGAACAGCGCTTGGCGCAATTTGCCATGGCGCAGGGCCACTGCCGTCGTCTCCAGCACAGAACCAACGCGCTCGCGGGCCTGGATGGCATCGGACAACTCGCGGCCGGCCAGCAGATTGGCCAGCCAGGCGCTGCCCCAATGGATTTCGCGCAGCACTTCGCCGACTTCGTTTTCCGGGCAAACCGCTTCTAGTGCCACCACGCCCGCCACATAGTCATCGACCATCAGCGGATAGGCAATCTGCGTCGTGCCCGGCGACTCGGCTACGGGCTTGACGATGCCGCGCCGGTCGCGCAGCGTCGCCTCGACGACCGGACCCAGCCGGCCGAGATCCGGACTGGCCTTGGGCCAGACCGCCATCGGCACGAAGGTATGGTCGAGCGTATTTTCGATCAGCACGGCCGCCGCCCTGGCCCCCCGGATTTTCCCGCAAACGAGGGCAAGCCAGGCATGGCAGCGCCCCTCCGCAGTCTTCGCCGAAACAAAGGCATCCCAGGCCAGCAATTCCAGTGGCACGCCTTCGTTATTCTCCGCCGGTGGCGGCAAGTTCTCTTTCGCGCTCATCGTCCGGACACCTTGATCATTCTTGCTTCGACCGGCGGTTCAGCGGCTTCCGGCGACTCGACGAGCAGGCTGTCGAGGGCCGCCACATCGCCATCCGTAAGCCTGCCGCTGACCGCCAGCAAGCGGATGAAGGTCACCACTTGGTCATAGCGCCCCTTGCGGAAATCGCGCTGCCCGGCCCGCAACTGCTGCTCGGCCTGCAATACATCGAGTTCCGTCTTCAAGCCGTTTTCGGCACCGGCCTTCGCCTGCGCCAGGGCCGAGCGCGCCGACTTGACCGCCTGATTGCCGGCACGGGTCCGGGCAAATGCCCCATGCCAGCCAAACCACGCCTGCTTGGTGTTCAGGATCGCCGTCCGGCGAGCCACTTCGAGATCCAGCCTGGCCTTTTCCTTCTGCGCCAGCGCCTCATCCACCTTGGCCGACTGCGCCCCACCGGAAAACAGAGGTACATTCAACTGCAGGCCAAGCGTGCCCTGCACGATGTCGTACCCGGCCTGTCCCGGAAAGCCGCCGACCGCCTGGCCGTTTTTGCCATAACTGGCGACCAGGTCGAGGGTCGGAAAATGCCCGGCGCGCTGCTTGCTCACCTCGGCCAAGGCCGCTTCAAAAGCCTGCGTCGCCGCCAGGATGTTGGGGTTGCCGGTCTCGACGTTTTCCAGCCATTTTTCCAGCGAGTCGCTGGTTGGCGAGGCCAGCACCGCCTCGCCAACCATGTACGGCAATTCGCGCTCCGGTAGCGTGCCCACCAGTTGTTCAAGCGCCGCCCGCTTCAAATGCACGTCGGTTTCCGCCACCACCGCATCCGACAACGCCTGATCCAGCTTGGTCCGCGCCTCGTCCACCTGCGGCTGGCCGTAAACGCCCAGTTCGCCGCCCCGGCTGACGATTTCCCACTGCCGCTGCAAGGCGTCCGCCTGGCGACCGGTAAAGGCCACGGCATCGCGTGCCGCCAGCAGGTCGAACCAGGCGCCGACCAGCTTGGCGAACAGCTCCTGCTCGGCACCGGCCAACTGGTGCTCGGCCTGCCCGACCACCGCACGCGCCTGGCGCCAGCCGACAATATTGGCGTAGCGCAGTAGCGGCTGGGTCAGGCTGATCTGGGCCGAATAGCTGTCGTACTGGTCGCGCGCTTCCGGCACGCTGGAATTTCGCGTCTTGTACTTGCGGTCGTTGTCGTTGGAACTGGCCGTCGCACTGACCTGCGGCAGCATCGCGCCTATGGCTTGGCTATTGCGCGCCTGGGCGGCCAGCACATTGGTCTTCGCCCCAAGATAGGTCGGCTCGCCGGAGCGGGCACGCTCGAGCAGCACCGAAAACGACTGGGCCTGCGCCGCACCGGCCAGGGCAAGCGCCAGCACCAGTACGGAAAAACGCCAGCCACAAGCAACCTTGCCCGGATGTGGCAGGAAACGTCGAACCAAGGGAAACTTCCGCAAAGAATATGACCGGAACAAACCAGGCATGGAGTCAGTTAAACGAGTATTTTTCGATAACTCCACGGCAAGCGAGACCATAGAGGCGCAATGCGCCCGAGACTATACTGGATTGGCATACATAGGTCACTATCATAATCGTCAAGAAAACCCAAACGGGCTTTCATCCAAGCGCCATACTGAAGCGTCATTTCCTCGATACGAGTCCATGACGCTTCTAGTATCACCTCTACTTACTTCGGAACATTGAAAACCAGACCGGTAATCTCCGCCAGCGTCCGGGTATCTACTCCTCGGCACGCAAAGTAGTCCGCAATCCAGTCTGTAGAAAACTCGCCACCCAAGTCGGGGGCACACCCCTCCCAATCGACGTTCGCTGCGCTACCCGAATAACCACTCTGGTTAAGAACGAAGTGGTGTCCCTCGTCGTCGGTATCACCCAAACGATAGGCCAATCCCGAACGCACCGTGATACAGCCCTCACCCTCTTCATCTTCCTGAACGACGAGCGAAATTACACCGGTGTCGGTCAGCGTGCCATCGGAAACGGTATAGGTGAAGCTGTCCGTTCCCGAGAAGTGCTTATTGGGGATATAGGTATAGGTGCCGTCGGCATTCTTCACCAGCCGGCCATGCTCAGGACTACTCAAAGACAGGGTCAGGGTATTGCCATCCACATCGTTGATCAGTTGCCCGAAGTCGATGATGATCCTTTCGCCCTCGGTCACCGTGTAGGTGGCATCTTGCGCCACCGGAGCATCATTAACGGGTAGGACAACAACGGTGAGAACCGCTTCAGTACGTGCGCTCGCTTGGTTGGCCTGCTCTGTCGCTGTGGCCACCACCTTGAGGGTGAAATTGCCGTTGAAATTCATGGGCGGGGTAATGGCAAGTTGCGCCAGGTTCCAGCCCGTGATATCGGCGGTGGTCGCTCCCTCACTGGCGGTGAAGCTGTGGCTACCGTCGGTCAGGACAGCCCCGACAGGCAGTGCTTCAATGGCAAGCGTCAGCGCTTCGGAACCATCGGTATCGCGCAGAGCTGCACTGATGGCCGATATCTGGATGGCAGAGTCTTCCCGGCCGGTATTGGCCGGCAGTGTCTCGACGAGTGCGATATCGTCGATCATCATGCCCCGGCCGTCTCTATGCACCTTGGTAGCCTCAGAGACGATACTGATCGTCTGCTTGCCCCCCTTGCCGGCGAACTGGAAGGTTCGAGTCTGCCAATTGAGTGCGGTGGCGGCACTGATGCTGGCATCGCCACCGACGCGCACGCCGTCGACATATATACCGATCTTGGTGAAATCGGCGCTATAGCCCAGGCGTCCTGCCAGATCCAGGCTCAGGGTGTATGTGGCACCGGCCACGGTATCGACGGACCGCTCGATCCCCAGCGTCTGATGCATGTCGCCGCCTGAGTTGTTGAGCTCCAGCCAGTTGGTGCCGTCGCCGGCCATGGCATTCACCATCCTGAGCTTGTTGCCGGCGTCCATCATCCTGTCGTCGGTGCTCCAGATTTCGAAGCCGTTGCTGCCGCCGCAGCTGTTGTCGGGGCGAGTAATGAGCGTCCAGCCTTCCAATTGCCGGCTTTGGACCAGCGTGGAGGTACCGTTGCGATCACAGACGCTTTCCCAACCGGTGCGGAAGATCTCCCTGCCCTGCCCCGGCTGATCGTTCAGGACCAGGATGGGGGCATCCGCTACCGGCGTCACGATCAGGCGGATGGTGGCGACACCGGAGTCCAACTGGCCGTCATTGACCACGTAGGTGAAGCTGTCTTCACCGCTCCAGTCGGCCTGCGGAACATAGGAGAAAGAATTGGCCGAAAGCTGCACCACGCTACCGTGAGTCGGCTGGCTAACGATACGCCCGGTCAGGACATCGCCGTCCACATCCGAACCCTGGAACGGGAAGGCAGCCATGCCGTCTTCGTTCAACGTGACGGTATCGCCCAGGGCGACCGGCGTGTCGTTGACCGCCTGGATCACCAGATGCACCGCGCCCGTCGTTGCGGCCTGGCCATCGCTGACCGTCCAGCTAAAGCTGTCCGGCCCGTGGTAATCGGCGTCCGGTGTATAGGTCCAGGTGCCGTCGAGGTTCTGCATCAGTTGGCCATGGCCCGGCAGGCCAACGCTGATGCTGAGCGTATCACCATCGACATCGGTGGCGCTGGCCTGCAGGTTGAGGACGAGCGAGCCGTCTTCCTGCAGCATCTCGGCAATCGGGCTGAGATGCGGCGCGTCGTTGACCGGTCGGACGACGAAGGCGAGACGTCCCGTCGTGACGGCCAAACCATCGCTGACCGCGTAGACCACGCTATCGCTGCCGTTCCAGTTGGCGTTCGGCACATAGGTCCAGGTACCGTCGGCATTCTGTTCGAAGCTACCATGTTGCGGGCCTTCGGTAACTACGGCAGACAGAACATCGCCATCAATATCGGTGGCACCCTGCAACAGATCGACCACGACCCGATCATCTTCATCCAGCGTGATGGTGCGCGGCGCGACAACCGGCGCATCATTGACCGGCAGGACCGTCAATGTGACCGAGGCCACGTTCGAATCGAGCTGCCCATCACTGACCTTGAAGCTGAAACTGTCATCACCGAACCAGTTGGCGTCCGGCACGTAGATGAAGCTGCCATCGGCTGCCAGCGTCAATTGACCATGTTGCGGCGACGTCACGACGGTGGCGTTCAGCACGTCACCATCCACATCCATCGCACCTTGCAGCAGGTCGATGATGGCCTGGCCATCTTCGTCCAGCGTGACCGTGCGCGGTGCAATCGCCGGCGCGTCGTTGACCGCCTTGACCACCAGCGCAATCACGCCGCTGGTGCTGAGCGCACCGTCGCTGACTTGATAGACGATGGCATCACTGCCGTTCCAGTCGGCATTGGGCACATAGGTCCAAGTCCCGTCGGCGTTCTGCGTCAGGCTGCCATGTTGCGTGGCCGTCGTAACGGTTGCCGTGAGCACATCGCCATCCACGTCCGTCGCGCCTTGCAGCAGATCGATGACGGCTTGGCCGTCTTCATCCAGCGTCACCGTGCGCGGTGCAATCACCGGTGCGTCGTTGACCGCCTTGACGATCAGCGCAATTACGCCGCTGGTGACGAGATTGCCGTCGGTGACTTCATAGACGATGGCATCGGAACCGTTCCAGTCGGCATTCGGCACATAGGTCCAGCTACCGTCCGTGTTCTGCGTCAGGCTGCCGTGTTGCGGGCCGGTCTTGACGGTGGCCGTAAGCACGTCGCCGTCGACGTCCGTGGCGCCTTGCAGCAAGTCGATAACGGCTTCGCCGTCCTCGTCCAGCGTGGCGGTGTTGGCGGCAAGCACCGGGGCATCGTTGACCGAGGTGACCGTCAGCTTGACCTCGGCGATGTTGGAATCGAGATTGCCGTCGGATAGGCGGTAGCTGAAGCTGTCCTCGCCCGACCAGTTAGCCGTCGGCTTGTAGCGGAAACGGCCTTCGGCTGTGATTTCCGCCGTGCCGTGTGCCGGACCGCTGACCAGAACCGGCAACACGCCCGGCTGATCGGCGCCGATGTCGTTGGCGATGACGTCGATATCCTGCGTTGCATCTTCGGCCAGGGTGGCAGTATCGTCGTGTGCTTCTTGCGGCACGCCGAGGCGCAGATCCGTGACTGTGACGTGGCTGCTGGCTGCTGCCGCGCCCTTGCCGAAGCCGATCAGGTCGAAGGATAGATTGACCACCGTGCCCGCCGCGATGCCGGCCAGATCGACTAGCACCGTGCGGCTGCCGTCGGCGTTCTTCACCGTCGTTACACCCGAAGCTTTGTATTCCGTGCCGTCAGCTTGAAGGTTGAGGAAGGCGTCGTTGTGGGTGAGACCCGTGCCGCCCAGCAGCGACAAGCCAGTATTGGCATCGATCAGGGCAACTTCGAAGGCATCGTCCGGTGCGTTGCTGACATCGTCCAGCGCGATGCCGGACAGCGTGAAGGACAGGAAGCGGTCGTTGGGACCGAGCACGAATGCCTGGTTGAGGCGGGTCTGGGTGGTGGCGGTTTCCTTGAGGGTGGCTGCGCCGGCCGCGATGGCGACATCACCTTCCGTAGCCCAGCCTTGGTTATCCGCGAATTGCGGGTTGGTCAGTGTCGGGTTAGCGGCGACTTCGAATTGCGTCAGCGTGGAGGAAAGCGTACTGCGGCGCTGGCGGGCGGCGACGAAGGCGGCGAGGCTGATAGTGGCCGGCAGCGGCGTACCGGGTGGGCTGAAGGGGTCGTAGGGGACTGGCGAGGCACTGCCGGTTTCCTTGGCGACGCCGAGTAGTTGGGCCATGAGGTTGAGTTCTTCGGCGCTGGGTAGGCGGCGGACGCCCGGCAACAGCGTGCTGGCCATCAGGTCGTGGCTGTCCGCCGTGTGATCGAGACCCAGAGCGTGGCCATATTCGTGCAGCAATACGGTAAGCATATCCATCTTGCCGTCGGCTACGCTGCCCGGCTTGGCGATCCATTCCAGCGGGTTGCTGGTGGGGAGGTACTCGTCGTTCAGGAACGGCGTGTAGTCGATGTACCAGCCGTGGCCGGCGGCGTCGGTGTCGAGGGTAATCGACGAGCCGGTAGTTTGGCCGACGGCGCCGCCTAATAGGTCGGCGGTGGTGACGGTGTTGTTGATACGAGTGGCGTCGAGCAGCGCTTGGAGGGCGGCATTGTCGAGGGTGGGAGTGGTGAAGGAGGAGATCTTCCAATGGCCTGAATGACACCGTCCGGTCGGGGTGTCATATTCATCGAGCACTTCCATGAGGTAATAGATGTGAATCTTGAAGCCGCCTTTTTCCACCAGCATCTCGAAACGATCCCGACCGCTGTAGCCCTCATCCTTCGGCATGTAGTGGTACCAGTTGTGGGCTGTTCCCAAGGCGGTATCCTCCAAAACAACCTCACCATGCTGCGGTGCTTTAATCACGGTCACTTTGGCACCAGTATTCTTAAAGCTAAAGCCCTTATAGCGTGGATCGTCAGAATGATATTCATACAGATAGGTGTCGCCATCAATTGTTGGCGCAATTTCCGCGCCGGCAGACGGCGATGCGGTACGACAAACACCCAACGCAAAGTCGTTGGCTGCCTGCACCGGCGAAGCCGCGACGACGGCGACCGCCGCACCGGCTAGAAGGCTGGTATCCCGTAGGTTAGGTATCCACATAGCGCTGTCCTCATTTGATTTCTTCAGTTGGTCAAACAACGGTTGGGCTTGGGTCCACAGTTGCGCCTCTTGTTCCGCTGACAGATCTAGCAGGTCCGTGGTTTCGCTCAGGGCTTCCCCAGCGGCTGCCATCAGGTTACTGGTCGATTTGCCATCGTCAATGCCTACCGCCGTATGGGCAGCCAGAGTGATGCCGAACTGTCGCGTATAGTGCTGGCCGGCAACGGTGGTGATGCCGACGCGGGAGAGGACGGAACGCATGCTCTCGTAAGGGTTGCCACCATTCAGTACTGCGGTGACGTTCTTTATGTAGTTAGTCCATCTTGTATCTTTGTCATCCTCTCGCGCACCTGGATTGACTCTATTGGTTATTTGATCGATCTGCGGTCTCTCGCTATCGTTTCCGGTTAAGGTCAAGTTGTCAGCCTTGGCATTTAAGCGATTGCTATTTTGTTTCTGCCAGAACCAAGCGGCGGACCGGGCCGCAAGCCGCTTATCTGTCACCATCAGATCCAGGTTTGCAGTTATATCGGCAGATGTAGGCTGTCCAGCAATTGGGTTTTTGCTGACATAGTCAACAAAGCCTTCTGTGTTATATCGGCCCGTCAGCTGTTTTAATCCGCGCCCAATATAGCGATAACCGTCACCCGTAGATTCTTTGCCATTAGCTCCATGCGCTGGATCACCCACAGGATTGCCCTTGTCACTGGAATAGACGCGATTTGCTACTCGCTCTTTTGCCGCCTCTCCCCAAACCACATTTTTATTGTAGGCCTCCTCAAGATTCTTGTTAGCCAACAAGGCCGCAGCTTGCGCCACTCCTTCATTTTCCGTCCCTTTTGCAGTCGATAGCGCCGCGTCGGCATCTTTCTTCGACTGAATAAGCGCAACGATATCCACCCCATAGATGCCACTAACAATCTCACTCATTAAGAAATCGTTTGCGTTCTTTTTTAGGTCACTTCCTTGATTGTATGCATCGGCCGTGTGCGTAATAGTAAGCGAACCCATTTTGAATATCAGCTTGAACCCTGCCGAGAAATTAGCGACCAAATTGTTGGTTCCCTTATCGATAAGGGTTCTAATCGGCAGAGTGATACCATCATCAAACACGATATTCTCTTTTGCCTTCTTTAACCCCGCCGACTCCTGCTTTATTTGAGCAAGGAAAGCCGCGATGCGCTCTGGAGTGTTGATCTCGAACTCTGCCATGGCATCTTGCAGCGGCTTGACCCATTGGCTGTAGTCCACGCTTGATTTGCTTCCCATGAAAGTCGCCAACGACTCAGCCGTCATCATCTCCCCCAACGCCGCCGCCGTACCCCCCAGCAGGACGTTCTTCGAGTCGATCATGCCTGCATCTTGCCGACCGGTGCCGAAGAGCGCTTCCTTGATCTTCTCCTGATCTTTGGTGGTTGCGATCGGGATATCGTCCCAGCCGATGCCGTTGTCTTTCTGGTTGTCATCCAGGGTCACCGAATAGACTCGCAGGAAGTCCTTGAGCGCCATGTCCTGCCGGTTGGCGCCGGCAGCATTGTCTGTCGCGCCGCCGAAGGTCTTCTGGGTGGCGTTGTAATTGTTGTCGATGTTCGGGTTAGTCAGCATGCCCGCCAGCGTTTTGGCGTTGTCGTAGTTCCATTTACTGGCTTTGTAGGCGGCCACATCCAGCGCCGTACCGCCCACGCTGGTGAGATTGTCCGGGGTCAGCCCCAGCACCACATCCTTGCCATTCACCCGTGCCTGGTTGGATTTTGTGGTGCTCTGGCTCCCCGTATCGCCGTTCGAGATGTAGGCTGAATTGATGCCGATATTGAGCATGCTGCCCAACTTGCCGGTACCTTTGAACCAGAGTTTGGCGCTATCGGTCAGCGACTGGCTCAGCGAGGCCAGCATCATGTCGTAAATCCAACTGCTACCTTGCGTGCTGCCACCCGTGGCTACCTTGTTTACCCAGCCAGCGGAGAGCGTGCCGTTGGTCACCAGCATTGAGCTGAAATCCATCCAGTGCGGCGCGTTGTAGGCGTTCAGCCAGTCTGTAGTCAACTTGGCATTTTTGTCGCCCTGACTTTGTTGGCCGGTTTGCTTTTCGATGATGCCATCGGCCCCTATTTTCGGTGCTTTTAACGCCTCCTCGTATGCTGCTTTTGCGGCCGCTTTTGCCTCATCAATGGCGGCTGCCAACTGATTCGCGCGTGCTGCGGCCTCCGCCTCGGTCTTTGCAACTTTCTTCTCTTTGTCCGAAAGTTTGTTTCCGGCAGCCTTCAGGGAGGACGTAACAGTCTCCGGTTGGACTACGTAATCATCCGTATCCGCGAAATAGGTTACCGTCACCTTCAGGGTCGCAACGGCATTTTTGGTTGTCTCTTTCTTGATTGCGCCGCGATCCGCCTTCGTCGGCACTATTCCAACGCGGACAATTGTTTCGAATTGCTGCAAGTCAACGCTCTCCTCCTTAGAGAACTCGCCATTTACAACGATTTCGCCGCTGCCATTGACCTGCGACAGGCCATAGCCGAGATACTTTAAACGTTGCTCGACGCGGTAGACGTCAAGTTTGTCGTTTGCCTGTCCAACAGCTACGCCGCCCTTCAGTTCAAATTTCGAATACCCCGGATTATCGAGCGGCCGATCTCCAAAGAACGGGTTGCTGACGGTCGCGTAGTCCTTGGCCGTCACCGTCCCACTACCCACCACATTGTCTTTTTCGGGTTTCGAGGAATCCGTGCAGGTGAAGAAGAACGAGGCCCATTTGTCATTCAGGGTTTTACCCTCACGCAATCTCTGAAGATCGTTGTCGTCACCGCTGGCGGTGATATTCGGCACGAAGTAAAGGACGCCGGATTGTTTGAAGTCCAGTTCGAATTCGCCATCGACACTCGCCCGTGAATAGATTTCCTTGGAAAGCGCATTTTTCGTCACCAGTTGCATTGGACTCGAGGAATCGACCAAGCGGTTAAGGTCGGCATTCTGAAGGCTGAAATCCTCCAGCTTGTCCATCCGGCCTCTCACGAGTTTCCTGGCCTCGTCGCTCATGGCATCCAGGGTTTTCTCGGCATCGGCTTCCGTTATTGCTTTTTCCTTCAGCAGAATTTGCTTGGCGGCGAGTTCACGCAGATCAACGCCGATCACATCCCCCATCCGTCCTGTTGCAACAACGTCGATGAACTCCGGATCAAAGAACGTCCCGATCGGCCAGCCATTGGCAATCGAGCCGGCCTGCTGGTTGGTTTTGGAGATGAGCTGCTCGGCATTGGGCGGCAGCTTGATGTGTTTCGACAGCCGATCCTTTTCCGGCTGAGCAAGGGCTGCCTTGATCAGTTCCGCGACATCCCAGGCATGGGCCTGGCTGGGGCGCGGGTCGTTGTCGTAGATGTTGGCGCTGGAGAGTCCGCGCAATTGGCCGATCAGGACCTTGCCGTCTTCGGAGAGCCCCAGGTTGTGCACCCCGTAGCCATCGAGCGGCAGCGTGGCGCCCAGGTATTCCGGGGTGCCGAACGGGTCCTTGACGACGCCGATCTTGCCCCCGACGTTGACCTTCTTGGCATTGGCGCTGCCGCCCACGGCGATGGGGGGACCGGAGGGGGTGTAGATGAAAGTGGGGGCCTCGTACATTTGCCACCAGTATTGGTCGTTGCCGAAGAAGTTGTCGTCGGCGACGAGGGCGTATTCGACGCCGTCGATCTTGACCAGCACGGCGCTCTGGGCGCGCTGGATGTCCAGGCGGTCGATTTTGACTTGCTCGTCGCGCTGGAACATGCTGATGGCCTTCATTTCGGCACCGGTGACGGTT
This sequence comes from Betaproteobacteria bacterium HGW-Betaproteobacteria-4, assembly GCA_002840785.1. Taxonomy (GTDB): domain Bacteria; phylum Pseudomonadota; class Gammaproteobacteria; order Burkholderiales; family Rhodocyclaceae; genus Azonexus. The sequence continues at coordinate 64,796 of PHCH01000003.1, read as the reverse complement.
CCTTCGGCGTTGCGCGTCAGAACGAGGGTGGACAGGCCGCGGTCGTAGTCGAGGGGGTTGGCCACCAGGTAGCGGTTGGCGTCACGGGTGGCCATGATGCTCATCGTGGCCTTGCCGCTCTTGCCGTCGTCCGGCAGTTTGGCGACGACCGGCTGGGCGATCTTGCCGGTGGTCATATCCAGGGTATTGAGGTCGAGGATGAGGACATTGCCGCGCCGCGAGAGGTCTTTCGGACCCCAACTCAGGGTATCGGACTGCGTGGGCACGGAGACGACCAGGGTCCGCCCATCCGGTCCGACTATCATGCCGCCGATGCCGTTGGGACTGGCTTCGATGCCGGTGCCTTTGAGGGAAACGGGTTTGTTCTTGAATTTGCCGGTATCGGGATCGACGTTCCGCGAACTGATGTCGAGTGCGAGGAGCCGGTTGCCGCCGCCCGGGGTGCCTTCGCCGATGAGCAGCAGATTGCCGACCGTGGCGAGGCTGGTGATGTTCTTGGCGGCTTCGATTTTCTCGACCTGGATCACCTTCAGGGTGAGCATGTCGATGACGATCAGTTCTTTATTGCCGGCAATGAAGACGCGCGACAGGTCGTCGGTAAAGACGATGGGCTGGACCTTGCGGCCGACGATGTAGTCGAGTTGCTGGGCGCCGAGATAGTCCACGAGATTGACCGAGGCGACCACGGTTTGGTCGGTCTTGCGAATGAACTCGACACCGGTGCGGGTGAGCGTGGCGGCCATGTGCGGGCGCGGGGTGATGCGCGCGACGTTGCCGGCAAACACCAACTGTTCGCCATCAGCAAAGGTGCCTGTTCCTTTGAGCTGTTCTGTCGAAATCTGGCGGACCAGTTGCCAACCGACGCTGCCGATGGCGATGCCCTTGGGCGGCGTCACGGTAACCACCCCGCTCAGGTCGCCGCTGCCTGCCTCTTCCTTCGTCCAAACATCTCGTGTAGTGCCGTTGTCGAAGACCATGCGCAGCATGAGCTTGCCCTTGAACAGGCCGGGATCCGGGTTGTTGATGGTGATCTGGAATTCGTTGGCATCGGTAATCTTGGCGTCGGTGATGTTGGGTACCACGACATTGCCCCAGGGCGTGGGCGCCGGTTTCAGGTAGTTGCCGGTATTGAGCTGGAAACGCTCGCCGGGCTGAATCACCGGTAGTTCGATCTTGGCAAACTGCGGCACGCCGAAATGGTAGGAGGCGGCACCGATGTTTTTCGCCATGGAGCAGATCAGGCTGACGATGCTGCCGGTGACCATCTTGGCCGCGAGGTCTCCACCCAAACCAAAGCCGAGGCCGACGTTGTCCAGGGTGAGCCAATCGCCGGCATTGCCCCACAATTCGAATTCGCTGGTAATGATGCCGGGGAGTTTCTTGCCGACCAGGTATTCGCCGGATTCGTCCAGACCGACGTACGGTGGGCTGGCCGTGCGGGCTACGCCGTCGGCACCGACGTAGCCGTTGTCGATGATCCACCAGATGTCCTTGAAGCTGCCGTCCGCTTGCAGGGCCTGCCCTTTCTTGAAGAAGAGCACTTCTTCGCCGGCTTGCAGATTGCTGGTGTCTTGCAGGGGAATGGCCAGTTGCAACGGGGTATTGCTGGCTTGGTCGCCAATGTCGATGCGGAAGGCCGCCACGGCTTGTACGGCTTCCGGCACCGGCATCTCCATGCCGGTTTCGGCTTGGACATTGGCCAGCTCGATGCGCTTGATGCTGACGGCGACGTCTTGCTTCAGCGCACCGGCCCCGATCAGCACGGTCTCGCCGGTGGTCGCTTGCACTGCCCCGCCCAGGTCGGCGGCGATGGTGATGCCGGCACCGGTGTCGACGACCTTGGGCGCTTCGACGTTGAGCGAGATGTCGGTCTGGCCGATGACCTGCTCGCTGATGGCGCCGTAGCCATCGGTGACGCTCTTCAGATGCACCACCGAAATGGTGACCCGCCCGGTCTTGATGGCGGTGATGAGGCCGTCTTCGCTGATCGTGGCGATCGATTCGTCGCTGATCACATAGCGGGTGCCGCTGCGGACTTCCGGCAGGGCCGGCGTTACATAGGTGATCGTTTCGCCGGTGTTCGGATCGAGCAGAATTTCACCGGTGTCCGGGTCGTAAAGGTAGTCGCCGGTATCCGGGTCGATCAAGGGCAATTGGGTGCTGGGGTCGAGCCAGGTGTCCACCTGCTCGGGCGAGCCGGCGAATTCGATCTGGCTGGCGCCGTGGATGTCGGTTTGCTGGCCGTTGCCCGAGTCGATCAGGTGCACCTTGAGTTGCCGGGTGCCGCCGGGGATCAAGGTCAAGGTGCCAGGATAGACGTCGGGTTCGACGATGAAGCTGTCTTCCGCATAGTATTCCTCGTCGTCGCTGGGTACGGTGGCGGTTTTGACATTAACCGACTGTACCGCCTGGATCAAGCGGCCATCGGCATCGATGCGGCGAACGATGACCAGGGCCGCGCCGGTGGCTTCAGCGCGGATCGTATCGTGCTGGTCGTTCACGCCCACGGCGCTGCCGCCAACGCTGCCCAGGCCGGCCAGATCGACGACGCTGACATTGAGGTAAGCCGCGTTGGTAATCGCCACACCCTTTTCGTCTTCGAAGTCGGCGGTGGCCTGCAGTTTGGCAATCTTGCCGGCCAACATGCTCGGCAACTGGGCCAGGTGGATCTGCAGCAGCTTCGCCCCGCTCACGTTCACCTTGACCTCAATCGGCGCTCCCGTCGCAAAGCCGTCGTCGGCCTGCAGCGTGAGCGTGGCTTCGCCGATGTAGCCGGCTTCCGGGGTGAAGCTCAAGGTGTGGCCATCGGCGCCAAGGCGGGCGGTACCGTGGGTGCTGCCGATGATGCGCCAGAAGACGGTGTCGCCTTCGAGGTCTTCGGCAATACTGGCGAGCGCGCTGGTGAGGCCAAGGTCGGTGTGGGTTTTTAGGGTGGCTAGGCTGCTGACCGTAACCGGCGCCTGGTTGGCCTTGAAGCCGGTATTGGCGTAGAGCGCCTGACGGTCGGCGGTGTTGATCAGGCCGTCGCCGTTGATGTCCCCCGTAGGTGTCTGGTCGATGCGGGCCTGTTCCCACAGGCTGGCGTCGGCACCGTCAACCGCACCATCGCGGTTGAGGTCGCCAGCCAGCGAGAGGCGGATGTCGGCGAGCCCGACGCCGCTGATGCGGATCAGCTTGACGCCGGCTTCGGTGACTTTTAAAAATTGCGTTTTTTTGCCGTTGACCATGGAAGTGCCGATGATCTGGGCGCCGCTCACGTCGAGAATGGCATTGTCCGGTAGTGCGGATTCCAGGGCGATGATGACCGCGCCCTGCCCGCCCGGCGTATGGATGGTGGACGTAATTTCGCTGTCGCGCACGGCAAAGGCCAGCGTGACACTCTGGTCGGCATTCAGGGTACCGCTCCAGGCATTGCTGCTGCCGCTGTTCCAGTTCACCACGGCGCCGAGGTTGGCGGTGAGCGCTTCGCTCACCGGCTGACCATTGCTAGAGTACGCAACAGGCGTCCCCAGACCCGTGTCGTCGAGACGACGGACCAGGGTCAGATTGCCGTCGCTACCGTACCGGTAGGCAATGGCGCTGCTTGCTTCTTGCGCATCGGGGAAGGTGATGCGCGATATGCGCCCCTCGGCATCGCGCAGGAAGTCGATCCGATCGGCAGGCGTGCTGCTGTTGGCGGCGCTGACGGCGCTGATGCCGGCATCGGAGACCAGCCACTGGGCACTGTCGGCAAAGCGGATGCTGCCGACCTTGCCCAGCGCATCCAGTTGGTAACGCGTACCGTCGGGCGCAATGAGGGTGTACCCGGTTGGCACCCAGGGCAGACCGGTCGCCTGGTTATAGAGACGATCGCCTTGGCGGGTCAGCGACTCGACGGTTTCAACGGCGTCCGAAGCACCGAAGTCGTCGCCATGGGCCTGCAGTTGCCAGCCTTGAGCGGTGTTGAAGACCGGATGCCAGACCTGCGGCGCACCGGCTTCGGCGCCCAGGCGTTCGCTTTGCGTGCCCAGCGTGAAGCTGAGATTCTTGAAGCCGGCAGCGGCATTGGCGAGATCGGCCGGGATGCTGAGCCAGACGCGGGCGCCGTCCATCCACGGGGCGGTGGCGCCGGAGGCCAGGGTGGCCAGCTGGTCGCTGGTCAAGCCGGTATCGAGCAGCGGCAGGCTCCAGTTGCCCAGATCGTTGCCCTGCCCTTTGTTCGCATCGCTCCACTGCCGGGCAAGAGCCAGCGTGTGACCGCCCAGGCTCACCGTGGCATCGGTTTGCGTGGTGCTGACGAAAGACTTGTCGGCGGTGTCGACAATCAGGTTGGCGGTGATTTCGCTGGTCCGGCCAACCAGATCCCAGGCGCTCAGGCGCAGTTGGTACACGCCATTCCTGAACTGCTTGGGGTCGAGGCTGGCGAGGCTCAGCGCCTGGCTCACCGAGGTGGCGGCGGCATCGACCTGGGCCAGGGTGGCCCAGGTATCGGTGCCGGCTGGGGCCAGTTGCAGACGCCAGCCTATCAGCTGGGTTTCGGTCAGTTGGGTAACGACGCTGGTCAGTTCGCTCAGGGTCCGCGGCTCGCTGTAGGCGGTGGCACCGGCCAGGGCACCTTGCCAGGCCAGTTGCGGCGCAAGGCTGTCGGCCGGATCCTTGACGCGGACAGTGTGCGTTTGCGTGCTGGTGAAGCCATCACGATCCGTGGCAGTGACCCGGATGTCGATCAGGCCCGGCTGGTTCGGCACGAGCTTGAGGCGCCCGGCGCCATCGAGTGCGACTGCCTGCCAGCTACTGCCCTCGCCCTGGCGCATTTCGGCAACGACCGTGGCGATGCCGCTCCAGGCTTCGGCCCGGACGGTGGCCACCACGGTCTGGCCGGGGGTTACCGGTGTGCTCGGGGTGGTCGAGACGAGAATCTTCGGGGCATTGGCTGCGGCGTCGGCGACGACGCGCAGGACGAAGGTTTCGCTGACCGTGTTGCGGCCGTCGGAAACCAGCACGCTGACCGTGCTGTCGCCAATCTGGCCCGGACCTGGGGTCCAGGTCAGGCGGCGGGTCACGGCGTCGTAGCTGGCACCTTCCGGCAGGTTGGTGAAGCTGACCGTCAGGGCAGCGGTTTGTGCCGCTCCGTCGGAGTCGACCGCAAGAATGCCATTGGAGAACGTACCACTGAGATCAACCGGGATCGACAGGGTGTCGCCGATGACCACGGCGTGGCTGGTTGCGGTGACGACCGGCGGACGATTAACGTCAAAGACGCGGACCTGCACGGTCTGGGTGGTCGTTGCTGTTCCGTCGGTGGCCTGGAAGGTGAAGGTGTAGGCCTTGTTGCTGGCCGAGGCGTTGTCGACGACTTGCTGATCCGACGTCCATTCGAAATAGCCGCTGGCAGCATCGAACATCACGCCGGACGGGGTGCTGTCATCATGGATGAGGCTGAGTTGGATGGCATCGTGGTCGGCATCGCCGGTCAGCACGGTGAAACTCATGGTTTCACCTTCGCTGACCAGTTGCAGCGGCAAGGGCAGGATGCGCGGCGTCTGGTTGACGTTGGCGACGGCGATTTCCACGGTGCGCGTGAAGCTCGCAGCACCATCGCTGCCGGTCACCGTGAAACGCCATAGACCCGGCGTCCCGGTGTTGCTGTCCTGGGCGGCGAAATTATCCGGCGTCCAGGTCAGGCTTGTCTTGCTGCCATCGGCTGCCGGCGTAAAAACCAGGCCGCGCGGTAGGCCGCTGGCCGTCCAGTCGAGGCGGTCGGCGTCGGCATCGCTGCCATACAGCGCGAGCGCGAGTGGCACGCCTTCCGTGGCGTTGAGGCGGAGCACGTCGGCCTGACCGGGGTCGCTCACCGGCTGGCCATTGACTTCCAGCCCGAGAACATCAGGCGCCGCGTTGGCGGCGCGGACGACAATGCGCAAGGTTTGCCAGCTCAGGTTGGGGACCGGGTTGTCTGGATTGGTGTAGCCGGCATCCTGCGGTGGCAGACCTTTGTCGGTCACTGCGATGGTCAGGTCGTACACACCAACGGCTGCGGCACCCGGTACCCAAGCGAGGGTGGCGTGTCCGTACTGCGTGGCCGGGGTGAGCGTGGCACCGGCCGGCAGGCCGTCGGTCGTCCAGGTCAGGGCATCTTGATCCAGGTCGCTGGCTAGCAGCGCCACCGAGAGCGGCTGACCGACCAGGGCAACGACTTGCTTCGGCGCTACGATGACCGGTGCTTCGCTTGTGCTCTTGACCGTCAGCACAAAGCTCTTGGCCTGGGTAAGGACTTGATTGACATCGCCATCGCCGTTGTCCCGTGCGATGACGGTAATGGTGTAATCGCCACGGTCGCCGGCCCCTGGCGCAAAGCGGAGTACGCCGCTGAGTTGGCTGGAATCGGCGGACGGATTTTGGGTATACGTCGCAAAACGGGGCAAGCCCGAGAAAATCAGTTCGACCGGGTTGCCATCGATATCGTTGGCGCTGATCGGTATCTCGATCACGCCGCCCTTGTCCACAAAGGCGTTACTGATGTCGCCGATCTCGGGAACTCGATTGGCATTGGTGATTTCGATGGGCAGCACGAGATAGCTGACCGCCGGGGTACCGGTCCCATCACCGTCATCCGTTGCCGTGACAGTTATGCTGTAGGTGCCGGCCTGGGTATAGCCCGGCGTCCAGACGATTTCCATGGTTTCGGCATCGAAACTGGCACCTGCCGGCAGACCATCGACCTGGTAAGTCACCGTCGGCGAAGTGGTTTCCGGCCCACTGGCCGGGGCACCGGTCTGCAGATGGATTTTGGGTTCAAAATCCGGATTGTCGGGGTCGAAGGCGAAGACGCTGATGCGCAGCGGCTGACCTTCCAACGCATGCCAGGTTTCCGCCGGCACGAACAAGGGCGCACCGTTGGCATTGGTCACATTGAAGGTGATTTCGCGCGTCACCGTGGTCGTGCTGACTTCGCCATCCGGTGTCGTCCAAGTGGCGATGAGCAAGACCGGCAGCTTGAAGCTTCCATGCTGCGCGAAGTCCGGCGTCCATTCCAGCCAGCCGGTTTCGGAATTTAGCGTGGCACCACCCGGCAACCACGGGCAGGCGTATTCGAGCGAGACCGCCGTACCGTCCGGCTGAGCCAACCCGCCCGGCACGCTGCCGGCGAGTTGCAGCGCGTAGCGATCGCCTTCGCGCAAGGTCTGGGCGGCGACCTGCAGCAGCACCGGTTGCGGATAGGCCTGTTCGACGGTGAGGTTGAAGTGCTGGCTGACCGTGGTCTTGCCATCGCTGGCGACGACCGTGACATTCTCGTAGAGGCCGGCCTGGTTGTAGCCCGGCACCCAGGTGAGAAGGCCGCTGGCGGCATCGAAGACGGCGCCCGGCGGCAGGTTGCGGAAGCTCACCGTCAGGGTGTCGCCATCGGCATCGGCTGCGGCAATCGGCAGGTTGAGCGTTTCGCCTTCAGCCAGGGTGATTTCGCCCTGGGTGCTGATGACTGGCGCATGATTGCCGCCGGTGACCGCCACCTGGTAATACTTGTAGGCAACACCGCCACGGCTGTCCTGCACGCGCACGAGGATCTCGCTGGCAGCATTGGCATTGGCAGACGGAGTCCAGCTCAGCGTGGCCCGCTTGTGGTAGCCATCGGTATCGGAAGTCACATCGGCGGTGGAACTGAGCGTCACACCGGCTGGCGCCTGGACGAGCTGCCAGTAGAACAGGCTGCCATCGCTGTCGATGGCCTCAATTTCTGCGGTCCACGCCTGCCCTGCTGTCGCGCCCGGCAATACCGAGGCTTCGGCGACCGTCGGATCGGTCACGCCTGGGACGGTCAGTTGCGGCGGCAGGTTGTCTTGCGGCACGGCATAGACACCGTGGCCCAGATTCGCCTTGACCAGGTCGGCGAGACCCGCCCTCGGTGCAAACAGGCTGCTCGGGACAATGCTTACCGTCTGGTCGGCCAGCGTCGCCCCGACCGCCAGCTTGCCGCCCAGACCTTGCAGGGCGGTCGTCAGGTCGAGCACCCAGAGATCGGACTGATCGCCGCCGGCAATCGTGCCGTCGGCAATGCCGCCAGCAAAATAGCGACCGGGATCGAGGAGCAGCATCATCGGCCCCTTGATGTCGTCGACGCCGATATTGGTGATGCTGAGGTCGTAGCTGACCTCACCAGTGGCGCGGTCGGCGCGGGTCCGGGAGAAGTCGAGCCGCAACTGGCTGCTCATGTCGTTGAGGGCCGTAAAGGTGCTGACATAGGCCTGTTCCAGCGGCACTTCGACGCTGCTTTGGAGCGCCTGGCCGATTTCCAGCTGATATTGGCCGGCTTCCAGGCTGCGCACGTCGAGCCAGGCAGTCCGGGTCGCCGCATCCCAGGAGACCGATTTCGGGTTAAGCACCGCCCCGCCGTCGTTACCGAGAACCGTCAGCGAGAAATTGAGCGGGTTGAGCACGCTGCCGGCATCGGCAGCATCGCCCAGCCACATGGCCTGGTCGAAAACGACGCCGATGCGGTTCATTGGCAGCGGCACCAGGGCGCCGTCCGGCACGGTCACCGCCTTGACGAGCGGCGCGCGTGCCTGGGCGATTTCGTCGATGCGGCCGGTTTCGGCCACCAGGATACGGCCATCGGCGGTGGCGACAATCGCCTCCCCACGTGTGCCGCCTGCCGCCATTTGCATGACGCGGCGGCTCAGCAGTTCGATCATCCAGACCGAGGACTGGTGCGGAACTTCCCCTGCCCCATCGACCACCGGGCGCTGTTTCAGGTTGCTCGATGCAATCAGCAGGCCATCGAGCGACGAACCGGCGGCACCGAAGGCGATGCTGTCGATGACGCCAGCCAGACGGTATTCCAGTTCGGCACGGCCCTTGGTGCGGCCGCTCATCGGGAAGCTGACGATATCGGTCGTCGCATCGAGCGCCGCCCCGGTCACCTCGCTGCCCGTCCACTTGACGCCCCACAGACGGCCATCCGGCCCGAAGGCGAGATCGCCCACGCGCAGGTTGCTGAAATGCTTCCAGGCCTTACCGGCATCAATTTCGGTCGGATTGAAGATTTCAATGCCGTTGCCCGAGGAAACATAGATTTCACCGGTCGGCGCAATCGCCAGGGCATGGGTCAGCGGGTCGCCGCCCGGCCCTTTCAGACGCTGCATAATGGCCCCGCTGCTGGCGTCGACCTGCAGCAGTTCGCTGCCCGTCATGACCCAGAGCTGACCGACAGCGTCGACGGCCATGTCGAGGATCGGCGCATCCAGCGTGAACAGCGGTGTGGTATTGCGGCCGCCTTCCTTGGCGTAGCGGAAGACTTCGTTGCGCAGCGTCCCGGCGCTGGCCAGGATGCTGTGATCGGCCAGTTCGACCATGGCCTGGGCGCCGATGTCGGCAGCGCTGGCGGCATAGCCGTCGGCGAAACCGCGCAGAGTAAACGGCGCCAGCACCGAACGCAGGTCGCTGGTTTGGGTGCTCGCCACCTTACCCGGCAATTGCTGGGTGGATTGCTCGAACAGGGCGTTACTCGAATAGTTGCGATCGGCTGCAGCCAGCGGGATTTCCGCCGTCTGGCCGAGAGTTTCGTTGACGCCAAGACTATCCAGAACGTCTTGTCGGGCGCCGTCGTCCGGCAGGACGGCATTGGCGACCGAGGCCGCCTCGCGGTTGCCGGCCTTGTCGGTGGCTACCGCGAGGAATTCGTAATGCTTGCCGGCGATGCCGGTGAATACGGCCTGATGCGTTTCCGGCGCGACCTGGCGTTGCCAGATCTTGAAATCGCCGCCATCTTCGGCGACATAAACGGTCACCGATTTGATCCCGCTGGCGTCGTCTTCACTTTGCCATTGCACGTCGAAGGTAGGCGCGCCTTGGGCGTCGTTGCCCAGGGCCGTCACGGCAAGCGTGGTTTGCGGGGCCTTGGCGTCGAGCTTGACGGAGACCGGAGCGCTGTCGACCGGCGGGGCCTGGTCGAGGATGATGCGCGCCGAACTCTCGATGTCGGCACCGGAAAGTGCGCTGTCTGCGGCGCGGATGGTATAGCTGACAAAACCCTGCCGTTGCTGCTCGGCCGTCGTTTGCGAAGCGCCGACCGCGGCCACCAGCAGGCCGCGTGTCGCATCATGCATGACTTCGCCGTTATCCGGATCGATCGCTTGCAGCAGCCAAGTAGCAATTCCGGTGGACGCATCGACCCCGGCACTGACGCGCAGGATGAAACCCTTGCTGCCGGTAAAGTCGAAGTCGCCCTGGAAATTGGCCTTGTCGGCCGGCAGATGCACGTTGATGTCGCCGATTTTGAGATCGCCCAGGCGAATCGAACGCGGATCGAGATCGGTATCGAGCTGGGTGACGATGCGCAGTTCGCCGGCCGGCGTTTCGGTCGGATTGTTGAAGGCGATGGTGTAAGGCAGTGCCGTGTCGGCCGGCACGTAATTGTTGCCGTCGTCGCCCTGAATCGCCTGCGGACCGCGCACGCTGACTGTCGTACCGCTGGAACTGCCCTGCTGGGCAACCTGTTGCAGGTACTGGCTCAGATTGAGCGCCTGACCGGCGACCGGATTGAAGTCGACATCGAGCACGCCGATATGACGCAAATACTCCAATGCGGTACGACCGCCGGCGAAGATGTTGAAATTGATGAAATGCGTGTCGTGGCTGGCGTTCATGTCGAACTGCGCCGGATCGGCCATGACCGGGACCGGTATTTCGGCGAAATCACCTTCGCCGTTTTCTCTAAACTCGTAGTATTCGACCGCCGCCTTGGTGGCATCGGGGTCGCCCGCATACCTAGCGGTATCGCCGTACCACTGCTGAACCTTGCTGAAGAAGCCGAGAATATCGGCCTGCGTGCGGTAGTTCTCACCGCCCTTGCTGAGCAGGATGCCGCTCGCCAGCGTGGCGTTGAGGCTGAGCACTTCGGGGTTTTCGCGGATGGGCGGCGCTTCGTCCAGCGGACGCAACAAGCCTGCGGCTTCCAGCGCGCCCAGCCAGCCGCTGATCCATTGCGCCTCGTCGGCGGCCAGGGCCGCCAGACTTGCCGGTGCGGCGCTATCGGCCAGAATGGCGGCACGCAGTTTCCTGGCGTGCGCCGTCTGGTCGACGATGAATTCATCACGGGTAATCGGCGTTGCCGCCCCGACGATGTTGAAGCGGAAGGGAATGGCCAAGTTCTCGAGCTTGGTGACATGCACCTCCGGGTTCTTCGACAGGAACTTCACTGTCAGCCCTTCGGAAATCTTGTCGAGATCCTGCACGCCGCCATCAAGCAAGCCCTGCGCCTTCCATTCCGGATGCACGGCATAGAGCGTGTCGCGCAGGCCTTCGAAATCATAGGCCAACCATTCGGCCAGGCCCGGATAGGTTTGGACGCTGAAGGTCATGCCGACGAAGCCGCCGGCTGGCACGTCAAAGGCATAGCCCGGCGCCAGGTTAACGCCGGCCGTGTTCTGCGCGCCGTCGAGTTTGGCCCAGGGAATATCGCCGCGGCTCGTGCCGTCGGTCGGCGTCTGGCCGTAGGTCTGGGTATTGCCGGCAGTGTCGAGCGTCGTGCCGGCCGGCTGGCCGGCGACATTGGTGCCGAAAACGATGTAGGGCAAATTGAGGCCATCCAGCACATCTGCGCTGTAACCCATTTCGGGTGCACCAAAGTCGAAACGCACGTAGGGCGTGTCGACATTGCTCAGGCTTTGCAGGGAAACGCTGTATAGACCGTTCTCGCCCGGCGTCAGCGTTCGCAAACCGCCGATGCCGATGGTCACATCGGCTTCGATACCGCGTTCGACCAGATAGCGCTGGGCCTCGGTGACCTTCTGGCCATCCGGATTGGTGACGCTGACGTCGTACAGTCCGAGCGGGAAATTGCGCAGGTCGAACACCGCCTGAATATGGGTGGCGTCGAGCACCTGCCAGCGTTCGGGTTCTGCTTCGAAGACACCGGGGCGGGACAGCTTGACCAGCGCGCCGGCCTTGAAGTGGGCGCCGTAGATGTCGAGCGTGACCCAGCGGTGATTGTCGTCGCCGGTGCCGCCCTGGTCGGGCGTGATCTTGCTGATCGACAGCGGCAGCAGGTCGGCGCGCACGGTGACCGGCGCATCGGCACTGCCCTGGCGGGAGCGCACGAGCACATAGTAATCGCCCGCCTTGGTACTGCCGATCAAGGCTTCCTGATCGGCGGCTACCGGGTTGGTGTAGGCCGCATCGAAAACGTAGCCGGTCGGGATATCCCCGTAGCGCACGTAGATTTCGTTGCTACCCTCGCTGGCCGCCGCATCCAGGCTGACCCGCAGGGTTTCGCCGGCGGCGACGCTGACCTTGTAGAGACGGCTCTGGCCGGGGCTCAGGGTCGTTGCCAGCGGACTGGCGACCGGCAGGACCGGAACGGTGACCTGCAGCGTGGCGCCCGAGGCCGTGCGGTTGTTGGCTTCGCCCGGTGGCAGATTGAGCCCGGTGGCGGTATAGCTGATCTTGCCTTCGAACACCTCGTTGTAGAGATCGGGCCGGACAATGACGCGCCAGTTGCCGTCCTTCAGGGGCGGCAACTTGGCGAGCAAGGTGCCGCTATAGCTGCCGTTGGCGCCGAGATCGCCGATATGGTCGACCTTGCCGACCAGGATGTCGCCGAGATCCCAGGTATTGTCGGAAGACAGGTAAATGGCATCGGTCCACCGGCCATAGGCGGTATTTATCGAATCGTTGGTGACGGTGTAGTCGAGACGGATTTCTTCCCCGACATTGGAGCTGGCCGGCAGGCTCACGTTGGTGACCTTGAGGTCGGCCGGCGGCGGTACTTCGACAATGATGGGCTGGGCTGCGGCCGTGGCATTGTTCTGCTCGCGGCCGAATTCGCGCACCCGGCCATTTTCGCCGGTACCCCAGGCGCGGGCGGGATCGGTGACGACAAAGACGTAGTACGGGCCGTCCATGTTCTTCGGCGCCGTTACTGTCAGCGAGGCATCGTAACTGGCCGCACCGGCCAGACCGCCGTTATGGGCGACATAGCCGAGGTAAGCGTCCTTGTTCACATCGAGGAAACGGTCCTTGGACAGATAGATCAGGTCGTTCCAACTCGTCTGGTCGCTCGGCGTGTTGCCGCCCTGATTGACCACCTGATAGTTCACGGTAAAGCTCTGACCGGCGTACACGTGGTCTGCCGCCGTCACCGAAGCCACCTGCAGGTCCGGCGGCGTAGCCAGCGTGATCGGCAGCGCGATGGAACTGACGTTATTGCCTTCGTCCTTGAATTCGAGGACGGTCCCGGATGGGTCGATCAGGCGCTCCAGGCCGGGCAATCCGTCACGAATGGTGCTGACTCGATAGCCCCAGGGATCCTTGAAGATGGCCGTGTCGGTCTTGACGATCAGGTGGAAATCGCCGCTGATCGACTCCGGCAGGTTGAAGGTCGCCGAGACGGTATAGGACTCGCCCGGCTTGAGGTATTTCGGTTTGTTGTTCTCGGAAAGGCTGACGTACTTCGCCCGGAGCATCACCTCGGCCTCGGAACCGCGGTCGACCAGCGGAAAATCGCTATAGTCAAGAGAGGCATCCCGCGATAGGTAGAGGCCGTCATACCAGCCGTTGGTACGGGTATCGCGGGTTCCGCGATTGGTCACTGTCCAGGTTACGGTCAGCGCCTCGCCGGAATAAGGATTGGGTTCAGAGACGACGATGTTATCGACCTGCAGATCCGGTTCGCGATAGGTAATGTCGAGAGAGCTGCGCGTCGTGTTGTTGTCGTTGCGCAAGCCTTCGAAGACGCTGCCCGCCTCTGCCGGTCGGCCTACCGAATAGAATTCGAAGGCATCGGCGTTGGTTCCGCTTTGCAATTTCTCGCCCTTCGGCAGACGCGTCCACCACAACTCACCCGGAATGTCGTAGTTATCGGCAATCACGTAGATGTAATACTGCCCGTCGGTGCCGGCCGGCAGTTTGAATTTCCCGGATGTCACATAACTGGCACCGGCTGCCAGGCCATTGACATTGGCGTGCACGACCGTCCCCAGAATGGTTGCCCGCTCGGGAAGGAAGGTCGGATCGCGACTGATATAGACCGCATCGGTCCAGCTGCGGGTACCGGACCAGACGGCGTCGCCGAAGTTGGTCACGGTCCAGCTGATGGTCGTATCCTCACCCGAGTAGTTGCTCGGTTCTGTATGGATCTCGGTGACTTGGAGATCGGCCGGCCGGGCGGTAATCGTCGAGGCCTGGGCGCGCGTGTTGTTTTCTTCGTTGCTTTCGCCGATATCGCTACGATTGCCCGAGCGATAGTTGTACAGCGTGGCATCAGCCTTGACCACGACATAACGCCCCTTGACGGAGGGTGCCAGTTGCACGGTCTGCATCACACTGTAGCTCTCACCGTTGCCGAGGCTGCGTTGCTGTTCGTAACTGCCGATGGCCCAGACTTCGGTGGCCAGATTCAGGTCGGGATTGTCGGTGATGAATACCGAGTCCGTCCACCTGCCTTCGAATATGTCGCCGCGATTCTGCACGGTGTAGCTGAAGGTGTAGTTGATGCCCGAATCCTGCGCATCCGGTGCCACGACACTGCTAACCACCAGATCCGGCGGGGTGATGCCGAGCACGCTGATCGGCCGGGCCTTGTAGTTGTTGTTGTCGGTCTGGGCGGCATCGTCGGGATTGATATTGGTGGCCAGGGTGTCTTCAAGAATGACGTCGTAGGTGTCGCTCCATACGGTAATGAAGTATTCGCCGGACAACGTATTGTTGGGAATCGTCACCTGCGCCGCACCCAGATAGTCTTCGCCGACGCCGAGATTGCCGACATGGGTGAACGAACCGAGCAGGATGTCGCCCTTGTTGGCGCCCGGACGGCGCTTGTCGCGGGCCAGCCAGACGCTATCCGTCCAGCTGTTGAGCGCGGCCGCCTCGCCTCGCGTCGTCTGACTACCGAGGTTGGATACCGTATAGCGCACTTCGATGCTCGAGCCATGGACCGCCTGATCGGGGGCCACGACGTCGCTCGTCACCAGGTCGCCGAAGGGCACCGGGTCGATGTAAAGATGCGCGGCCCGGATGTTGTTGGCCTCGTTCGGGTATTCATCGAGATTGTTGTTGCCGTCGGCGACCACGATCAGGTAGGCATCGCCGCGATAGCGGATGGGAATATCCACCATCGCCGTCTCGTTGGCGGACGACTCGCTGGGCGCCAGCGCGGCGCCGCTCTCGAACTGGCCGACCAGGCGGTCATCGCCGCTCAGCGTACCGTCGAGCGACAAATACACCTTGTCGGTCCACCGACCGCTGGTCGCCGCTGCGCCCATGTTGCTGATGGTGTAGCGGATGGCTGCACTGGTACCGGCCGTGACATGCTCCGGTACGGTCACGGTGGCAACCCGCAAATCGGGCCGGTCGAGCATGCTGACTTCGGTCAGGTTGGCTGAAACCAGGGCATTGTTGCTGCGTGCCGTACCATGTTCGTACACTTGGTTGCCGCCGCCACCGAGATTGGCGTTGGTGATTACCTTGATGCGGTAGAGGCCTTCAATCTTCGAGGGCAGGCGCACTTGCTCGGTACGCGTATAGCGAATGCCGGACTCCAGGCCGCGGTCATAGGTGAAGCTGCCGAGCGACACGGCATTGCCGCTGCCATCGGCCGCCACTAGCCAGACCGAGTCGACCCACAGCCCCGCTGCGGCGACTTCGCCCTGGTTTACCACAGTCCACGACACGTCGATGAGCGCGCCTTCCTGGGCGCTGGCCGGCAGGGAAACCGTCTCGACCACGAGGTCGGGCGACTTCGATAGACTGACCGGGATCGCTATCGATGTCCCTGTATTGTTATCGCCGTAGACGAACTCGAAGCAAGACGCCCCCCCCGTCCGGACATTGAGGTAATAGTCGCCCTCGATGCCTTCCGGCAGGACGATATCCATGCTGCGGCTGTAGCGATCACCGACCGCCAGTTGCCCGACGTGATTGGCCGTACCAAAGGAGGTAACGACATCACTGCCGTCGGCCTTACGGCTCAACCACACGCTGTCGGACCAGTCGGCGACATTGGTCAGACCGATCCCGTTATTGAGCACTTCCCAGCTGACGCGTAGCGGGCGGCCGCTGGCCGGTGTTCCCTCGGCCGTCACCGAAGCAATCTGGAGATCGGCATAGGGAATCGGCATGACATCCACGTCGTGTGCGACGCGGCCGATATTGTTGGCTTCCGAGGCGTTTTCGAACACCTCTCCCTTGGCGTCGGAGACTACAAAAAGCTTGTAGCGAGCCGAACTGCCAGGGGCCAGCAGGATGCTTTCGGTGCGGCTGTAGGACTCGCCTGCGGCCAGGGCGCCATCATGGAGATATTCGCCGACCACCCGGTCGTCACCATTGCCCAGCGTATCGTCGAGCGAAAGGACAACCCGGTCGGTCCAGGCGGTACTGCGCCCAACACTGGTACCCTGATTGGAAACCGTCCAGCTGACATCGAGCGGCGCCGGATCGTCGATGATCCGCTCCGGCGCAGTCAGAGCCGTCACTGCCAAGTCGGCATAGGGAGCCAGACCGACTGTCAGAGCGGCTGTCGCCTGGTTGTCGTTGCGATTCCTGTCGTCGACAACGCGGGTACTGTCGCTGACCACGCGAATTTCGTATTCGCCGCTATAGCCGAGCGGAATATCCAGGTCGGCACTGGCCGTATAGCTGCCGCCGCCGGCCAGACCGCCAGTGTGCAAGAGTTCGACGGATTTCTGCAGGACGCCGCTCTTGTACAGGGACACGACATCGTTCCAGTCGCCAGTGGCCACGTCACCGCTGTTGCTAACCGTCCATTCGACATGCAGCGCATTGCCCGACTCGATGAGGCCGGGGCCGCTGACGCTGCTGATTGTCAGATCGGGACGCACCACCTGAACCGTCGTCGCCGCTGCGCTCAGGTTGTTGCCTTCGCCATCCCGCTCGTAGATTGTATTCTCGGCATCGGCCCTGACCACCCAGCGGAACTCGCCTTCGACAAACCATGACGGCAGGGTGAAACTGGCCGTACGCTGAGCGCTGCTGCCGACGTCGAGCGACGTCGAGGAGAAGACGCTTGCGACTTCATACAAACCACCATTGGCACCACGATCAATATAAATCCGGTCGCGCCAGGCATTGGTCGTGGCCGCACCGCCCTGGTTGGTCACTGTGTAGGTCACCGTGGCAGTATCGCCCGGCCGCAGGGTGCCCGGCCCGCTGACATCGCTGACGGTGAGATCGGCGACCGGTGCCAGACCGACGCGCAGCTTGGCAACGCTGACCCGCGTATTGTTGCCAGTACGGCCCAGTTCGGTAATCGAGCGATTGATGTCGGTGGCGACGATCACGTAGAACTCGCCGTTGAGATCGCGCGGCAGGGTGATGGTCGCCCGCCCGACATAGCTGCCCCCCGGCGCCAGCAAGCCGGCATGGGTTACCGAGCCGGCGAGGACGACATCGTCGCTACCACCGAGGGTCGGATCGGTAGACAAAACGACGCGATCATTCCATAGCGCCAGATCGGTAGTGGCATTGCCGTCGTTGCGGATTTCCCAGGTCACCAGGATGTTCTCGCCGCTCTGGGCCGTTTCCGGCGCGCTCAGCGACAGGACATTGAGGTCGGCATAGGCCGCGGCCAGATCAATGGCCCTGGCGGCACTGACGTTGTCCGAACGGGTGTCGGGTTCGATGACTTCATTGCCCGTATCGGTTTTGATGCCAAGATAATAACGGCCTTCGCTACGCAGGGGTACGCGAATGGTCGCATTTTGGGTGTACGTGCCGCCCTTGCTCAGGCCGCCCTGATGACGCACGTTCGCGATCACCACATCGTCGGCATTGCCGATCACGGCATCCGTACTAAAAACGACTTGGTCGTTCCAGTCGGCGGCGGTATCGAGCGCACCGTTATTGCTGACTGTCCAGTTCACAGAGACCGGCTCGCCGCCAACGCCGGCATCCTGGGCGACCAGGCTGTCCACGCGCAGATCGGCATAGGGCACCGCAGCCGACGTCGCCGAGACGCGGGCCGTATTATTGGCTTCGGCATCGTTGCTGAGGTTGGTTTCGAACAACACGCTGACGCCGCCCGCATTCTGGTCGGCCGTCACGGCAATGGAAATGTCGCCGGTGCCCTTCAGTCCGTAGGGCAGGCGGAAGGTAAAGCTGCGCGAACGCGACTGGCCCGGTTCGATGGCGCCTAGCGCCGCGCCATCGACTTGCTGCAGCGGATCGTAAGCCAGACTGGTATCGAGTAGTGTCAGATTGGCAGCCGGGTTGCGGACTACGATGCGGTCGTCAAACCCGACGCCGGTCGCGCTGCTGCCCAGGTTCCAGTCTTCCCAGCCGATGGTCACCAGACCGCCGGCCTGGATATCCGTGCTGAGCACTTTCAGGTTGCGGATTTGCATGTCCGGCCCGGCCGTGCGCAGCACCTCGCCTAAATTGTTGCTTTCGCCGGAGCCGGCAAGATTGGCCTCGGCGATTTCGCCAAGGCTGTCGGCCATGATCCTGATGGCGAAACGTCCAGAAGCCGAGGCGCCGAGCGGCCAGGCAAATTGCGCATTGCGCTGGCGGCTGGCACCGACATCCAGCGTGCCATCGGCCAGATCGTCGCGCAGGACAACCGAGGTAACGACTTCGTTGGTCGACAGGTTGCGCACTTCAAGGCGCTCGCTCCATGCCGCATCAACCGCCCTGCTGCCGCTGTTGCTGGTCGTCCAAGCGACATTGACCACTTGCCCCGGCTGGTAGTTGCCGGCCGGATCAAGCGTGACGTCGGCCACAGTCAGATCGGCATAGGGCGCCAGCGCGACATCCACCTCGACCAGTTGCGCGTTGTTACTTTCGCTGGTTCCCGTCGCATTGCCCTCGCGGATGGCGTTGTCACTATCGGCCAGGATAGTGATGCCCAGGTGGCCCGCCGCCGCCGAACCGTCAGGCAGGCGCAACGTGAACGTCCGCGTCCGGCTCTCGCCAGCCGCAATTGCACCATCGACAGCCGCGTCGTAAGGAACGGACTGGTTGGCGATAATCACCCCGGTATCCAGGTTGCGGATCACGATGCGGTCGTTCCAGTTGCCAGCAGTCGCCAGCACGCCTCTATTTTCGACCACCCAGTTCAGGGTAACCGTCTGGCCGGTCTGCAGATTGTCTACAGGATCAATAACCAAGCTATTGACCGTCAGATCCGGCGCCGGCTTGATGAGCAGCGTGTCGAGCACGACTACCGGGTTGTTCGGGACCTTGACCAGATTGAACGAGACATTGGCCTGAGGGGTCGTATTGGAATTGTCTCCCTCAAGTACCAGGGTATAGGTTCCGGTCATGCTCAGCGCCGCCGGTTCCTGATCGTAACCGGAGAACACATCGCGATAGCGATACCGCCCCAATGAGGATTCCCAGTAGCTGCTGACCGAGGCCGAACCCATGGTGGAATTGCTGAAAATCGCGCGTCCAGAAGGATCAAGCAAGGTCCAGCGCGGCACAGAGCGATACAGATAGGTATCCGAAAGCTCGGACTGGGTGTTCAGTGCATCGAAGTAATAGCGCTCTCCGGCAACGGCATCGAAGGTGTATACCTGCGCGCCATTGGCCGGCGTCACCGTCGTACTCATCGGCGTGCCCGGCTGCACTGCGGTGGCCGTACTCAGATCGAGAACACGGAAGGCGTAGGGCGAAGCTGCGGCCGAGCTGTTTCCGACGATCAGCGTGTAGTCGCCGGCAGCCAGTTGCCCCTTGAAATCGTACGAATAGTAGTTCGCCATCGTCTGATTGAAGACGACCGTCCCGGCCGAATTGACCAGACGCCAGGTCGGCGTGCTATTGGTCCCGAGATTGTCGAAGACCAGGGTGCCCGCCTGATCGAGATGCAGGCTGTAGCGCTCGACGGCACCTGCTGCCAAGGTATTGGCTTGCGTCGTATTGAGCGGTATTGCCCCCTTGTCGATGGCCTTGGCGACAACGAAGGAATAGGCCTGATTTGAAAAGGATGTGGCATTGCCTTCGATGAGCAGCAGATAGCGACCGCTCTTCGCCAGACTCAGCATGTCCTGGGTGGTCGAGGAGGAGGAATTGAAGAGCTCCTTGCCTTCGGGATCGATCAGGCGCCAATACCCGGAAATGCTCTGCAGGCTGCGGAAGGTGTACACCTCCCCGGCCGTTCCCTCAAAGCTGTAGAGCTTGGTGCTGTTACCCGGTGTCAGCGTAGCGTTGACCGTACTGCCGGGCGTCATAGCTTCGGCGCTCGCCGCACTCAGAATTCGGAACTGGTACGGCGTCGAGTAGTAGGAATAGGAGCTGGATACGTTCAGGGTATAGTCCCCTGCAGCCAGCATCTGCACCGTATCGCGGCCATAGTAGTAGGGGGTGCTCGAGAAGATCTGACCATTGGACCCGGTCAGAGTCCAATAGGCATAGTAGTCGCCGGAGCCCCCCGAAGCAGCCTTGAAGGCATCGAAAGCCAGCCAGGCGGCCTGATCCAGGTGAAGCTTGTAGCTCGTTGGCGAATAATATGAGGCCGTGCCGCTATAAACCGTATCGAGCGCGACACGGTTCAGGCTGGCAGAAAATCCGTAGGTTCCGGCATTCGAATTGGCTGTGGAACCGTCAATCACCAAGTAGTATTGACCGGAGCCTGAATTACTCAGGTTGATTATGTTGCCGCTGTTGTTGATATCGCCACTGCTCAACAGGCTGCCGTTCCGGTTATACAGGCGCCAGAGTCCGCCGTTCAGGCTAGAACCATGGGAAACGAACTTGAAGCTGTCGCTGGCTAGCGCATTGAAGCGGTAAATCTGCGTACTGCTGCCAGGATTGAGTTCTCCATCGACCCGTGTTTCCGGGTTAATGGCCAGTGCACTGTCAGCCAGATCAAGCAGTTTGAAAGCCAGGTTGCCGTTGACCGGCAGGTGCTCGCCCGAGTTAAGGGTCAGCACGTACCTGCCCGGGGATGAGAGACTGATCAGCACACCGTCAGAGCCGTTCAACCAACCGTTGTTAATCTCATCTCCCAGAGCATCGGAAATCGACCACCTACCTTCCATGGAATTGAGCATGTCCAGCCACAACAGGCTGCTGTGCGTAATTTCGAACTGGTAGCTGCGCGAGCCATCTGCCCCCAGCGTGTCCTCGACAGAGGCCCCCAAGATCAGATCCACAGGCGTTGCCGGCTCGATGGATTGCAGCTTGAAGGCATAGGTCGCCGCTGTCAGGTAGGCATTAAAATCGGTATCGAACACCAGGAAATAGGTGCTATCGCTCGCCAACCCGCGCAGCACGTAACTCTGGCTGGCATCACCGGAGAACTGGAAATTCCCGTTTGCATCAAACACCAGGTAGCGGCCCGTCAATCCGCCGAGATCGGTCGGTTCATAGACCAGGCTTTGCCCTGCCAATACATCAACACGCGCCACGATTGCCTGCCCGGCAGCTGCGTCGCCGCTCACCTCACCATTGGCGCTGCCAGTGACAGCAGACGCGCCCACATCGAGCAGGCGGAAGGCGACCGCCGCCCCATCGAAAACGGGCCCTTTCAGGGTCAGCGTGTAGTCGCCTGCCACAAGGATATGCGCCAGCATCGACGATTCGCCGCCCCACTGACCAGAGGCAACAACCTCTCCCAGTGCATTGGCGATTCCCCACGAATCGACTGAGGCGGCATCTAGCGCGTCGATAAACAGACTGCTCTCGGCATCCACATGGAAGCTGTAACGCGAGGTTCCGTCATCCGCCAAATTGTCGCTCACGGCCAGGCCCAGCGCGGGAATCAAGGTCGGCGTCGCCGGTACGATGACACTAACGGAAAAATCGCTGTCGAAAACGTTGGTTTCGCCGTTATTCTGGCTATCCCAGATCAGGTAGTAGGAACCTGTTTCCGGCAGATCGTACAAGACGCGGGTGTTACCAAGATAATTTGAGTACGAATCGCTGAGCACACTGCCGTCTGCGCCGACCAGGCGCCAATAACCCCAGACGGAAACATTGCCGGGCTGGTAGACGAAACTATCCCCTGCCTGCGCATCAAATTTGAAAACTTGGGCAACACCGGAAACGCTACTGATCAGGGTGTTACTAGCAAGACTGAGCGCGGTGGCTTGCGCCAGGTCACTCAGACGGAATTCATAGGCGGCTGTTGCGCCATACGACGGTGCCACCTTCAGCACATAGCTGCCTGCGGACAGATCAAGCAAGCGATTGCTCCAGGCATCCGCTGGCGCATTGCCGTACCACGACCCGGCGGCAACTTCCTCGCCAGCACTGGTTAGTTGCCAGTTAAAGGACCCAGTGGCGGAACACAAATCAAGCAATAACTGCCGGCTGTCGGACAGAGTAAAGGTATAACTATCCGTCTGGTAAGAGTCGATTCTGCCCGAGACCGGCGTCCCCAGATCGAGTGCACTGCTGCGTTCGCTCTGGTGGCGCAACTCAAGCTTGGCGTTGACGGGCAGTGCCGAGTAATCCTGTTCGAGAATGAAAAGGTATTCTCCGGCATTTCCGGCCGTAAAGCTCGAGAACCCCCTGCTTTCACCACCGCTCCAGTAGTTGTAGTCGTTGTTCGGCCCGTAGATACGCCAGTTCGCCAGGCCGGGAGAACGGAAATAAAGTGTTTCGTCGGCAGCCAGCGCAGCCTTGAACATGTGCGCGCCGATGCTGACGATATCGCCCTCGGTTGCAACGCTTTGGGCGTGCGCCCGGTCTTCTATGATGAAAGAGACCTCCGCATCACTATCACCGGAAGTCTCGTTCAGGGTCAGCGCATAGTCGCCGGCCGCCAGTCGATAAATACCTGCGCTATCACTCGTGCCTGAGAAGTTACCCCAACCCAAACTGGAATCGATCCCCTGCAACTGCCATTGCAGTGAACGGCCGTCCGCTGTCTTGCCCGAAATCGCAATCACCGTATCGGTATCCACATGGAAACGATAGCTCGTGCTGTCGTCAGCCGGCACCACAATGTCGGTCAAGGAGCCCAAGGACAGCGGATCGCCGGCTGGGCGGTTGTCGACATGGCGCTCCAGGGCCATCGTGAACTGGTAATCGAGCGACTCGCTGTTGGCTATATCGCCATTGACCAGCACGGTATAACGCCCGCTCGAGGAAATGTGAATATTGCTGCGATTACCGCTGCTCGCCCAATAGAAAACATTGCCATTGGCATCGATCAGACGCCAGTTCAGGCTGCCGGCACTGACGCTATCGACGGTAAACGCGGTCCAGTCACCGGCCTGCATGTCGATTTGATAGGCCACCGTTTGCGTGCCGATGGCGAGGGTTCCGCTCACCGGTACCTCATATTCGATCATTCCCTGCAGCAACTGTGGCATGCTCGCCAGGCGGAAAGCAAAGGGCTCCGCCACGGCCTCGCCGTTCAGGGTGTTGTTGCGTTGGATTCTGAGTCGATAATCGCCGGCTTCCAGCGCCTGCGGCATGATGTTGTTGTCGTAGAACATCGACGACGCAATCTGGCTGCCCGATTCGTTGTAGAGCGAGTAGGAGATTCCGGATGACTGTCCTTGCAAAGCATCGAACAGGACCGTCGTCTTTTCGGTCAGGCTGAAACTGTAATCTACCTGATCGCCGGTGAGCGGAAAACTGCCGCTCACCGACTCGCCGAGCATCAGCGCAGAGGGCGCAATCGGTGCCACATTGATGGCGTAATCGACGATATCGGTCCCTGCACCCACGCCGTAAACAACCAGGAAATAGCGCCCGGTGGAAAGCTCCTGCGTGTCGCGCACCACACCCGAAGAAACATCCAGCAGGGGATAATAGTTATTGTCGTACAGAGCCCAGCGCAACTGGCTCGGATCAGCCGTGGTCAGATTGACCGTCAGGCGCTGTGCACTCGTGGTTTCAAACGTGTAGATTGCGGCATCCCGGCCATCGGCCAACTGGCCAGCGACGCCCGATTCGGGCAATGCCGTTGCGGCCAGCGGATCCCGCAACTGGATGCGGTAATCCCCCCCCATGTGATTGCTGCTGGAAACGGTCAGCACATAGCGGCCGGCGCCCAGATATTCAAAGTTGCTGCCACTGCGCCAACCGCCCTGCTGCAAGCCCATGCCTTCAGGCACGATGCGCCAGGTCAGGCCACCATCCGTGCCGGTATCGGCAATGAGCAAACGCTGCGCGGTCGTCAGGTCCAGGCGATAGCTATGGAATTCGTAGGAGGTCGCCAGATGCCCGCTGAGCACATCTCCGATCGCGGCATCCGCGAACTGCTCCTGCGGCTTGCTGAGCAGAACGCTGTAGGAGACGCTCTCGGTTGTAGCCAGTTCGCTTTCGACAACAAGCAGATAATCTCCCGCCTGATCGCCCACCGTGAAACGCGTATCGCCGACGGAATAACTCGACCAGACGTAGTTACCCGCTGCATTAAATAGTGTCACCCGCCCCTCGCCACCCGTCAGTTCGGACGCCAGGTTCAGCATCTCGCCGGGCTGCCCGGCCAGACGGAAGACTGCAGCGGCATGCGTTGCGAGGCTGCCTGTTGCGGCCACGCCTTCGACAAGACTGGTCGCTCCCGCCGTATCGAACAAGCGGAAGCCGTAACTGCCAGGCACGCTGTAGCTGCCGGTATTGCCGGTAATCCTCAAGCGATATCTACCCGCTGCCAGATCAAGCAGGAACGGCCCGGAAAACCATCCGGAACGGTTGAGACTGTTCCCGAAGCCATCCTCTAGCGCCCAGTTCACGCGCGAACTTGCCAGGCCGTCCAGCAGCAGGCGCTTGCCGGCGTCCAGGGTAAAGCTCCAGGTGTCGCTGGTCTGGCCTGAATCGAGACTGCCTTCGCAGACGGCATCTACGGCCAACGGAAATTCATGGTTTTGCGTCAGCAGCAGTTTGCCGACCAGGTCCACAGTTTCCTGCATGGCCGGCCCGGCCTGGATCAGCAGATAGTAGCGGCCGGGATTGCTCAGTTGACGACTGTAGCCGTAACTGGCGTCCCGAGAATCCAGCACATTCCCGGAAGCATCGACTAGGCGCATGTTCAGCGCCGCACCAGCGCTCAGGCTACTCACCTGATAACTGAGAAAATCGCCGGCCGCACTGTCGAAGGCGTACGCCTGCGTGCGCATTTCCGACGTCAGCGCGAGGTTCACGGAGCCCGGCAGGGCTTGCGGCGTTACCGTGTGCAGATCGAGCAAGCGGAAGGCAAAATCACTCGCGGCATTGCTTTGCGAATAGACGCGCAAGGTATAAGTGCCGGCATTGCTGATCTGGGTCAGAACGCCCAGGGAACTGAAACTGGTCGCACTACGCACTACACCTGACGGTCCGCTCAATTCCCAACGCAGGTCGTTGCTGTCGGTCTGGCTCTCGAACAGGAGCGAGGTCGGGCCGCTTGCCTCGAAGCTATAGCGACTTTCCTGGGCTGGCAACACGCTGCCGCCGATCTGGCTGCCCGTCACAAGCGCCTCGCTCTTCACCGTTGGGCGGCGCAGTGCCAGACTGTATTCGGCCGCGGCCGTTCCGTTCGAATATACGACCAAGTAATAGCTACCCGCAGCGAGTGTAAAGCGCGAGGAGTCATAGCGGACGTCGCCGCTTGAACGCACTTGTCCCCGGGTATCGTACAGAGACCAGGAAGCGTAGGGATTGCTGCTGCCAACGGCATCGAACAGCAACTCCGTACTTTCGCCGAGTTCGATCCGACGATAGGTCTGCGAATGGTCGCCGGCGACATTGCTCAGTAGCGTTTCGCTATCGAGCGCTATGGTTTCAATCGAGGCCAGGTCGGAAACACGGAAATGGAATGATCCAGTATTCAGATAATTTGCATTCACCGCGAACTCGTAATTGCCTGTCGGCAGATCGAAATAACGCGGAGAGTTACCAAATCCGTTGCCGCTGGCTTCGCTTCCGCGTGGGCCGCTCAGGCTCCAGTACAGCCCGCTACCATCCCAGGCATCAACCATGACGCGCGTCGGCGCGGCCAGCGTGAACCCGTACTTGACCGCCTGACCGGGCGTCGAAATGGAACCTGCCATGTCTTGATCGAT
The DNA here is from genome assembly GCA_002840785.1 of Betaproteobacteria bacterium HGW-Betaproteobacteria-4. Lineage (GTDB taxonomy): Bacteria > Pseudomonadota > Gammaproteobacteria > Burkholderiales > Rhodocyclaceae > Azonexus. The sequence goes on along the minus strand of PHCH01000003.1, from coordinate 38,871 downwards.
GACCAATGCATCGCTGACTGTCGTCTTGGCGAGCAGGTTGAAACGCACGTTGGCGGCAGCAATGGAATCAACGGGACTCACCACCAGCAAATATTCGCCACTGGCCGTCAAGTCGATATTTGAACTATCGCCGTTGGTATAGCCGCTCGTGACCGAGCGACCGAACGGATCGAGCAGGGACCAGTAAGCATATTCGTAATGGTAACCACCGTTGACGTAGGAATAGTTCGACGAGTTTTGGCCATCGAAGAAATAACTATCCCCGGCGTTGCCATTGAAGCGATAAACGCGCGACTCGCCGACCGGAATCGTTTCATTGACTGCCGTGCCCGGCACCAGCGAAAGTGCCGCATCGCGATCAAGCATGCGGAAGCTGTAATCGGTGTCAGCATTTTGCGTATTCCGGACCAAGAGCGAATACTTGCCCGGCGGCAACTTGCCCAGCGCATTGCCATTGCTATAATCGTTAAACGAATTCCAGCCCGAAACATTACCCCGCGGGCCGCGCAGCAGCCATTGCAGATTGCCGACATTGGCTGCCGAGGTATTGAGCGCGTCGAAAATCACCGGCGAAATTTCGTTCAGTGTGAAATCGTAGCGCGCGATGGCCTGGCGACCGCTCAGAGTGCCGTTGGCTTGGTCGTTGAAAACCAGGGGCGCAACCGTCAGGCTCTGCTGGGCGAGCGTAAAGGTGACGTTGTTGGTGCCGGAATTGTAGTAGTACCCCTCATTCAGCAGGGTGTAGGTCCCGGAAACCGAAATCGCATAGGTTGTTCCGACGTTATCACCACTAATGCTCTGAACCTTGCGTCCGTAGGGATCCACCAGAGTCCACACGGAACTGCTGTAGCTGTCAGTCCAGTTGAGTACCATCGTGCTGCCCGCGCTGGCCTCGAAACGGTAGCCCAAAGTCGCGTTGTTGGGCGAACGCGCGACGGAAACCTGCTGCCCTAGCGTCAGGGCCGAAAAATTCGAGGCGTCGAGCAGTCGGAAGCTGTAGGCACCGTTATTGGAGAGCCAGCCCGAGTAGCGCGCCCCTTGTACGGTTAGTGCATAACTTCCGGCCGGCAGGCTGAAAACGGGATAACGGTTGTTGGCGTCGCTGGAGTACAAATCCTGCAGGCTGACCTCACTGCCGTGCGGGCCGACGAGCGACCACTGGGCACTACTGGAATTCAGGCTCTGCGTATCCATGACCACCAGCGCATCGGCAGCCAGGGTGAAACGGTAGGTCTTCGTCGCGTCCCAGGTCGCCAAAGTTCCGGCAACCGCCGCGCCGAAGGTCAGCTCATCGCCTGCCGGCAAAGGCGTCGGCGCCTGATTGCCGACCGCATTGAACTGGATGTCGAAATCGACCGCCGTGCTATTGTCCAGACGCCCCTCGACCAGCAAGGTATATACGCCACCGGTCGTCAGCGCGAAGGCGGCGCGGTTGCTCGCCAGGTTGTTCGTTCCGGCGACATCGCGTCCGTAAACGTCGACCAGGCGCCAGCTGGCGTTTCCGCCGGCAACGCTGTTGGTCTGGAAGGCAAGCATATCGCCGGCCGCCGCGCTAAAGCGATACGCCTGCATGGCGTTGCCTGGCGTCAGCGTTCCGCTCAGTGCAGTATTCAGGGTCAGCGTCTGCGCCGCCGCCAGATCAACCAGTTGAAAAGCGTAGTTGCCACTTGCCCGACCGCTGCCCTGCACCACCAGCCGATAGCTGCCGGCTGGCAGGCTCAGTACGCTGAGCGCACTGCCGGCATCGCTCTGGTCGAAACGGCGCGCCGAGATTTCAGTTCCGCGCGGACCGATCAGGGACCACAGCATGTCCGAACGATTGCTTTGCGCATCGAACGCCACCTGGGTGACGGCGGCCAGCTCGAAGGAATAGACCGTCGCCTGCCCGGCCAGATCGACGCTGCCCGAAACCTGGCTGCCCAGAGTCAGGGTGGCGGTGACATCGGGCACCTTGTTGACCGCGAGCTGGTAGCTGACGCTCGCATCGGCCGTATTGCCGTCGCTGCCCTCGACGACCAGCCAGTAATCGCCGCTGGCGCCGACCGTCAATGGCGCCTGCGCCGTCATCAGCGCACTGCTCGCCAATTGAACACCGTAAGGATTGACCAGAGTCCAGTTGAGCGCCCCGCCCGCGAGTGAACGGCCATCGACAAAAATCTTGTCACCTTCGCTCAGGACAAGCTTGTAGAGCTTCGAGCCGCGCGCATTGTCGAGCACCGCGCTGGTCGCAACACCTGTCTCAAGTGCCTCGGCGGCATCGTCAGCCAGCAGGCGAAAGAGGAAGGCGCCCGTCGTCGCACCGCTGGTATCGACCGACAGGGTATAGTCGCCGGCCGGCAGGAGCAGGCGACCATAGCCGCCCGCATAATTGCTGGCGCCATAGCTGGCGTAAGTCCGCGAAACCACAACCCCTTCCGGCCCACTCAGTGACCAGAAGAAATCGCTATTGGTCAGACGGTCGAACAAGACTGCCTGCGGTTCGGTCAGCGAGAAGGTGAAATTGCTGGTCTTGCCCGGTTGGTCGATATTGGCGGTCGTCGTCGCGCCCAGTACCAGTGCTCCCGTGGTATCGACGACAGGCCGCAGATTGAAACTGTAATTGAGCGCCGCGGTATTGCCGACAGAGCCCTCGATGACCATTAGGTATTCGCCGGTACGCTGAACCACGAAGGTATCGCGGTCATTCCCCAAGTAGCTGTAACTTCCTTCCTGCCGACCATAGGGGTCGATCAGACGCCAATCTGCACTACCGCTGGCCGTCAGCGCATCGAAAAAGAATTTGTCGCCGACCTTGGCCTGGAAACGATAGACCGCCGACTTGTTGCCGCCATCGAGGGTACCGGTGACCTCGGTGCCCGGTGTCAAATCCGCCGCCGCATCGGCATCAACAATGCGCAACGAATAGTCGCCCACAGCATCGGCATTACCATCCACGGTAACCTTGTACTTGCCGGGAGTCAGCTCGAAAGCCGGCGATTCGGCCTGGTAATCGGTATTCGTGAAGCTGCGGCTGGTCAGTTGTCCATTGGGGCCTTCCAGCTTCCAGTTGAGGTCGCTACGATTGGTCAGGCTGTCGAAAACCACGCGCCGGGACTCTTGGACCGAAAATTCGTACTGGTCCTGCTCACCCTGGACGGAGATCGCTCCGTTGATCGACAGGGCCGCCGGATTGACATCGCCCGAGAGCAGCACGCGCGGCTCCAGTGCTTCGAAACGGATGGCCGGCTGGCTGGCTGCCGTCAGAGGCTGACGAGCTTTCGCAGCCTTTGCCGGGGCTTGCCTGGCCGGACGAAAGGCCCCCAGCAGGGCATGCATCAACGGCGAGAGCGAGAGATTGCGGCTACGATCCGGACGATCATTCTTTTCGACAGACTTACGCATTGCATTTCCCCTAAATAATGCTGGGCATCTCTTTCCTGCCCAATTCTTGAATTTAAAATCCAGGCAAAACGGTGGCCCGATAACGGCCTCGTTTGATTGTTATTTGTTCATATCCCCGACGGCACGGGACCTCTACTTTCCCTGAGCACCTCCCTGCGCCTTGGGAAAATTGGCCTTGCACTTGACCCCTGCTGGTATTTCCAGCTTTGGATTGGGCAACTCGAGTAGCACGACAAATGTGCCGCTGGCCGCGTCGATCAAGCGATCCACAGATTTCACCTTGGCCGTATAGCGACCATTCGCGGGGATTTCCGGCAACACTTCGACCGACGTTCCCGGCAAGACCGTGCCGAAGGCATCTTTCGGCAATACCACCTGAATTTTCAGGGGATCGAGTTGCGCTACTTTCACTACGGATTTTTTATTCGCACCGGGTTCGACGACCTCACCGGGATAGGCCAGCACGTCCACCACCACGCCCTCAAAAGGGCTGCGAATGGTCCTCAGGTTGAGCAGGCTGCTTTGCTGCTGGTGTTCCAACTTGGCGATCTGACGATTTTCGTAAGCGACCTTGAGTTCCGATTCGGCCAAACGCAACTCAGCTTCCGCATCATCCCGATCCTGGGCGGCCATCAATTTCTCATTGCTCATAGCCAGGCGGCGGGTGTATTTCCGCTTGGCAAATTCGATCTTGCTTTCCGCCATCTGGCTGGGCCCGACCTGCACCGATTTAAAGCGGGCCAATTCGCTGGCCGCCTGCTCGGCGTGCGACTCAAGCGTTGCCAGAACTTGTCCCTTACTTACGCGATCCGCCCGCTTGACCAGAACCTTGTCCAGCATGCCGGTCACTGGGCTGGCCAAATCGACAATCTGTGGGGGTTCTATAAGACAATCTGCAGCATTCGAGGAAATGCTAAAAATTAGGCACAGAACTTGGATTGCAACGCGCCCTCCCCCTGCTGCTGCACTCATGTGGCATCCTTAATAACTACATTGGAATATGAGTGTGTATTTTCGCCTAAACGCACATGTCATTTGTGAATTATTTAACATGTCTTCTGTGAATTATTTAACAAGACGCGAGGAAACTTTCCTTCTAGCACAGAGAGAGCCGGCCCCTGAATTTCTGAGCGGCCGCCTCTGGCTAACCGCGGCCTCAACCGCGCGGCCTAGTGCATGGGAGATGAGCAGAAGTTCGTTGCCCATTGGCGCGAAAATCCCCCGAGGACAAACGATTGCAGTTCGGAGAAGCCCGCCTTTGAGCGAATTTCTCGTTTGACATTATTCCTCCTACGGTCTGCATTTCGGCCAAAGCCAGCATCCTCCAATCGGAGAAGAAACTGGCTCAGATCGATTCCGACTATCGTCGGCAGTTGCATGCTGAGCGCAATGACATTCAAGGACAGTTGGACAAACTGGCCAAGGAAGTGACCAAGCAGGCGCACAAGCTGGACTTGCTTGAATTCAAGGCATCGCAGGACGGTGTTGTAAAAGACCTGCCCCCCATACCACCGGCACCGTCGTTCAACCCGGCACAGTGCTCCTGACACTGGTGCTGCCGTAAGATGAAATCCTGCGCGCTGAAGTTTGGGTCTCGAACGAAGATATCGGCTTTGTTGGCCAAAGCCAGGCGGTCTAACTGAAGTTCGCGGCTTTTCCGTTCCAGAAATACGGGATGGTCGACGGCACTGTCGAGCATGTCACCGCCGATGCGGCGGATAACAACACTGGCAACGGCAACACCCAGACCGATCCCGCGAAGAAGAACCAGCCGCTGGTTTACAAGGCGCAGATTGCACTGAATCGGATGAGCCTGGCGATGGATGAGAAACGCTTCATGCTTTCAGCCGGGATGCAGACCAATGCAGAGATCAAATTGGGCGACCGGACGGTGATGAAGTATCTGCTTTCACTTGTGCGAAAGGCTTGGCATGAGGCCGGGCGGGAACGGTAGTTCGACTCAGGATTGATCTAATCCTGACGCGTTCCGCGTGTCGCCCGACTCGTTCGGCTTCGCCGTTCCGAGACCATGGAAAGTTCTGATTAGAACCTAACAATGAAGTTTCCAACGGCTGGCGGTTCCGGAGCGGGACTAGTCAGGTCGGATGCGATTACTTGGTCAACTTCGAGAAGATTGGGTGGTCTGGTCAACGCGATTCTGCATTTTGTGCGAAACCGTGATCAATATCACGGGAATCCACCGCCACCAGCATTCAAAATGCTTTCCCTCGTGGCTTAAGCTCGGACTTTGAAATAGTCGACTAACTACCGAATCATGACCCGATCAGAACTGATTGCATCACTTTGCCAGCGTTTCCCGCAACTCGTCCGGAAGGATGCCGAACTTTCCGTTGCCGAGATTCTTGGTGCGCTAGGGAATGCGATCAGCCGTGGTGGCCGCGTCGAAATCCGCGGCTTTGGGAGTTTCAGCCTGAACTACCGGTCGCCGCGCCTTGGCAGAAATCCAAGGACCGGCGAGCAAGTCAACATTCCGGAGAAATGGACGCCGCATTTTAAGCCGGGGAAGGAACTGCGAGAACTGGTCAATGCCGAGTGATCGATACAACCAATGCGCTCATTACTGAATTACCCTTGATATGAATTTCCGGTATCCGAAAAATCTCGGGCCAGTCAGTAAATAAAATTAGTTGGGGACGGAGAATGGAGAAGCCCAAGCCAGCCTGTATCGATTGCGATCATGCTTTCGAATTACGCGATGACGCGGCGGTAATCGCTTGTAGCGCGCACTTGGAATACAGGGCGGCAGATCATCCTGCAAACTGTTCGGAATATATTCCGCGGCAGCCTTTGGCTGAGTCGGACATTGCCATAGTCTGGGATGAAAAATAAAGGCAACCCGCAAAACTATCAAGGAGACGATGCATCATGAATGAATTCGTTCAAGGCTTCATCAAAGGCGCCAGGGAGACCCCGAAGGGGTATTTCGCGCCGGCAATCGCCCTCTGGCGGTTGCTCGTAGAGGTTACAGAGTCGCTGACCAAAGAGCAGGTCCGGTAGCCCCATGCCTGAACAGAGCAAGGCATCGCCCAGCTTCGGCTGACATTCAGCACTCCAACCAGGTCAGCTTCTCAATTGCTCACAGCCGAGAGCTAACAAGTTGTTGCTGTTCAAAGTGCGGGGAATGCAATGTCTGAACTGATTCAGTCAGCTACAAATTCGCTGCGGACATCCGTAAAAGTGCAGGTTGAGCAAATTAGCATTTACGCCGGCTAAGCAAATGCCCCTGACTGCATTTTCTCCAGAAGGCCAGCAATAAGGATTCTGCCTTCTTTGGTGCCCAAATAGCTATTTGGGGTAGCGGAGTTTAAAGCGGGGTTGGGAGCAGACAACCATCTTTTTAGCCAGGCACTCGCGTTGAAACCCTCGGCGACTCCAGATTCCTGAATTGCTTTCTCCACCAATCGCAGAAGGTCTGCCTCAGCTTGGGCGCGATTACTGTGCTTTTTAGCCAATTTCCCCTCCATTAAACATAACAATAGGGTCAGAGCCCGCCTGCCTCTGTTCTCAACATAGGAAACAGCCCCGCAATTTCAAAAAACACGCTGCAGCCTCTACCGGACGAGCAGTTTAGTCGATAGATCGATTTGAGCTGGTCATGTCGACGCGATTCGGTGGCCAGCAGAATGCGTTTTCGCTGTCAATTAACGTCGGGCGGAGAATACTGAACGAGTTGCGTCAAATTCTTCAATGTCCGCCAGTCTTCAGGATTAGGGGCATCAACATAGCGTCGCCCATCTTGGAGTATGTAAACATGGACGTAAAAGCCGCTGTCCGCGAAATGCCCGCGCCAGACCTCGGCGAGGAGTTCCATCTGCCAGTGTGTTGTCCGATTGAGACGAGGTGGGCTGACGAGAAGCAATTGATCTACTTGGATGATGCTGTCGGTCTGACTCAGAAACTGAGCCACCTGGTCTGGTTTACTGAGGAATTCGGTTCCTTCCACACCGACCGTTGCTCCGGGTCGTCTGGAATAGGATAAACAATACCAAGGGAAATCCACGGTCAACGTGATGTGAGTCCAGACATCACAACCATGCCCGGCAATGGCAGATTTGATGGAATGACGATCCGAGGGAGTAGTGAGAAACATCGAGTCAGCAATATAAATGAACACTATAGATTGTAGTTCAATAGTGTTCATTTTGGGTTCATTGGAGCATGACTCCCGAACCCAAAATGAATCTACACGACGCCCTGGCCATCGCCATCAAAACGATCCGGAAAAACCGTAATCTGACCCAGGAGGACTTCGGGCTCGTCTCCAGCAGGACCTACTTGAGCACGCTCGAACGGGGTCTGAAAAGCCCCACCCTCGACAAATTGGATGAAATCGCCCGCGTCATGGCCATTCATCCTGCCTCGCTGGTCTTGTTGACCTACAGTATTTTGTCCAGCAACAGCCATCCGACGGCCGATGCAGTGGAAATTGTCTACCAGGAAACCAAAAGCTTGCTTTCACAACTCACCGATAACACCGGAACAACAAAGGGGCGGTAGTTCCTCTGTGTGCGCCGGGCGCTTTCTGATTGAGGAGGCCGGACAACCGATTCGACATTAGTCCCTCAAAGGCAAAGTGATTCGTTGCCACAATTAGCTGCTATGCCACATGTCAAGGACGTAGCGCAAAGACAATCAAATGTGCTGAATTTGCCAAATTATGATGCACGCATTCATGGTGGGAGGGCAAGCGCCAGTGCAGAATCATTACGGGATTCATAAAAAATCCCCAAAATCTTCCCCGTCGAAGCAGGATAGCTAGGAGTTAGGTAAGTCAATTTTTGGCAAAACGACAGCCACCCCACCAATCAAAGCAGACAAGAACGCATCACTTATTCGCTCGTCGGTGTTCTTTTTTGGATCAAGTCCACAGGGACCATTAAGCAGCCCCACTTCTGGCACATTTTGGTGGATCAGTTTTTTGATCAGACCTCTACAGGTAACAAAGGGCTCCATCCACTGAAATGAAAATAGAAGCCATGTACGCGCTAAGTAAATCATCGCCACGTCAGCGCGCTCCCAGTCAAGATTTCGCCATTGCATCAGTAGCACGCCCAACGCATCAAGATGTCTTATCAATACAAGATTTCCAATTCCGTCATGGGTTAGCAATACCCGATATTGGTCCTTTTCTTGAATATGCTCGGGCTTTATCCGATTCAGGACAAACGGACAGATACGCGAGGTCAGCCTCATCCGCTTCGTTGGTCGTGATTGAGCATCGTACATCAAGTCCCAAACAATCGAATCATAGACGGCCCGCGTTCCAGGATAGCGCACCTCTGCGCGCAAAACTGGTGACGTATCGCTCTCACTCGGTGATAACGGAGTTCGTTCTCCCTTAGCGTATTTCAACCAGGCGTGTGGCTGATTATAGCCGCCGCCATCTCTTGTCGGAAATGGCTTTAAAGCCATTTCCCGCTCCAGTACCGCGAACGATTTTGCAGCGGTCATTTGGACCGTCCTTGCCCAATAGGCCCCACGAACACGATCGAGAACTGAGGCTTTCGGGCGCCCTCGACCGGGCACGCGCCACTCCTCGTCGTCGCACCCGAGGTCGAGCGGATCGAATCTTTTCGCCCAATCATCCTCTTCTGTCAATGTCTTCACCCGCTAGTGGCTCCTAGTGACTTTTTGTTACAGAAGACGCCAGCTACCTTGCCGGCGGCTTCAGCCCCGCGCGGCCGGCCACCGTCACCTCATGAGTTGATGTCCTACACGCATCAACAATGCCGACCTTCCACAGTCTCGAAATTCATTGCATTTCGCATGCTGTTAACTTTCACCAGCTACATCGTAACAATACTGAACAGACTTGGATGAATGTCTACAAACCCAAATGGCTACATTCCTCATGAACGAAAGCGAGCATATGCAGGAAGCGTTACGTACGCCAACCCAGGTACAGACGTGGTTCCGCGAAAGCGGAGTCTCTGTGGTCGACTGGGCCGCTCGAAATGGCTTTAGCCCAGCCTTGGTGTACGCCGTAATCAAGGGGCGGCGAAAATGCTTACGCGGGGAATCACATGACATTGCAGTCGCACTTGGAATGAAACACGGACTCCCGCAGTCTTGAAAATAACCTAACCAAAGGAAAATACATGGATCCCGGGTAACGAAAAAACAAAAGGCGCACCGACCTGCCAGTCGTATACGCCTTTTCACTGGGAGGGAATCCCAGACTGATTTCCTGCATGCAGTCTAACGGGTCTGTTCAAGGCACGTCAATTCCCTCTTTGTCCGACTTTGTTCATCGCACGCCGTTCGCGTGTGCGACGGATATTTGTTGTCTCGCCAAACGCCACGTCGGCAGTATTTGCCTGCGTGGCCAGACTGGACACCGATGAGGAGATTAATGAAATGAGCAAAACCACCAACGTCAAAACAAGGGGAGACCGAGGGCCGAGGCTGGGCACCCAACTCCGAGGCGAGATGGCGACCGCCTATGCAATGCGGGGCAAGTGCAGTGCAGACCTGATCCTGCATTACAGCCCCAAAGCCGGGAAGGATGTGGCCCTTGCCGGGCAGTTACAGTTGCTGAATTTTCTCTACTGTGAGATTGATGGTGCAGTCAAAACCGTCAATTACGCGCCGACTTCATCGATTATTTCAACCGCAGGAAAAGCATTCGCATCCCTCGTCGATGCGGAGATCACGACGAATGATGGAAAGCTCATCTGGCGACGACTGATTGCATCGGAACCCGACACCGCCAAGCATGTTGAAGATCTTCGCTCCGCTGTGGGGCACGGTGTGTTGGCTGGAGTGTCGGCTTTAGAAGTGTGGACATATGAACAGCTTACGACCAATCCCGTGTTACTCCGGAGCGCCTTGCGAGCAGTGTCATGGATGGCCGCAGCCCGTTACTGGCCACTTGCCGAGTTTAAACGCAAGATCTGGGCCCTGATCGATCGCAGACAAACAGTAACGTTTGACGATGTCCTCGGTCTCGAAGTAGGGTCGCGTCGAGCGCTCGCCGGCGCAGCAGTCCTTGACATGACATGCAAGGGCACCGTGCGGAGCAATCTTGCTGATTTCCCACTTCACGCATGGACGGTTTTCCATCGAATTGGAGATCGCAAATGCTAGCTGTGCCGCCCCGTCATCCTACCGACTTCAAGTCGCGCCCCGATTCATACACGTTTCGCACGATTCCATACGAGTACAAGGATTGCGAAACATGGCCTTCTGCGCATAAGCCAACGGCAATCGAATTGGCGAAATGGTTTAACGATCTATCTGTGCAGCAAGCGGAAGAACTCGCGCTCCAGATCGCCGAACGATTCGAGCGACTCCAGCGTGGCATCAAGATCTATCTGACCAGCGGATCGCTAAAGCAGGGGCTGGCAGAGGCAAAATGCACTAAGGAGGTATTTTACCGCCAGCTAAATCGCTGCCTCTTGCCGAATCCCATCACTCAAGAAGGCATTGTCGGGTGGGCAGGTTTGATTTGGCAGCTCCGCCTCAAAGGTTATACCCGGGTCAGTGATGGCAAAGGAACGGCCGGCCAATTTCAGAAATGGATTGGTGAGAACCCAGAGTGGCGCGATCAACTTCACCGCATGATCCTAAAGGGCAATGGCGGTGAAAGCCTTGCCGGCCGAAAACCTGATGTGCGCGGGATTGCAAGAAATTTCATTGGGGCCTTCAGTAGGCCATGTGGCAAAAATCAGCAGCCCAAGATACCTCTCGGGCAATATCCACATGACGGAAAGTCAAATGCTCGCCGAGCAATCGAACGCTACATCAAACGCTTCGTTGCCATGCATCCCGAAACCACTGCTGTTTGGTTTGGTGAAGACGTTGCCGATCGGCAGCATTTGGGTAGAGGACCCCAGTCATTCAACCTTGCTACTGGGCCGTTTGATGTTCTGGGAGCCGATGCACATACCGTTGATTGTATCGGATTCATCCTGCTTAATGGCCCCGGTGGGCCGCAGAAAGTACCCGTAACGCGGATACAACTTGTGGTGCATGCGTGCCACAATAAGCGTCTCGTTACGGGTTACTCGGTTTCTTTCCAGAAGCAAATTGAAGCCAGGCACATTGAAGAAGCCTACCTCATGGGTAATTCGCCCGAATGGGGTAGTTGATGGAATCGATGCAATCAATCCGTCCCTAATCCGCCTCGATAACGCTGCCCAACACTACGCGAACAGCATACGCACTCGACTGCGTCATTCACTTGGCTGTGCAATCGCTTGGGGTGGGGTTGGCCATTGGTGGAGGAATGCGATTACCGAACGATTTTTCGGGACCCTCGAGCGATATGGCTTTCAACGCCTGCCGTCCTCAATGGGTAGTGGTCCACAAGATCCGCATCGAGCGGAGAACCCAGTAATTGAGGCAACGGGTAAAGGAATTGAATGGGATGAGTTAGTCCAACTCGTTGACGTACTGCTCGCCAATTACAACGCAAAACCGCACACGAGTCTCGGCGGCGTCAGTCCACTTGACTCTCTTCGCGCAACAATATCGAGCCGTTCCGGTTTCTGGATTCCTCGTCCAAGCCCTCCATTCACGATAAATTCGCCACGCATTGGCATTGAGGTCCTACGTAGACGAATTGCCGGTAGCGTTAAGAACAGAGTGCCTCCATACGTTGAAATAGGTGAAACCCGATATACAGCAACCTGCCTATCATCACAGTATGACCTGATCGGCAAACACGTCTATGTTCATCTTCCAAAAGACATACGTACCGTTGAGTGTTATCTCGATAGCGGGCCGTACATCGGGGAACTGAAGTGTATGGATCGGGGATGGTCGCTATCTCCGCATTCCTATGAGGTAAGAACGACCGTAAATGCCCTAATACGCAAGGGCGAGATGTGGGTCCCAACCGACGGCGACCCTATGGTGGTTTATTTCGGTCATCTCGAAAAAAAGGCCATTGCAAAAGCAACCGCAGACGGTAAACCGTTGGTCTCGGCCGATGCCTCAGCTGCAGCTGACCTTATGCTCCACTTTGCAGCCATTTCCTCTCGTTCCTCCATCAAGCCTGCCAAAGACTCTTCTATTTCCCGAAACGACAAGTTTATAGGGGGCACGCTGCCGTCCAACTGGGAGTAACAAGCAAATTTTGGAGCTCATGAAATGACGAACTTTGAACAAACCAATCCAGACCCATTGCTCGAACACAGTGATGCCGCCACAGACCCGCCGGAATGTCCGACTGAAGAAGCAAACCCGGACTATCAGACCAACCGCCAAGCGCTTCGCTTTGGCGCTCTCGGCGACGGCCCGGAGCGCACCCACTACTTAGTAAATCACCCTTTGAACCAACGTCCGGTCAAAGTGTTGACCCAGTCCATCAAAGAGTCGTTCCTCGTAATTAGTGCTGCCATTAATTTCAAGCGCCCCGGATGTGCATTCTCTGCCAACTTTCGCTCCGGTAAGTCGACCGCGCTACTCATGATCAAAGAGCAATTGCCAACTGTGATGCCACAGGTTTCGTTTGGTCTCATTTCAGCAAAGGATCACGACACCGTCACGGAACGTGTCTTTTGGGGAGATCACCTTATCGCTCGAGGACTCGTAACCGACGGAACTGCACAAGATCGCCAAAACCGGTTGCGCGGGGCAATCATTGCGGCTTGCATTCAAGCCGGAGGAAAACACTTTTGTTTACTAATTGATGAGGGGCAAAACTGGCGTGCCCGTGAGTACACGTTCCTCCGTGACCTTAGCAATCAACTTCGTGAACAGGACGGATATACCATGACTACGATCATCTTTGGCGACCCGAGGTTAGACGAACTCAGCTCTACGTTTCGCGAGAAGCGAAAAGATCTGTGGGGACGGTTCTTAATGAAGCCGCTGCCATTTTATGGAATTCGTAACATCGGCGATCTAACGTTTTTTTTGTCAGAGCACGATAGCGCACAGCGATGCGAGTATCCCGCAGGTTCAGGTATTAGCTATACGGAATTCTTTCTTCCGCACGCTTATGAAAACGGTTGGCGGTTGAAGGACGAGGCCCAGGGTGCCTGGGATGCCTTTACTCGCGCTGCTGCCAAGGCAAATCGTGAAATCAAAGATATTGGCATGCAGTGGATTGGTGAAACCATAATCCACTTCCTGAGTATTCAGTCGGCGAACGACGTGCCTGGGTTTGTAGCCACAGCTCAGAATTGGGATGACGCAGTGTCAAATGCCCAGTTCATCGACGCGATAATATGAAAACAGGAATAGTTCAGCCACATAGCGAACTAGTATGGTGTTCCCTGTGGAATTTTGTCGGCGAAGGGCCGTATACCTTAGCAGCCAAGATGCTCAATGCTAACAATCTCAAACCTCGGTATCTCAAGGAAGCGATTCGATGGACGGCCGGAACAGGTGCTAGCCTCCTTGACCCGCGACCGAACGAATCGTTGAGGGGACCCGCCGCTACATTTGGGCGAATATTAAGACAAGCCAGCTTGGCCACCCGTATTCCTCACTTATACACAGAACTAGCTAATGACCGAGAATTGCGTTATTGCACAAAGTGCATGAGCACCGGTTTCCAAGCAGCGATCGCTCAAATCCAAGGCATTGACCTCTGTCCAATTCACGGAGAACCTCATCGAAATACTTGCATTCAATGTGGGCACAAGACACCACCATATTTTCTGGAGGACAGTTCGTACCCCCCCGGATTTTCATGTAGGGAGTGTGGAGCTCCATTTGGCGGCGATGAGCTGATTGACCGACGACTCGATGCATGGATATCTCCTGGGGAGGTCGATCACCTCGACCCAATCCATCGATGGCTTAAACAAATGGATGACTCAATGGTAATTCACTGCCTCAACCTGTCGTCCTGGAGCTTGACGTCCATTTCTTCCGAAGATGCGGATGACCAGAAGCTCCGCGCTGTCTTCAGGGTACTAAGTTCCAAAACTGGGGGTGATGACGATCCAGAATCAGATATAGAAAATAACTCAAACATACTGGGGCCTTATCCATTAAATAAAAATAAGGCCTTACAAGATTACACCAAAGCCAAATACGCAAGGATTCTATATAAATTAATTGGCCTGCCTGAAACCTGGAAATACAGGAGCCACTTAATTACTCCCAGCTTCGGAGTCGAGGTGCCAATACGATCAATCGTACCACCCGAACTACACGCCAAGCTGATTTCCGCCGCCCAGTTTCAGCATGTTTCATACACTTGCGGCAAGGTAAACTATCTAGCGTATTTCTTACAAGACGTGATCCCAGGAATACTTAATACAGAAAGATTTAAATTTGAACTCCCCTTTGAAAGCAAGGCAATTGCGGAGGGAGTTTTTGGTGCTACTTGGATAGCGGCACTCAAAATTGCAAAAATATGGAACCAAACGCTCATCAGAGCTCAGAATGATAATTCGAGTCAAGCCAATCTAAACTGTCTAGCCACTGTTGATGAGTGGGCAAACCGCCTAGGATGCTGGAGGCGCCGAAGTTATTTTCCAATTGGAGTAATTAAGTTAAAAGACTCAGCTACTGAGGAAAATCAACTGTACTTTGTTGTCATCTAATACCTCACAAGCAGCATTCGAACGAAAGTTTCAAGAATTGAAAAGAGCTACCGTAGGGGCTTATCAAGTGGCGTCAGCCTTGTAGAGAGTCTATAACGGCTCGGGGATAGATTTGTCTCCACATGCCTTCATGTTATGCGCCTAATTTACGGCATTGCTAGACCAGAGGGACTGGTTTGTAACTGAAGATGCGGCCTAAAAATCTCACCCAAGCAACAGACCACGATTTAATTTTAATCACTAATATTTTTACCTTGCAGCTGCTGACTATTGGATTAAGCCTTCGCGCCACACTTAGAAAATGGCCTAAGTGACAGGTTTGCAGTAGTCGTGCTCGGTGTGGGAGGCTAGTTTCTGGTATTACTTGGGCTGAGGGATAGTATTGCGGTCATGTACGGAGCCGCAAGAATGTCCCTTGAGAAATTTATAACCACGTGTTTTCAGTCACTTGAACTAACGACTTACTGATCGTAATTGTGGCACCTGACTGGCAAACTCAGAACTTGAATGCCCTCATCCCTCAGTTCTTCACACTCATCCTCGCTGGCCTGGCCGCGAATCGGGCGTTGCGGTGCTTCGTTGTAGTGAATCTTGCGCGCCTCGTCGGCAAACGAGTGACCAACATCCTCGCTATGACTGACGATGGTCTGGATGAGCTGGCGATAAAGCGCCATGGCCTGCGTCCCCACGGGCATCAAAGCAGTACTGGTCGGTGTCTTTGAGGAGACGACAGCTGTCGTGCCAACCTGCTCCTCGACGTGATGACCAGCAATGGCGACAGCCGATGGCACGCGATGGACGTTGTGGCTATCGCATTGCGGACAGCACACCAGCTTGTCCTCCAGCTGGGATTCAAAAGCGCCGGCATTCTGGAACCACCCTTCAAACCGGTGATTGTTCTCGCAATTAAGGTCGTAGATGATCATGTGTTCATTCGTGGTGCCCGGGACGGGAATCGAACCCGTACACTCAAAGAGCGAGAGATTTTAAGTCTCTTGTGTCTACCAATTTCACCACCCGGGCTGGGTGCAATAATTATATCGGCGCCCGATATGAAAAAAGGGAAAGCGACCAGCGCTTTCCCTTTTCTATTTGGAGCGGCAGAAGAGTCTCGAACTCTCGACCTATACCTTGGCAAGGTATCGCTCTACCAACTGAGCTACTGCCGCAAAACCTTGGAGGCGCGAGCCGGAGTCGAACCGACCTACACGGATTTGCAATCCGGTGCATAACCGCTTTGCTATCGCGCCGTGCCTCTTGTACTACTTGAAACCAGAGTCTCGAACTCTCGACCTATACCTTGGCAAGGTATCGCTCTACCAACTGAGCTACTGCCGCGCTGAAACAGAGCGCGCATTATAGGCGACACAAGGGAATTGTCAACATTGGCCCCCTACTTTTCTGCAGTTCGTTTTGCAATTTCCGGCCAGGCCATGCGCAGGTAGTAGCCCATTGACCAGAGCGTCAGCAAGGCTGCGATCCAGATCAACCAGTTACCGAATCTTTGCATATCGACGCCAAACAACGGCTGGTAATAAAGAAGGATGGGAATCGCCAGCATTTGCGCTGCCGTCTTGATCTTGCCGAGCATTGAGACAGCGACACTTTTGGCGGCGCCAATCTTGGCCATCCATTCACGTAGCGCTGAAATAGTGATTTCGCGACCAATGATGATGGTGGCAACGATGGCATCGGTCCTGCCCAGCTCGACCAGGACAATCAGCGCAGCGGCAACCATGAGTTTGTCGGCAACGGGGTCCAAAAACGCACCAAAGGCAGAAGTCTGGTCGAGTTTGCGCGCCAGGTAACCATCGGCCCAATCGGTCAGGGCGGCGGCGATGAAAATGGCGGTTGCGGCAAGGTCCCGCTCATGGGGCGTTGCCCAATCTGCCGGCAGATAGTAGATGGCGATCAATAGTGGTATCGCTACGATACGAAGCCAGGTCAGCAGGATGGGCAGATTTAGGGGCATGGTTCAGTGTAATGCGGAATATATCTTTTCAGCCATATCCCGGCTGATGCCCGGCACTTCGGACAATTGTTCGGGACTGGCGGCAAGGACGCCGGGCAGGCCGCCGAATCGGGCAACCAATGCCTTGCGGCGGGCGGGACCAATGCCCGGCAAGCTTTCCAGTGTTGAGGTTTTTCTGGCTTTTCCACGTCGGGCCCGATGGCCTGTTATGGCAAAACGATGGGCTTCGTCGCGTATTTCCTGAATCAGGTGCAACGCAGGGTGTTCCGCCGGCAATTGTAACGACTCGCGGTCATCCGGGAAAATGAGGGATTCGAGGCCCGGCTTGCGTCCTTCGCCTTTGGCTACACCGATCATCGGCAAATGACTCAGTCCGAGATCGGCAAGCGCGGCAAAGGCGGATGCAACCTGCCCTTTTCCACCGTCGATCAAAATCAGGTCAGGCGCAGCGCCCTCCCCTGTGGCTATGCCGTCATAACGCCGACTGACGGCTTGGCGCATGGCTGCATAGTCATCGCCGGGTGTTATGTCACGAATATTGAAACGCCGGTAGTCCGCGTTTTTCATGCAGTTTTGGTGGTAGACCACACAGGAGGCGACAGTGGCCTCGCCCATCGTATGACTGATGTCGAAACACTCGATGCGAACAATGGGTTCCGGTAATTGCAATGCATCCTGAAGGGCAGCGAGACGTTTTTCCTGCTGAGCGGTCGCCTGACTGCGCGCCAGAATCGCCAGCTTGGCATTCTGCAGCGCCATACTGACCCAGGCTTTGTGGGAAAGGCTGCGCGCCTGTATCACAGGCACCGGGCGTCCAGCCAGTTCGGCCAGCACTGCTTCGCTTTCACCCGGCTCATCTTCGGTCGGCATGGGATGAATGAGCAGGCGCGACGGGGCTGGATGAACAGCGTAGTGCTGACGAACGAAGGCAGCACACGCCTCGGCAGGTTCGGATTCCCAGGCATTGACAGGAAAGAATGGCCGGTCGCCGAGATGCCGACCGCCCCGAACCATGGCCAGGTTTACGCATAGTTGACCTGCTTCCTTGTGGGCGACCAGGATGTCGATGTCTTCTCCCTTGCTGCTTGAAACAAACTGTTTTTCCTGCACCTGATGCAGTGACTGGATCAGATCCCGGTACACCGCCGCCTGTTCGAAGGCAAGGCGGGCGGAAGCTGTCTCCATCGCCTGGTTCAGGCGCTTGGCGACTTCCTGCTGTTTGCCGAGCAGAAACATGGAACCCAGTTGAACGTCTGTTGCGTAATCATCCGGCGAGATCAATCCGACGCACGGCCCGCTGCAGCGTTTGATCTGGTAGAGAAGGCATGGTCGGGAGCGGTTTGCAAATACGGATTCTTCACAGGTACGCAGGCGAAACATCTTTTGCATCAAATGGATGCTGTCGCGAACTGCCCAACTTGACGGATAAGGGCCAAAGTAATCGGCCTTGCGATCGGGATTGCCGCGGAAGAAGCCGAGCCGAGGAAACTCGCCCCTGGTCAGAACAATGTAGGGGTAGGACTTGTCGTCGCGGAAAAGGATGTTGTAGCGCGGTGAAAGCGACTTGATAAGATTGTTTTCAAGCAACAGCGCTTCGGCTTCGGTGCGTGTTGCCGTGGTTTCCACGGTGGCAATCTGGCTGACCATGTGCGCGATGCGCGGGCTGGAAACATTTTCCCGAAAATACGACGAAACCCGCTTCTTGAGGTTCTTGGCTTTGCCGACATACAAAACCACGCCACCGGCGTCCAGCATCCGGTAAACGCCGGGCAATTCGGTCAGCGTGGCCAGAAAGGCCTTGGCGTCAAAACTCATCGCACGAAGTCAGGCGAGGTGGGACTTGACCCCGGCGAACACGGCCTCGAAGCTCTCGCGGGAAAGCCTGCCAGTGCGCCAGTTGTAGCCACTGCAATGGTAGCTGTCGACGAGAATTCGGCCGTCTGGCAATACATGACTGATATTGTGGCCAAAAGTGAACTCTTTGAGTTTGAGCTCGTAAGCCCACAGCAACGCCTGGTGGGCGATGGCCCCCAGAGCAACGATAACCTTGAGTCTGGGCATCGCAGCTAGTTCGTTCTTCAAGTGCTTGTTGCATTGGCGAATTTCAGCCGTTGTCGGCTTGTTGGCCGGAGGCAGGCAACGCACGGCATTGGTTATGCGGCAGTTGCTCAGATGCATGGCCGGGTTGGCCCAGTGATCGGCCCCCAGAGGCTCTGGTTGGCTGGCAAAGCCGAAGCGATGCAACGCGGGGTAGAGCAATTCCCCGGCAACGTCTCCGGTAAAGGGGCGACCGGTCCGGTTGGCCCCTTTTTCGCCTGGGCCGAGGCCGACGACAAGCAGTTCTGCATCAAGCGGGCCAAAGGCGGGTACCGGCAGCGCGTGCCAATCGGGGTCGCGTTGACGAATGTTGGCAAGGTGCTCGGCCAGTCGTGGACAGGCTGTACAGCTGGTGGGATCGTGAAATATTGACATGGCGGGAATGTTAGCATGGCGGCCATGCAGCTTCATTGGGACATCTTTTGCCGGGTTATCGACAACTTCGGCGACATCGGGGTTTGCTGGCGCCTGGCCAGACAACTGGTAGCTGAGCATGGCCGTGACGTGCGTTTGTGGGTAGACGATCTGAGCAGCCTGCAACCCTTGTGTCCTTCAGTCGCCCCGACAAAGACAAAGCAGTCCTGCCAAGGCGTTGAAATTCGGCACTGGGTCGAGAATACAACGGTCGACCGGGTCGCCGATGTCGTTATCGAGGCGTTCGCCTGCGAACTTCCGCCTGCCTACCTGGCCTCGATGAGTCGGTCCTTGCCCAAGCCGTGCTGGATCAATCTCGAATACCTGACGGCTGAATCCTGGGCGGATGGCTGCCACGGCATGGCGTCACCCCACTCTTCTTTGCCCTTGGTTAAATATTTCTTTTTCCCGGGGTTTTCTGAAAATAGTGGTGGCCTGTTGCGGGAAACGGGCTTGCTTGCTGAGCGAGACCGGGCGACATCCGGAGCCCCGCTTACAAAACCGCTGGAAATCAGCCTGTTCTGTTATGACACGGCGCCGGTTGCTGCGTTGCTCGACGCTTTCAGCAACTCCAGCATTGCGGCTCTATGCCATGTTCCGCCGGGCAAACCATTGACCGCAGTGCAATCGCATTTGGGTGGCGTTGGGCCATGGCAGCTTGGCAAGACGCGGGTGCAGCCGATTCCTTTCATGCCTATCGACGAATTCGATCGTCTGCTGTGGCGTTGCGACGTCAATTTCGTCAGAGGTGAAGATTCGTTCGTGCGCGCCCAGTGGGCTGGCAAGCCATTCGTCTGGCAGGCTTATCCGCAGGACGATGGAGCGCACCTGGCCAAACTGGAGGCATTTCTCGACTGCTACTGCAGGGGTTTGGATACGCCGACAGAATCCGCGCTACGCAGGATGTTCGTGGCCTGGAATCTTGGTGGCAATGTCGCATCGGCCTGGGATGGTTTCGTCAACAGCAGGGCCGATATCGCCCACCACAACAGGCATTGGGCTGAATTGCTGGCAACGAGGCCTGATTTGGCTACGGCACTCGTAACCGCAATGGAACTCCGCTCCGGCAACGTCATCATGGTCGGTGCCGACCCGCTCGTCGTTCAGAAGAGCGAATACAACAAGTCCGGCCGCAATGCCGCTGTTGTCAAAATGAAACTGAAGAACCTGTTGACCGGAGCCGCTTCTGAAGCGGTTTACAAGGCTGACGACAAGTTCGAGCAAGTCATCCTCGACAAGAAGGAAGTAACCTATTCCTACTTCGCCGACCCGATGTACGTGTTCATGGATGCCGACTACGAGCAGTTCGAAGTCGAAGCCGAAAACATGGTCGATGCACTGAAGTATCTGGAAGACGGGCTGGCTTGCGAAGTTGTTTTCTACAACGGCAAGGCCATTTCCGTCGAACTGCCGAACAGCGTCGTGCGCGAGGTGATTTACACCGAGCCAGCCGTCAAGGGTGACACTTCGGGTAAGGTCATGAAGCCGGCCAAGCTGGCTACCGGTTTCGAGCTGCCGGTTCCGGCTTTCGTCAGCATTGGCGACAAGATCGAAATCGACACCCGTACTGACGAATACAAGAACCGCGTCAAGTAATCCGCGGCTTCTTCAGTGTTTAATTCGGGCAGCTTAGGCTGCCCGAATGCATTTCAGGCCATCAGTTTTGCGATGGTCTGCCGGGCTGCGATATAGGCGATATCGGATTGCAGCGCTTGCCAGTCCTTGGCGGAAGAATGAGGAATCAATGCCTCGACCCGCTGGCCACGGACCGGATCGATTGCCGGCTTCCAGTTTGCGAGCACGTCGCCGACGACGTCCGGCGCATTGCACACGAGCAGCATGTCGCAGCCCGCGTTGTAGGCGGTCTCGACACGGCTGAGCATGTCACCGACCACGCCAGCCCCGGCCATAGACAAATCATCGGTAAAAACGACCCCATTAAACTTAATGTCGTTTCTTAAATAATCAATCCATTTATTTGAAAATACAGCGGTATTACAGTCGACGCAGTTGTAGATGACATGGGCGGCCATGACCCCGTCCAGCGCGATTTTCCGGTAAGGAAGGATGTCTTCCTGCATGGCCTCGAAGCTGCGATCATCGACCGGCAATTCGACATGCGAATCGGGAATGACGTAACCGTGCCCGGGAAAATGCTTGCCGCAGCTGCCCATTCCGGCCAGATGCAAACCTT
The DNA here is from genome assembly GCA_002840785.1 of Betaproteobacteria bacterium HGW-Betaproteobacteria-4. Classification (GTDB taxonomy): domain Bacteria; phylum Pseudomonadota; class Gammaproteobacteria; order Burkholderiales; family Rhodocyclaceae; genus Azonexus. The sequence goes on along the minus strand of PHCH01000003.1, from coordinate 17,288 downwards.
CGCCAAGAGCGGCGGCCAAGGCGACGACCGCCGCTGGCTGGCGATGGAAGGCCCGGTCGCCGATGACGCGTGACGGGCCATAGTCGAGATCGAGGACCGGCGTGAAGGAGTAATCGACACCGCGGGCACGCAGTTCAGCGGCCAGTACGTAACCGACCTGACGCGCAGCAGCGAGCGCATTTTCGGGATTTTCATCCCAAAGTTTTCCGAGGGTGGCCATGGCCGGTAAACGGGTAAACCCATCGCGGAAGCGTTGCACCCTGCCCCCTTCGTGATCGACGGCAATCAGCAGAGCCGGCGTGCGCAGGGCGTGAATGGCCGCGGTCAAGGCAGATAACTGTTCCGGATCGGCATAGTTCCGTGAGAACAGGATGATTCCACCGACTAACGGATGGCAAAGCCGTTCGCAGTCGAGATCGGTCAGTTCAGTGCCGGCGATGTCGATCATCAGCGGGCCGAGCGGCAAATGCGTCATGCGTGCTCCAGAATGACGTAGGCGACGGCATATTCGGCTTCGTCGCTGATCGAAAGATGGGCGATCAGGTTTTTGGTTTTGAGCATTTTTTCCAGTTGACCGTGGAAGTGCAGTTCCGGCTTGCCCAGATCGTCATGGCCGACCGCAATCGCCGTCAATGTTGCCGGTGGTCGCACCCCCGTGCCCAGCGCCTTGCTGAAGGCCTCCTTGGCGGCGAAACGTTTGGCGAGAAAGCGACCTTTGTCCGCAGCCTTGGCAAATTCCTCGATTTCATTCGGTGCCAGAAGCTTTTCCACTGCCCTGTCGCCATGCCGCTCCCACATGCCGCGTAGGCGGGAAACGGCGACGATGTCGGTGCCGATGCCGTAAATCATTCAGGCGACTTGGCTGCTTCGCGCATCAAGGCTTTCATTTCGCGGACTGCCTCGCGCAGGCCAACGAAAATGGCGCGGCTGACGATAGCGTGGCCGATGTGCAGCTCGCGTATGCCGGCCAGTCTGGCGATGGGCTGAACGTTGTAGTAATTGAGCGCATGCCCGGCATTGAAGCGCATGCCGAGCTGACGGACAGCCTGCCCGGCCACACGGACTTTATCGAGTTCGGCGAGCACGGCCGGGGCTTCGGCATCGCGGCCTTTGTCGTAAAAGGCGTGGGCATAGGGTCCGGTGTGGATTTCGCAGACGCTAGCGCCAATCCGTGCGGCCGCTTCGATTTGCGCCACCTCGGCATCGATGAATACGCTGGTCACGATGCCAGCATCGGCAAGGCGCGAGATGACATCCTTCAATCGCGCTTCCTGCGCTAGGATGTCAAGGCCACCCTCAGTCGTCACCTCATGGCGCCCTTCGGGAACCAGCATGGCCATTTCCGGCTTGAGGGTACAGGCAATATCGACCATTTCATCAGTCGCTGCCATTTCGAGATTGAGTTTTATCTGGGTCGTTTCGCGCAAGCGACGGACGTCTGCATCATGAATATGGCGACGATCTTCACGTAGATGGACGGTGATACCATCCGCCCCGCCCAGATGAGCTTCCACTGCCCCCCAGACCGGGTCCGGCTCGTAAGTCCGGCGGGCCTGGCGAATGGTCGCCACGTGGTCGATATTGACACCAAGTTCAATCATAATTCTTGCAGCTCCTTGAATATCTTGCGTGTTTCCAATTCCTTGCCAGCCAGGTAATAGGCCATCAGCGTGCGCATCAAGGCCTTGCTTTCGTAGCGCGAACGCGGGTCTGAAAAGTCTTCGGCCTCGAGGTCAAGCAAGGTCTTGCCAATGACGACCTGGGCCGCCGCTTCGTCATGTTCGAGGCGAACCGGCCCCTGTTCCATGCGGTAAGTGTAAAACGCTTCCGGGAGAATCGGGCTGCCGGCGCTATCGTGAGTGAGTGTCAGGCCATAGCCCAATTCCTGCAAAAGCGCCTTTTCGAAGCTGCGCAAATCTGCTTCGCGGGATTTACCTGATGGATCCGAAGCCAGTCGGGCCAGCATTTTGGTGTAATGGGCGAATAGCTGCTCGTGCGCATCTTCGCGCGGCAACAGGTGCATCAGCAGTTCGTTGAGGTAATAGCCGCAGAACAATGCCTCACCTGCAAGCAGCGGTTGTCCGCCCTGCCACTCCGCCTTCATCAGGGTCAGCACTTCGCCCTTGCCGGCCCAACCAAGCTCCAGCGGCTGAAAGGCCATCAACACCCCGCGAATCGCCGAACGCGGTCGGCGCGCACCGCGCGCCAGCAAGGCCATCCGCCCGAAATCGCGGGAAAAAACTTCAACAATCAGGCTGGTTTCCCGAAAGGGATAACTGTGCAGAACGTAAGCCGGCTGGCCGTCGACTTTGCTGCGCAGGTTCATTCGTAGCCGAGGCTCTTCAGCAGGCGCTCGTCATCGTTCCAGCCCGACTTTACCTTGACCCAGATTTCGAGATAAACCTTGCCGTCGAACAAGCGCTCCATGTCCTGCCGCGCTTCAGAGGCAATGCGTTTGAGTTGTTCGCCGCCCTTGCCGATGACGATTGCCTTGTGGCCCTCACGGTCAACCACGATGGCGGCGAAAATCCGGCGCAGATCACCTTCCGTTTCAAAGCGTTCGATTTCGACAGCCGTGGCATATGGCAGTTCGTCGCCAAGCAGACGGAAGACCTTTTCGCGGATATATTCGGAAGCGAGGAAACGTTCGCTCTTGTCGGTCAGATCGTCTTCCGGGAACATCAGACCATCGTTGGGCAGATGCTTCTTCGCCTCGTTCAGCAAATCGTCGGTCTGTCGGCCCTTGGCTGCACTGACCGGCACGATGGCCGCGTAATCGTGATCGGCCGATACTTCGGCCAAAAAAGGCAGGAGGGCAGCCCTGTCCTTGAGCAAATCCGTCTTGTTCACCACCAGGATAACGGGCCTGTCCTTGGGCAGCAGGCGAACTACAGCCTTGTCCTTGGCATCGTAACGCCCGGCTTCGACAACGAAGATGACGACGTCGACATCACTCAGGGTTTGCGTGACACCACGATTCATCGCGCGATTCAGGGCATTGGAGTATTTCGTCTGAAAACCGGGCGTATCGACAAAAACGAATTGCGCGTCATCCTTGGTCAGAATGCCGGTGATCCGGTGACGCGTAGTCTGCGCCTTGCGCGAGACAATACTGATCTTTTCTCCGATCAGCTTGTTGAGCAGCGTCGATTTGCCAACATTGGGACGACCAACGATGGCGATGTATCCGGAACGAAATTTTTTCATGCGGTCAGTTCTTTCAGCGCCTTGTCGGCAGCGACCTGCTCGGCGATCCGCCGGCTTGGGCCATGGCCGACGGTGCGCAAGGAAGGGGATTCGATTTGGCAAGCCACCTCGAAACGCTGCTCATGGGCGGCGCCGGTGGCTTCCAGAAGTTGATAACGTGGCAACGGCTTCTTCCGCCCCTGCAGCCACTCCTGCAGACGTGTTTTGGCATCCTTCTGAAATTCGCCAGGCTTCAGCGTCGCCAGCAAAGGGGCATAGAGCCTGTCGATGACAGCCTGGGCCGCCAAAAACCCAGCATCAAGATAGATGGCACCGAACAGCGCTTCAAGGGCATCGGCCAGGATGGAAGGACGCAGCGCCCCGCCGCTTTTCAATTCCCCCTCGCCAAGACGCAGGGCACCGCCAACATTCAGGCCAAGCGCCAGCTGGTGCAAGGCTTCCTGAGGCGGCAGCTATCGCGCAATCGAGAATCCCGTCGCCGAGGAATTCGAGGCGTTCGTTATTCGGAGTGCCGAAGCTGCGATGGGTCAGCGCGGTCCGCAGCAGCAGCGGATCAGAAAACGAGTGACCAAGTTGACGGGCGACAGACGATGCAGTCATGCCTTAGTTCGCAGTCGACCCCTTGTAGTCGATTACAAGGCCGACGTTCCAGAAAAGCGGGATGCGCTTTTCATACTCGAAGGAGATGACGATCCTGCCGTTATCTTTTGAAATATCCAGATCGCGGCCCTTGAACTCAAGCATGTCGATGTCCGCGAACTTGTCAAAAGAGGAACGAATTTCGGCAACAGTTGACTCAGGACCGGCTTTCGCAGCTGTCGCCTTGATGTCTTTTACGATTTTCTGATACTCGATGAAAGTTGGCGCCACTTTCATGCCCAGCACTGCCACCAAAATAAGAACAATGCTCCAAAACAACAGCCCGGACAGGGCAACGCCACGTTGGTTTTTCATCACATCCCCTTATCTGAATGAACCAATTCGGCTGAAATCGCTGAAATTCAACCAGATGAAAAATGCTTTGCCCACAATGTTTGCTTCGGGTACAAAACCCCAGGCGCGGCTGTCGCGGCTGTTGTCGCGATTGTCACCCATCATGAAGTAATGGCCGGCCGGCACGGTGCATGTAACGCCAGCAGCATTGTAAGTGCAATTTTCGCGGTACGGAAAGCGGGCTGCATCCGGAATAAATGCGGGCGCCCCAGCATCGTTCAGCGCCCGATGGTCGACTTCACCCAATTTTTCCTGGAATTGCTCGGAATAATATAGTCGCTCCGGGTGGAGGTAATCATCAACCTTTTGCGTGGCCACTGGCTGACCATTGATGGTCAGTCGCTTGTTCTGGTAAGAAACTGTGTCGCCGGGCAAACCCACGACACGCTTGATGTAATCAAGCGAGGGATCTTCCGGGTAGCGAAATACCATGACATCGCCCCGTTGCGGCGAGTTGATATCAATGACCTTCTTGTTGATCACCGGCAAACGGATTCCGTAGGTGAACTTGTTGACCAGGATGAAATCGCCGACCAGCAAGGTTGGAATCATGGACCCGGAAGGAATCTTGAACGGCTCGAAAAGAAAGGAGCGGAGCACGAATACGATCAGGATGACCGGGAAGAAGCCAGCGCCCCACTCGACCCAAAGCGGCTCCTTGGCGTCCTTCGCGCGCAATTTCCTGAATTTCAGGACATCTATTGCGTACAAGACACCAGTAATGACCAGCAGAACAAATAAAATCAGGGCAAAGTTCATCACTATTCTCAGCTATCGACACGCAGAACAGCCAGGAATGCTTCCTGCGGGATTTCGACACTACCGACCTGCTTCATGCGCTTCTTGCCGGCCTTCTGCTTTTCCAGCAGTTTCTTTTTGCGGGAGATGTCGCCACCGTAACACTTGGCCAGAACGTCCTTACGCATCGCCTTGACGTTCTCGCGAGCGATGATGTGCGAGCCGATTGCGGCCTGGATCGCCACGTCGTACATCTGGCGCGGAATGAGTTCGCGCATCTTCGAAGCCAGTTCGCGACCACGATATTGCGAGTTGGAGCGGTGTACGATCAGCGACAAGGCATCGACCTTCTCGCTGTTGATCAGAATGTCGAGTTTCACAACATCGGCGGCGCGATACTCCTTGAAATCGTAATCAAGGGAAGCATAGCCCTTTGAGCACGACTTCAACTTGTCGAAGAAATCCATGACGACTTCGGCCATCGGCATTTCATAAACCAACTTCACCTGACGGCCGTGGTAATGCATGTCGACCTGATTACCTCGCTTCTGGTTGCACAGCGTGATGACGTTCCCGAGATAGTCCTGCGGAACGAAAATAGTCGCCGTTATGATCGGCTCGCGGACTTCCTCGACCTTGCTAACTTCGGGCAATTTGGCCGGATTTTCAACCTGGATGACGCTGCCATCGCGCTGGACGACTTCGTAGACGACAGTTGGCGCGGTGGTGATCAGATCCTGATCGAATTCACGCTCCAGGCGTTCCTGAACGATTTCCATGTGCAGCAACCCAAGGAAGCCACAACGAAAGCCAAAGCCGAGCGCTTGTGATACTTCCGGTTCGTATTGCAGCGAGGCATCATTGAGTTTCAATTTTTCCAGCGATTCGCGCAGCGAGTCGTACTGGTTGGACTCGACCGGATAGAGACCTGCGAACACCTGCGGCTTGATCTCCTTGAAACCAGGCAAAGCCGCACTCGCCTTGCGGTCGGTATGGGTAATGGTATCTCCGACCTTGGCAGCGGTTAGCTCCTTGATGCCGGCAATCACGAAGCCGACTTCGCCGGCGCGCAGTGCATCGCGTGGCAGCGACTTCGGGGTGAATACGCCCACTTGCTCGCATAGCTGGTTGGAGCCGGTAGCCATGAAATGCAGCTTGTCCTTGGAACGGATCTGGCCATCGACGACGCGGACCAACATGACCACACCAACGTAGTTGTCGAACCAGGAATCAATGATCAGTGCCTTCAAGGGCGCCGTCAGGTCGCCCTTGGGCGGCGGCACCTTGGCAATCACGGCTTCCAGAATATCGGCGACGCCAAGGCCCGTCTTGGCCGAAGCGAGCACCGCCTCGGAAGCATCGATGCCGATCACGTCTTCGATTTCCTGGCGAGCATTGTCAGGATCAGCCGATGGCAGATCGATTTTATTGAGCACCGGCACGACTTCGACATCGAGTTCGAGAGCCGTGTAGCAGTTGGCGACAGTTTGCGCTTCGACGCCCTGCGAGGCGTCGACGACCAGCAACGCACCTTCGCATGCCGACAGGGAGCGCGACACTTCGTAGGAAAAGTCGACGTGTCCCGGCGTGTCGATCAGGTTCAGGTTGTATACCTTGCCGTCACGTGCCTTGTAGCTCAGGGCTGCAGTCTGCGCCTTGATGGTGATACCGCGCTCGCGCTCGATGTCCATCGAATCGAGAACCTGGGCCTCCATCTCGCGATCAGAAAGGCCGCCACAAAGATGAATGATGCGATCGGCCAAGGTCGATTTGCCGTGGTCGATATGCGCGATGATCGAGAAGTTTCTAATATGATCCATAGGGCTTAGACTTGCCTCAGTTGGCCGCAAGGGGTATCATTAATCAACGCAACCAACTGTTTTATATACACTTTTAATCTCATATTGTTTCAGGTCGTCTCAAGCAAGCTCAACAGAATGCGGGTAGAAAAGCGGGTATGTTAAAAACCCTTCATTCAATCTACCCGCAAATTTCTCTGTAACGCCCTATTGACATGGGTTTTCGAGAGACGCTACGCACTAAACCTGCATTGGAGTGGAAATGCTGACCGATACCAAGATCAAGAACGCCAAGCCGGAAGGCAAGCCAGTTAAGCTTACGGACGGGGGCGGATTGTACCTCGAAATCACACCGTCCGGCGGTAAGCACTGGCGCTATCGTTTCCGTCTGGAAGGCAAGGAAAGTCTGTATGCCATCGGCGAATATCCGGCTATCAAAGCGGCACAGGCGCGACAACTGCGCGACGAAGCTAAGGCACTGGTCAAACAGGGTACAGCCAGTAAAAAAGGGCGCTGTCCGGCGCCCTTCCCTTTTCAGAAGACCCCCGATTTTAGCGGATTCCAGCCAAATATTCACGGGTTTTGGCCTCGTCCAGAAAGTAATGGCATAGCTCTGTTTCGCCATGCAGCAGCACTGGCACCAATTCATCGTAGCGTGTTTCAAGGGCCGGATCGGCATCGACGTCGAGCACTGTGACGACAGCGCCAAACTCCTCGATCAACGGGGCCAATGCCGCCTCCATGTCGTGACAGAGGTGGCAATAGTGACGGCTCATCAAGGTCAGCTCAATTGCCATTGATACCCTTGATGGAAATGAAGGTCTGCATTTCACCGCGCCGGATCAACAGCGTGATGTTGCTCCCCTTGTCGAATCGGGAAAGGAGCTTGTTGAATTGCTCTACTGTCCTGACCTCCGTCGTCGCTCCCTTGCTGATGAGCGCAATGATGATGTCACCCGGACGCAGGTCGGTGCGCGCGCTGGTGCCACGAACATCTTCAATCAGCAAACCGGAAGTCATTTTTAGTTCGCGCTTCTGGTCTGCCGTCAATTCGCTGACCACCAGACCGAGGCGATTGGCCGGTTGCTCGACCGACCGGTTACCGCGTTGCGGCTTGGCGCTGGCTAGTTTGTCGTCAGGCACTTCGCCGATGACCACCCCGATTTCGCGACTTGCCCCCTTGCGCCAGAGTTGTACGACAGAGCGCGTTCCCGGGCGAGTGCTAGCCACCATACGAGGCAGATCGGCTGAATTGTTGATGGCTTTTCCGTCGAATCGGAGGATCACGTCGCCAGCCTCGATCCCCGCCTTGTCGGCCGGACCACCCTTTTCAACCGAGTTGACCACGGCCCCCATCGCTTTTCCCAATCCCAGCGACTCGGCAAGCTCCTTGTTGACTTCCTGAATCACCACGCCAAGACGACCGCGACTGACCTTGCCTGATGCCCGTAGCTGCCCCTGGATCTCCATTGCCACGTCGATGGGAATGGCAAAGGAAACCCCCATGTAGCCGCCGCTACGGCTGTATATCTGTGAATTGATACCGACCACCTCGCCGCGCATGTTGAATAGCGGACCACCGGAATTTCCCGGGTTGATTGCGACATCGGTCTGAATGAACGGAACGTAGTTCTCCTGCGGCAGCGAGCGCCCCTTGGCGGACACGATGCCGGCCGTTACGGAATTCTCGAAGCCAAACGGGGAGCCGATCGCGACCACCCATTCGCCGACCTTGAGTTGCGCCGGATCACCCAGTTTGACGACGGGAAGATCGGTTGCGTCGATCTTGAGCAGCGCAACATCCGTTCGCTTGTCGGCGCCAATGGTCTTCGCCTTGAATTCCCGCTTGTCGGTGAGCCGAACGGTGACTTCATCGGCACCATCGACGACGTGGGCGTTGGTCAGGATGTAGCCGTCGCCACTGACGATAAAGCCTGAACCCAGCGACTTGTTTTCAAAGTCTCGTGGCACGGCACCGCCTGGATGGCGGGGAATGAAGCGTTTGAAAAACTCGAAAGCCGGATCGCTTTCGTCGAATGGAAACGGCATCATCTGGGCTTGGCCGCGGACCACGTGAGTCGTACTGATATTGACCACGGCCGGGCCCTGCCTCTCAGCCAGCTCTGAAAAATCGGGCAGACCGCGGGTCTGGGCCATGACCAGCGAACTGAAAAAGCAAAAGGAAAACAGGACGATCAGAATTCATTCAGGAACGGGAAATGATACGGGGGCGTTCAGCCGAATTCCCGGTATTGCGACGCGAACGGGCAATAACGTACAGGAATGCAACACTGAGTCCAACTCCTGCGCCGATCATGGCGCTAACATCACCACCGAACGACGCGCCAAGCGCTGCGCCGGCAATTGCTACGGTCAACGGCAAAATATAGGCAAAATTGGCAGTGCGGCTCACACTGCCGGCGGCAATAGCGATTGTCACGCGATCTCCGACCTCGGCAGAGAACGTGTTTTCAACCCTGTGGGTTTTAGGTCCGCTGCAGAACATCTGGGTAAGCTGCTGGCCTCCGCACCCGCCTTTTTCGTGACAACGCCCGCAACCACCCTGCTCGACCTCGACATTGGCGAACCGCCCGTCCAGGCTGCGGACAACCGCCTTGATGGTCGTTTGCTCAGTACTCATGCCTACCAACGCTTGTCTGACGCCGTGTCAAGCAGGGGCCGCAACTTGGCCGACACTGCCTCGCGGGCGCGAAAAATTCTGGAACGCACCGTGCCGATAGGGCAATCCATGATGCCGGCGATCTCCTCGTAGGACATTCCGTCGATTTCACGCAACACAATGGCGGTGCGCAACTCTTCCGGAAGGGCATCCATGGCAGCGTTGATCGTTTGCCCGATCTGCTTGGTCAGGAACAGGCTCTCCGGGGTATTGATGTCGCGCAACTGCGACGCGTCATCGAAAGTTTCCGCCTCATCGTTGTCATATTCGGTCGTGGTCGGCGCCCTCCGTCCCTGTGATACCAGGTAGTTCTTGGCGGTATTGATGCCGATACGGTAGAGCCAGGTATAGAAGGCACTGTCGCCTCTGAATGACGGCAATGCCCGATAGGCCTTGATGAAAGCTTCCTGCGAGACATCCTCGACCTCGGCCGGATCAGCACCTGATCGATTTCGCGCTCACTCATGGCTCTCGTTTTCCCTGGGGTTTGGTTGTTGCTTTCTTTATGGCCGAAGTATAGCGCAGCCATTTTCAAGCCACCGATAGGTAATTATCCCTAATTGTGACCGTCTGTAACCGGATGAATCGTTTGCTGCATGCTATATTTGCCGCAAAATTACTCTTATAGAGAACAGCGTGCAGAAATTTGACGTACTTATCATCGGCAGCGGATTGGCTGGCCAGTCGGCCGCCTTGCGACTCGCTTCCTCCAATTGCAGTGTCGCACTGGTCAGCAAGCGCAGCCTCGAAGACTCCGCGTCCGGCTGGGCTCAGGGGGGCATAGCGGCCGTTCTCGATAGCCGCGACTCGATCGAGGCACATATCCAGGACACTTTGATTGCAGGTGCCTGGCTGAATGACGCAAAAGCAACGCGTTTTGTTGTCGAAAATGGCCGCCATGCCATTGAATGGCTCATTGAACAGGGCGTTCCCTTTACCAAGGATGATCTCGGCTATCACCTGACACGAGAAGGTGGACATAGCGCCCGTCGCGTCATTCACGTCGCCGATGCAACCGGCCATGCCGTTCAGGATACGCTGACCAAAAAGGTTCGCGCCAACCCCAATATCACGATCCTGGAAGACCATATCGCCATCGACCTGATTACCGGCGACAAACTGGGTACCGGAGAGAAACGCTGCTTTGGTGCCTATGTCCTGAACAACCGTGACGGCGAAGTCATCACCATCGGGGCGCCCAATACCCTGCTGGCGACGGGGGGCGCAGGAAAGGTCTATCTCTACACGACCAATCCGGACACCTCGACTGGCGACGGCATTGCCATGGCCTACCGGGCTGGCTGTCGTGTTGCCAACATGGAATTCATCCAGTTTCACCCGACCTGCCTCTATCACCCGCAAGCCAAATCCTTTCTGATTTCGGAAGCTGTGCGCGGCGAAGGCGGCCTCCTTCGGCTGCCGGATGGCTCCCGGTTCATGCCAGAACACGATGATCGGGCCGAGTTGGCACCGCGCGACATCGTGGCGCGCGCCATCGACTTTGAAATGAAAAAACGCGGCCTGGATTGCGTTTTCCTCGACATTTCCCACAAGGGCGAGGATTTCATCCGCAATCACTTCCCGAATATCCATGCGCGTTGCCTGGAACTCGGTATCGACATCGCGCAGGATCCCATTCCCGTTGTGCCGGCGGCGCACTACACCTGTGGCGGCATTGTCAGCGATTTACGCGGCCGCACCGATGTGGCCGGACTCTATGTCGCGGGAGAGGCCTCCTGCACCGGTCTGCATGGCGCAAACCGGCTGGCCTCGAACTCACTGCTTGAATGCCTGGTATTTGCTGAAGCTGCGGTAAAGGACATCCTGGCAAGCAATGCCTCGACATTCCCGACCTTGCCGCTGTGGGACGAAAGCCGGGTGACCGATGCCGATGAAGAGGTGGTCATTTCCCACAACTGGGACGAGCTTCGCCGCTTCATGTGGGACTATGTCGGCATAGTCCGCACAACCAAGCGCCTGAAGCGAGCCAAGCACCGCATTGGCTTGTTACGCCGCGAAATCGAGGAGTTCTACGCCAACTTCCGGGTCAGCCATGACCTGATTGAATTACGCAACCTCGTAGCCACTGCCGACCTGATCGTTCGTTGCGCCATGCAGCGCAGGGAAAGCCGGGGACTGCACTTTTCCAGGGACTACCCGGAAATGGCCAAGCAGGCGAAAAATACAGTGCTCAAGCGTCGTCGATCGCCCCGCTGAACTTTGCCTGCCAGCGCATAAACATCCGCAAGCGTCTCAAATTTTCGCTATTTTTCCGGTTGACCGTAGCAATGATCGTCGCCGGGCCATCATCCGCCGTTTCAAGGCGGATGACAGTCAGCCAGGGATGAATGGTCGCCCCGGGCTTGAGCGTCGCCTGGACAAAATCGTTTTCACCGGCTTTGGCAACAAAAACCTCGCCACTGCGCTCGAGCCTGATTGAGTCGATAAAGGGCGTCAGAGCCCGCCAGGCCTGAATTGCCAGCAACACGGCAATGAATACCAGCCCGCCCTGAACAGACAGAACGCAGTCAAAGGAAAGTATCGCTGCGCAGGCCAGAATGAGGGCCGACAGAAGCATGACATCGAGAAAGCGCGAACGGTGCAGTCCGATGATTATCGGAAACTGCACCGTTCGTTGTCCTGCCGAACCCGCTTAGATGCGCTTGAAAACCAGCGACCCGTTGGTCCCGCCGAAGCCGAAGTTGTTCTTCAGCCCGTACTCAATATTCATCGGCCGTGCCACATTGGCACAGTAATCGAGATCGCATTCCGGATCCTGATTGAAAATATTGATCGTCGGCGGCGAAATCTGGTTATGAATGGCCAGGACCGTAAACAAGGACTCGATACCACCGGCACCACCCAGCAGATGACCAGTCATCGACTTGGTCGAATTGACCACCAGTTTGTGGGCATGATCACCAAAAGCCGCCTTGACTGCATCCGACTCGTTCTTGTCGCCGAGCGGTGTAGACGTGCCGTGAGCGTTCAGGTACTGGACATCAGAGGGTTGAATACCGGCGTTCTTCAGCGCATTGACCATGGAGCGGCGCGGACCATCCATGTTCGGCGCGGTGATGTGATAGGCATCGGCACTCATGCCGTAACCAACCAGTTCGGCATAAATCCTGGCGCCACGTGCCTTGGCGTGCTCGTACTCTTCCAGCACCATGACGCCAGCTCCCTCGCCCAACACAAAACCGTCGCGATCCTTGTCCCATGGCCGACTGGCCGTAGACGGATCGTCATTGCGTGTCGATAGCGCCCGAGCGGCACAGAACCCACCCATACCCAACGGAGAAACCGTGGATTCAGCGCCCCCTGCAACCATGACATCAGCGTCGCCGTATTCGATGATGCGTGCCGCGTCGCCAATGGAGTGCGTGCCGGTCGTGCAGGCAGACACCAGGGCGATATTCGGCCCCTTGAATCCAAACTGGATCGACAGGTTGCCGGAAATCATGTTGATGATCGAACCGGGAACGAAGAACGGCGACACTTTACGAACGCCACCGACGTTGTATTCGTCCTTGGTCGCCTCGATCAACGGCAGGCCGCCAATGCCTGAGCCGATGGCAACGCCGACACGTTCCAGATCGACTACGTTTTCTAAATGAATGAAATCATCCATGCGGCGCGCATCTTTGGCGGAAATATATTGAGTAACGTCAAAGTTCTTGACCTCGCCGGCGAACTGAACCGGGAAGGTCGTGGTGTCGAACTTGGTGACAGCGGCAATACCGGATTTGCCGGCAAGAATATTCTGCCAGGCTTCTTCGACGGTGTTTCCGACCGGGCTAACGATGCCCAGGCCGGTGATTACGACTCTGCGACGTGCCAAGGTGCACTCCGAAAGCAAAAGTAGCAAGGCCGGCCATGGGGGCCGGCCTTGCCTGGGTCAACCAGAATTGGATTATTTCTTGTTGGCGAGGATGAAATCGACAGCCTGCTGGACCGTGGTGATCTTTTCAGCCTGGTCATCGGGGATTTCGGTCTCGAATTCCTCTTCCAGTGCCATGACCAGTTCAACGGTGTCCAGGGAATCCGCGCCCAGATCGTCCACAAAGGAGGACTCGTTCTTGATGTCCGCTTCGTTCACGCCCAGTTGTTCGGCGACGATCTTCTTGACGCGCTCTACGATGTTATCCATTAAAAAAACGTTGTGATTCTACCAAAAGCCGAGGCTTAGCGAAATCAATCCATGAACATGCCACCATTCACATGCACGGTAGTTCCCGTGACATATGAGGCAGCATGCGAAACCAGGAAGCCGACGGCACCGGCCACATCTTCCGGGGTACCGGCGCGGGCCAGCGGAATGCTCGCCAGCATGGCGACCTTCTGCTCCTCGGTCAAGGCGTGCGTCATGTCGGTGGCAATAAAGCCTGGCGCGACGCAGTTGACCGTAATGTTGCGACTACCCAGTTCGCGGGCCAGAGAACGACTCAGGCCAGCCACGCCGGCCTTTGCAGCACAGTAATTGGCCTGCCCGGCATTGCCTGAATAACCGACAACCGAGGAGATATTGACGATACGCCCGAAACGCGCCTTCATCATGCCGCGCATGACGCCACGCGACAGCCGGAAAACAGCCTTTAGATTGGTGTCAATAACCGCATCCCACTCGTCGTCACCCATACGCATGGTCAGATTGTCGCGGGTAATGCCTGCGTTATTGACCAGAATGGTGATGGCGCCGAATTCCTTGGCGATATCGGCAAGCGCCGAATCGGTCTGGGCGACATCGCACACATTCAGCGTAACACCCTTTCCCTTGATGCCCGCCTCGGTCAAATAGGCCGAAATTTTCGCGGCACCGTCATCGCTGGTTGCCGTACCGATCACGGTAGCGCCCTGCTTGCCCAATTCCAGAGCGATGGCACGACCGATACCGCGGGTGGCACCTGTAACCAAGGCAATTTTGTCGTTCAGCATCAATTACTCCAGGCCAAGATTGGCTTCGATCGAGGCTGCGTCGGCCAAGGCGACACCGACCACACCGTCGGCACAACGCTTGGTCAAACCGGCCAGCACCTTGCCCGGACCGCATTCTGCGACAGTAGCAATCCCCAGCACTGCCATCGACTGGATAGTCTCGACCCAGCGCACCGGATTGTAGGCCTGACGAATCAGCGCATCCTTGATCTGGCCCGGGTCGTTTTCGATGGCAACGTCAACGTTGTTGATCACCGGGATTTGCGGAACATTCAGGGTGAGCTCAGCCAAACGGGCCGCAAGCTTGTCAGCGGCCGGACGGATCAGCGAAGAGTGAAAAGGCGCTGAAACCGGCAGGGCTTTGGCCATCTTTGCACCACGGGCCTTGCAGGCCTCCATGGCTCGCTCGACAGCGGCCTTGTGGCCGGCAATAACGGTTTGGCCGTTGGCATTGAAATTGACTGGCTCGACCACTTCGCCCTGCGCAGCTTCGGCACACGCGGCGGCGATACCAGCGTTGTCGAGACCAAGAATGGCCGCCATGGCACCCGTACCGACCGGCACTGCTTCCTGCATTGCTGCCGCACGCAGGCGAACGAGCGGAACTGCATCCTTGAATTCAATGACGCCGGCAGCAACCAGCGCTGAATATTCGCCGAGGCTGTGCCCAGCAACAACCGCAGGCGTTCTACCGCCCTTGTCCAGCCACAAACGCCAGGTGGCAATACCGGCGGTCAGCATCACCGGCTGAGTATTGACTGTCTGGGTGAGCGTTTCAGCCGGACCGTCGGCAACCATGGCCCAGAGGTCATCGCCGAGCGCCGCCGAGGCTTCATCAAATGTTGCACGAACGACTGCGGAGTCGCCGTAGGCTGCCATCATGCCAACGCTCTGGGAGCCTTGGCCGGGGAATACGAATGCAAAAGACATGAGTTCGTTCTCTGGTTCAGAATTCGAGAAGGGCCGCGCCCCAGGTAAAACCGCCACCTACCCCCTCGACCAATACTTTCTGGCCGCGCTGTATACGCCCATCGCGCACAGCCTCATCCAGCGCCAACGGCACCGAGGCTGCAGAGGTATTACCGTGACGATCAACGGTAACAATCACTTTGTTGCGGTCAACGCCCAGTTTCTTTCCCGTCGCTTCTATGATGCGAATGTTCGCCTGATGGGGAATAAGCCAATCGACATCAGTAGTTTGAATGCCGGCAATCTGGCAAACCTCTTCAGCAATGTCAGCCAGAACACGAACGGCGAATTTGAAAACGGACGGTCCATCCATGCGCAGGAATGGATCACCGGTCACCTGGCCTCCGCAAATCTGCCCGGGAACGTTCAGGATGCCATTCTGGCTGCCATCCGCATGCATTGCGGTAGCTAGAACGCCGGGCTTGTCCGATGCCTCCAGCACGATCGCGCCAGCACCATCACCAAACAAAACGCAGGTACCCCGGTCGTTCCAGTCGAGAATGCGCGAAAAGACTTCCGCACCGATAACCAGTGCCCTTTTGTGGCTACCTGAACGAATAAATTTTTCAGCAATACCTAGAGCGTAGGTAAAACCAGCGCATACCGCTTGCACATCGAAGGCTGCCGCACCTTTGTTGCCGAGATTTGCCTGGATCAGGCAGGCGGTACTTGGAAAAATGAAGTCAGGTGTCGACGTAGCGACAATGATCAGATCAAGATCGGCGGCGGAAACACCAGACATTTCCAGCGCCCGTTGGGCGGCAATCAAGCCAAGTTCGCTGGATGTCGTACCAGGAGCGGCAAGATGGCGACTGCGAATACCGGTTCTAGTAACAATCCACTCGTCGTTCGTGTCTATGCCACGGGCAGCAAGATCATCATTTGTCACAGGGTTGCCAGGGAGATAACTACCCGTACCGATCAAGCGTGCGTACATTCAGACATTCTCCACAACAGGAGCCGGAGTTGGCGACATTTGCGCCAACCGGCTGGAAATGCGCTCCAAAACACGGTTTTCTGCAGCATCGTAGGCGCGAGCTATCGCGTTACCAAAAGCCAACACGTCCGCAGATCCGTGGCTTTTGACCGAAACGCCCTTGAGGCCGAGCAGGATCGCACCGTTATAGCGACGATGATCAAACCGCTTCTTGAAGTTATTGAGTACCGAAATAGCAATGAGAGCAGCTATTTTAGTTAGCCAGTTACGCTTGAACTCGTTGCGTAGCGACGAGGCCAGCATTTGGGCCAGACCTTCGGAAGTCTTAAGGGCAACGTTGCCAACAAATCCGTCGCAGACGATGACATCCGCATCGCCGCGATAGATGCCATCACCCTCAACATTGCCTATGAAGTTGAGGCCGGAGGCACGCAACAACTCAGCGGCCGCCTTGACCACTTCGTTGCCTTTGATCTCTTCTTCGCCAATATTGAGGATACCAACCGTCGGCGCTTCCTTGTGTTCCATGGCAGCGACCAGCATCGCTGCCATGACACCGAACTGCAAGAGATGTTCCGGGGTGCAATCGACATTCGCACCAAGATCCAGCATGTGCGTATGGCCATTGACCGTAGGCAGCGGCCCACAAAGCGCCGGCCGATCAATTCCCGGCAACATTTTCAGGACGAAGCGAGATATCGCCATCAACGCACCAGTATTACCAGCGGAAACACAGGCATCAGCCGCGCCTTCCTTTATCTGGTTGATAGCGACACGCATCGACGAATCTTTTTTATTGCGCAGCGCGAGCGCCGGCGACTCGTCCATGCCAACGACTTCCGAGGCGTGAACGAGCCGAATGCGGGAATCGCTGGCATGCTCGCCGAGCAACGGACGCAAAACATCTTCCTGGCCAACCAGGACGAGATTAGCTGACGGATGCTCCGCAAGAAATTGAATGGCCGCAGGCACCGTCACCGACGGACCGTGGTCACCCCCCATGCAATCAATGGCAATGCGGGTTGTCATG